>NZ_JMKT01000008.1:0-368578 GCF_000686525.1 Desulfonatronovibrio hydrogenovorans DSM 9292
TTTGGCTGTCTTCAGGATGCACGCTCTTTTGGCCGTGATTTCTTCTCCTGGTATAACCATGAACATAAACATGTGGGCATAAGCCTTTTAACCCCGGCTCAAGTCCACTATGGTCAGGCTGAACAGGTTATCTCCTCCAGAAATCAAGTTCTGAACAAGGCATATATGAAAAACCCCATGAGGTTCAAATACAGACAACCGCAACATTCCCAGCTTCCTTCTGAGGTTTGGATCAACAAACCCAGTACTAAAGAGAATGTTGCTTAAACTATTGTGAAATGTGTCTCACTTTCATTGACACGTTCCGCTGGAGGAAACATAATACAAAATACAAAGAAAAAAGACAGTTTTAGCCGCTGATAAGAGGTTTCTTTTGCCTTTATCTCCGTCAAGCTATGGAGATCTGGGGTTAAATCTCTTCTGGCTTCATTCTTAAGGCATCAAGGGCAAAGAAAGAAGAATTTTGACGCTGATTGGGCTGATTCCCACTGATAAATCAAAGTTCATCTTCGATCAGGTTGTCAGACATCAGCACCCTTTGCCACTTGAGCTTGTCCGGGTTTCCAAAATTTATCACATAGCCAAGAGCCAGGCCGGTGGCTTTGAGATAATTCAGGACCTGGGACAGGTGTGCATCATGAATTTCTTTTTGAGCCTTAAGTTCAACCAGTATGCGGTCATAACAGATCAGGTCGGCAACATATTCATGTGCCAGAGTATGCCCTCGGTAATATACATGCAACGCCTTTTCCGACTCAAAAGGTATACCTTGCTCTGCAAGCTCAATTTTGATGGCATCATGATAAATGACTTCCAGAAAACCTGGACCAAGTTCATTATATACGTCCATGGCAGCACCAATGATGGCGTAGGATTCCTTTTTGTACAGATAATTAGACATGATGTATCTTTATCCGCTAATGGCTTATAAATCAAAATGCAAAGATCAAAGACAATAAGATTTTTTTGCCGCTGATGGCGCTGATTTGCGCTGATAAGAGATTCTTATTTCTTCCATCTGCGGAGATCTGCGAAATCAGCGGTTAAACCTCTTCTGTCCTTAAGATCTTCCGCAGAGCATAAATGCCCTGCTGCTGGAGGAAACATAATACAAAATACAAAGAAAAAAGACAGTTTTAGCCGCTGATTGGGCTGATTCTCGCTGATCAAGAGGTTCTTATTTCTTCCATCTGCGGAGATCTGCGAAATCAGCGGCCAGACTCTTCTGCTTTACTCTCCAAGCATCAAGGCAAAGGATAAGAGTTCTTTTGTCGAGCCATTCAGGCAATGGTCGCCAGATGCACATTGTCCTGAGATCCAGCCAGATTCATCATGGCTTCTGTAAAGCCGGACTGGCTGAAGAAAACATAGTGCTTCTTGGAAACCTCCGGCAAAATAACGCTTTTGGCCTTTTCCTTCAAATGCCAGTAAACATCTGCATCCACAGGTCCTGCAGTATATTTGCACTCACCAAATACAGCATGTTCCAGGTTCTCACTGATGCCTAACAGATCTATCTCCACATCCCTGCTCCACCACCTGCCCGCCTGGATCAGCTGAATGTGCGGCAAATCCCCAAGCCCCTGCTGCATAAGCCACTGCCTGCATATGTCTTCGTACACAAAACTGACATGACTTGACCGGAATTGATCTTTGATCTTTTTAATAACTATTTCAGTATGCTCCATCTCCAGATAGCTTCTGTAGGGATGAACAAACTTGAACCAGAAGCTGATAAAATTGTCTGTAATCCGGTACAGGCCTTTTTTGCTTTTTTCCGGATTCTTTTCCGTGACCGGAACTTCTCTGACAATCAGATCCAGTTCCTGCAGAGTTTTGAGATATTTTGTCAGCCCGGACTGGTTAAGACCCAGGGCAGAAGCGATCTTGCCCAGCTTTCTGTTCCCAGCTGCAATGGTTTTGATCAGGGAAAAATAGGTTCCTGTTTCACCAAATTCTTTTTCCAGTAAAAACACCGGCTCTTCAAATAAAAAACTCTGCTTGGACAGGATATTTTTTTCCATGGCCTGAAAAATGTCCGGGTCTGGTGAAAACAGTTCAATATATTTGGGCACCCCCCCGGTCACAGCATAGTATTCAATAAGGTTGATGTCCTCGGACTGCCTGAAAAAAAGTCCATAATCCTGAAACCCGATCTGATCCAGCCTGATCTGCCCGGTCCGTCTGCCATACAGCGGACTGGAATAGGAGAGGGTCTGCTCGACCATCATGCCCACGAGAGAACCGCAGAGAATGACCATGACCCTGGACTCGGCCAGCATCTGATCCCAGATTTTTTGAAAAATCGAAGGAAAGGATACCCTGGCCTTTCCCAGGTATTGAAACTCATCAATGGCAATAATCTTCTTTTTATCCGGCTGATGCTTGTTAAGTACGGAAAAGATCTCATCCCATTCCAGCAGGACATCTTTTTTCAACAAGGGATTATGGGTGAAATCCGAGACTGCGTGCTGGAAATTCCTCCTGTTTTCCCGCTCTGATTCTTCTGTAGCCACAAAATAAAAAACATTCTTTTCCTGAATGAACTGCTTGATCAGGGTGGTTTTTCCTATCCTTCGACGACCATAAAGGATTACCAACGAGGCCCTGTCCTGGGCAAACTCATCCTCAAGAAATTGAATTTCCTTGTTTCTGCCAACAAAATGAGTCATGTCAAAACCATACTCACCCACATTGCCCCTGTCAATTATTATAATTTAATTTATTATAATGAAATTTATCTTTACCGGTGTTGGGCTGGATCGACTCTTGCCTTGGTAAAAAAAGCTCGGTTCCTGAGCATAGGGATACGTCCAGCCAGCCGCAGCTGCCAGGAATGGTGGTTTTCATGGTCAGACCTACAGGCCCTCAGGGCAGGTCCAAAATACTTTGGCACCCCCATGAAATCCCCTGGAGGGGACTCCGGCTCCATTAAGGTGACCATAGGGTGACCCCAAGTGGTTCCGTATCAGTGCCCGGTGACAGCTGCGCCTCACACTGCTAAACAAGGCCTGCTCAAGGCTGCTACTCATGCCAAAGGCAAGGCGTCTTGAAATATTTGGCAGATAATGGAACCTCTTATCAGCGTCAATCAGCGTGATCTGCGGTTAAACCTCTTCTGTCCTTGAAATCTTCCGCAGAGCATAGGTGCCCTGCTGCCGGGAATAGGAAAAAAGCAAAGAGCAAAGAAATTTTTTGCCGCTGATGGCGCTGATTCCCGCTGATCATCCTTATTTCCTATGAGGATTTCCTAATACCAGTCCACTGGGTAAAAATTATGATTTTAATAGATAAAAAACCAACAAAAAAACTTGTCTTTGTAACTCATTTTTCTTGTCTTTGTAACTGCCAATTACTTGTCTTTGTAACTCCTCTGTCTTTGTCTTTGTAACATAACCGTTTGGCTAAAAAATTAGAAAAACTGAAATCTCTTATTTTTTGCCAAACAAAAATTACTTTTTGAGCCACAAAATTTGCATCAACTATGATGGTCTAAATTGGTTCATTGTGCTTATAGCATAGTATTTAATGTGTAAACTAAAAATTTGAAATGGTTTATAATATGTTCATAAAATCCACTTTAACCGCCCTTGCTTAAATTCTCACATGGTCAATGTCTCACTCTCATTGACACAGAGGGCTGGAGGAAACATAATACAAAGAAATAAGACAGTTTTAGCCGCTGATCAAACTGATCTACGCTGATAGGAGAATTCCTTCTGGCCTTTATCAGGGTCAGCCTGTGAGATCAGCGGCCAGCTTCTTCTGTATTGGCATGGGGGTCAGACCCGCATAAGCTACTCATTTACCTTTCTTCTTGATCGTATGCTTGAACTTGAGCACCGCGAAGTTCAGCTCAACGACTGTTTCCGTATCCGTTGTCTGGAGTTCATCGTCAAGAATCTCGGCAATGATTTCTCCGCTTTTACGCATCAGGGACTGCTGTTCGGCCTTGTCCTGAACAGAGGAAAGGGTCTTGATGTTCCGGGAGAATTCCCTGATCTTGGCAAAAGTTTCAATGATGGCGAACGTTGTCTGGACTGCTTTGGGGCTTTTCAGAATCGTGGCCAGCATGTACAGGCCTTTTTCGGTAAAAGCCTTGGGCGGTACTGATGAGTGCTTAAGGCGTTTGAACCGGTCGAAATTTTCGACCAGTTCACTTTTCTCTTTGTGGGACAGCTCAGTGATGTAGTCCAAAGGAAAGCGGTCGGGATTATTCTTGACAGCCTCGTTGATCCGTTTGGTCTCCACGCCGTAGAGTTCCGCCAGATCACTGTCCAAAATGACCTTGACACCCCGGATTTCCAAAACTTTCGATTCAACGTGCTCGAATTTTACCATGTCCATGCTGATTCCTTCTATGTTAACTCTGCTGCTCAAAGGCTATTGCAGGTTCGGCCTGAGATGCATTCCCTCTGGCCTTTACCAGGGTCAATCAGCGTGATCAGCGGTTAAACCTCTTCTGTCCTTGAGATCTTCCACAGAGCATAGATGCCTTGCTGCTGCTGGAGGAAACATAATACAAAGAAATAAGACAGTTCTAGCCGCTGATGGCGCTGATTCCCGCTGATAAGAGGTTCTTATCTCTTCCATCTGCGGAGATCTGCGAGATCTGCGGCCAAGTCTCTTCTGGCTTCATTCTTGAGGCATCACGGGCAAAGAGTAAGATTTTTTGCCGCTGATCGCGCTGATTCTCGCTGATCAAGAGGTTGCTTGTGCCTTTGTCAGCATCAATATGTCGAGACCTGCGGCCAGACTCTTCTGGCTTCATTCTTAACACACTGAACAGAAAGAAAAAGAGCTATAATCTCTGACAGCACTGACCTGTAACGATCAGGATATTTTAGTTATTCTTATCAGCGTCAATCAGCGTGATCAGCGGTTAAATCTCTTCTGGCTTGAGATCTTCCGCAGAGCATAGGTGTCCTGCTGCCGCTGGAGGAAACATAATACAAAATACAAAGAAAAAAGACAGTTTTAGCCGCTGATGGCGCTGATTTGCGCTGATAAGAGATTCTTATTTCTTCCATCTGCGGAAATCTGCGAGATCAGCGGTTAAACCTCTTCTGCCTTGAAATCTTCCGCAGAGCATAGATGCCCTGCTGCCGAGGATGAAGACATAAAGCAAAAGCATTTTTGCCGCTGATCGCGCTGATTCTCGCTGATCAAGAGGTTGCTTGTGCCTTTGTCAGCATCAATATGTCGAGACCTGCGGCCGGAACCTTCTGGCTTTACTCTCCAAGCATCAAGGGCAAAGAAAGAAGAATTTTGACGCTGATTGGGCTGATTCTCACTGATAAAAGGACTGTATTTCTTCCAGAACAATTTTCCAGACCAAAGAACCAGTTTTCAGGCCGGATAAGCCAGGCTAGAACATCAGTACCACAAGGGCTGCCACAAGAAAGACCATGAATTTTTTGTAAAAATGAGAATTCCTGCGCAGATATGCCCTGTTGAGCAGGAACAGAGGAAATGTCTGAAAAAAGGCAAGCTGCATCAGTCTTCTGAATTCCTGGTCTACATATACTGTGTAGTGCAGGATGATGGGAGCGGTCAGGGCCATGCCCAGCAGAAGGATCTCAAGACTTCCCGGCCAGAGCACCCTGAGTCGCCTGGTGAACATGACCCTGGCTCCGACCAGGACCAGGGCAGCGCCGGAAAGGACTGACATTGCCGGGGTAAACCAGGTCCCAGGACCAAATGCAAGATTCAGAACCAGGATCAGAGTGTAGGTCAGAAAAAAAAGGACTGCATGATTGATCCCGGCCTTGGCTGTGTTCCCTCTCCAGGAAAAAAACAGCAGACCAAAGAGGATGGTGAAGACAATATAGTATTTCAGTTCCAGGGCCAGGCCAGGGGCTGCCAGGCACAACCCGAACAAAACACTCCAGAAGATCAGATAAAGGAGCCTGCTGTTCCGGGAAGTCCAGCCCATGACCTTTCTGCCTATTCTGGATGCCGGGGCAAGCCGCAAAATAAGAGTCAGCTTTCTGTTCTGATTAACACTTAGCTTTTCCACCAGGTAAAGGACCAGATACAAAAATCCATAAATGCCCAGCACCAGGTAGAACTGACTCCATTCAGGCCAGGGCCTGACAAACCAGGCCAGGATGCCCATGCCGAACATCAGGGCGTAGATACTGCTGACCGTAAGCTGATGGCTGAGTCCCATCTTCAGGAGGCGGTGATGAAGATGTTCCCGGTCCGGCCGGACCGGGCTGCGTCCCTGCAGAATCCTCCTGAACATCACATACAGGGTATCGGCCACAGGCAAACTCAGGATGATCAGGGCGGTCACCGGGCCGTAGTCATAAATGGCAGATGCCCCCTGCCCCTGAGTCAGGACGACGGCTGTACAGGCCATGACAAAACCGAGCAAAAGGCTCCCTGAATCGCCCATGAACAGCCTGGCCGGATGGGTGTTGAAGCGGAGAAACCCCAGAATTGTACCCAGAAGGGCAACCAGAATCACCAGGTAATTCCAGTTTTCCTGGGCATAGGCAAAGGGAATAAAAAAGATGCAGGCAATGCCGGCCAGACCCGCAGCCAGGCCGTCCAGGCCGTCGGACAGGTTAAAGGCATTAATAACACCGGTCATGGCTACTATGGTCAGCGCAGGAGAGAACCATCCCGTTGCAATGGAGCCTGTTCCCAGGATGTCCCCCAGATTGGTCACTGTTTTGCCGCTGAGAAGCATGAATACACTAACCGCAGCCACCTGCAGCAGAAACTTGCTCCTGGGCGATATTCCGGACCGGTCATCCATGACTCCGGCCAGAAAGACCAGGCCGGCCCCGCAGATAAAGGCCGCCCCATGGGAGTCCCACCTGAAAAAAAAGACCAGGATGGGGAAAAAGGCGGCTGCCATGGCCAGACCGCCCAGGCGGGGAACGCAGCCCCTATGGACCCTTCTGGAGCAGGGTCTGTCAATTGCGTTCATTTTTCTAGCCACCCGGACCGATACAGGACTAAGGACAAGGGTCAGGCAGAGGCTTGAAAAAAAGACAACTGTCAGGGCAACTGCGCCAGGCAGGGACTGGACCTGGTCAATCACGGCTTTCGCTTCCCTGTCTGAGCTGGAAAACGTACTGCCAGGACCATATCTTAAGCCTTCCTAAGACAAATGACTTTTGTGTTCCCAACATAGCCATTGCATATTTCATCTTAAGTGTGATTACAATGGACCAGGAACCTAAATTTTGGCTTATCCCTCTCCACCGGATGATCAGGGACAGACCAGAGCAGGAAAATTAAAAAGTACCAAAGTACCAAGATCCAGGTCTTTCATACATCCAGGGGCCTGGACAAGGCAGACATCCTGAAGAGGAAGGCTTGATTTCTCAAGACATAAAAGACAGGGAAAAAGAGATTTTAACCTTTCTTATCAGCAAAGATCTGCGTGATCTGCAGCCGGATTTTTCTGGGGCTTCGTTCTTAACACATCAAAGACAAAGAAAAGAGTTTCTTGCCGCTGACTGCCCTGATTCACGCTGATAAGAAGGCTAATTATTCTGGTTCCTGGACATTAATCAGTGGTTTTGACCAAAACCCACGGCTAACGTCGAAGGGCCCAGTCTTTTCAGCCGGCCAGGCAGAATAAAAACCTGGACCCTGGTTTAAGGCCCGTCCTTGATTCTCTTTCGGGCATTGGACACGAACTCAGCCAGAAAGACCCCGAAAATGCCCAGCATCCCGCCTAAAACCATGGACAACGCCAGGACAAGATGGACCCTTGGACTAACTGGCTGCTCTGGATAACCCGGCATGGTCAGGACAAGACTGGGGTAAGCGCGAACTGGATCCAGACCCAGTTCAAAATTCACCTGTAACCCGTTCAGGCTGCTCAGCTCTGTTAGCAGACGGCTCTTTTCCAGGTAGGCCAGAGTTGCTTCCGGACCTGAGAGCGATCCAAACTCAGCAATGGAGTCCAGCATTTCCTGGACCAGCAGGATCTGCTGGCGAACAAAATCCAGCCTCTCCCTGTGAGGCTTTATAAGGCGGTCAAAGATATCCTGATGCTCTTCAAGGGTCTGATTCAATAAGCTCTGGATCAGCTGATACACCTGGTCCTGATCCCTTCCCTGCACCTTGATGGCAAAATTATTCCTGCTTCTGCCTTCCAGACCGGCAGAAGCCAGAAAAGCCTTTTCCATGGCCAGCCCAGAGGCAGACTCTGCAAGCCGGGAAGAGAGCTTGACCCCGTCTTCCATCAGGGTCACACCCCCTGACTGACCAGCAAAAAATTTTTCATCAATCTGGCCGATCATGATTCTGGCTTCTGCTTCATAAATCCTGGGCGCAGCAGCCAGGTATGCCCCGGCCCCTGCAACAGCCAGGACAAAGATCATGACTCCCAGCCACCTCCTGCGCCATAACACCATGACCAGCTCCATCAGGTCGATTTCATCATCATAACTGACTGGTCCTGAGTTTTCCTTACATGTCATCCGAGTTCCCGATTTTTCCATTCCTGCTCCTGATTTGGCAGCAAGTTACAGTCCCGGCATCATTCAGAACTGTTTGCCAGCCTGTCTCTAGTCTTGACCAAAAAATTTAAACGTAATTTTAAGCAAAGAGTCCTCTCTGTTGCGTAAAGAACCCTCTTATTTGACCTGTCCAGGCTTGGGGCTGCAGGACAGAAAAAATAAAAACCCGGGAAAGAGATATAGTATTCATATCCATCAAGCCGGGGTATATAGAACAACCTGCTCGCCTCAGGGAAGAGGCCCTAATTTCATTCCTGCAACCAGTGGGAATGAAAAAATACCTTTTCCCGGTCTCTGTGGCGAGAGAAATCCCAACCAAGCCGTTTGTATGATTTTAGGCTTTACTTCCCTGGCATGAACATGTGAATCCCAGGAGCCTTGTTTAAAAATATTCAAGTTTTTTTTCAAGCAGTATTCAGCCGTTATAGTTTCGCTCTGACCTCTTTTCACCCATCTGTACCCTATCACTGGACAGATGGGGTTTCTACCGGTTCAGATGGATGCCGGGTTCACAATGACAAAGAAAAATCGCTTCAATTCAGGATCAAAATTCCCTGGGTTCAGGACCAAGAAGGACATCTCAAGAGCCATTTGTTAAGTAGCATGAAATTCGGGCCAATGTATGGCACAAGCCTAAGCCCCATTACCCGAGCCATCAGTTCACTCTTTATTCTTGTACAATCAGGTCATTTTTATTATGAGCATCCTAGTTGAATGACTAAAGCTGATCATCAGGTCTCTTTTTTGCCGATACATCAAGAAAAGGAATAATCGCCATGAAACATGAACTCCTGGAAAAGCTGAACAGCGGTCAGGCCAAGATCGGGATCATCGGCCTGGGTTATGTGGGACTGCCCCTGGCTCTTCGCTACCTGGAAGTGGGATATCCGGTCCTGGGGCTGGACATAGACCAGAACAAGGTGGACATGATCCTGGAGGGTCAGAGCTATATCAAGCACATCCCGGCCCAGCCCATTGCCAGGGCGGTCCAGGCCGGAACCCTTGAGGTCTCCACCGACTTTTCCAGGGCTGCAGAGGCTGACGCCCTGATCCTTTGCGTACCCACCCCCCTGGACAAGCACCGGGAGCCGGATTTAAGTTATGTTATTTCTTCCATGGAGGAGATCCTGCCCCACTTAAGGCATGAACAGGTCATTTCCCTGGAGTCCACCACCTATCCCGGGACCACTGAAGAAGAACTGAGACCCCGGCTGGAGCAGATGGGCTTTGTGGTGGGGCAGAACATCTATCTGGTCTATTCTCCGGAACGCGAGGACCCGGGCAACCCGGACTTCAACACCCGGACCATCCCCAAGGTCTGCGGCGGTTCCACTGTGGACTGCCTGGAAGTGGGCCTGGCCCTGTACGGCAAGGTCATTGACCGGGTCATTCCGGTCTCTTCCACTGGCACGGCAGAAGCAGTCAAGCTCATGGAAAACATTTTCAGAAGCGTGAATATCGCCCTGGTCAATGAGCTTAAGACAGCCTTCATGAAGATGGACATCGACATCTTTGAGGTGGTCAGGGCCGCTTCCACCAAGCCCTTTGGATACATGCCCTTTTATCCTGGACCAGGCCTTGGCGGACATTGTATACCCATTGACCCCTTTTATCTGACCTGGAAGGCCAGGGAGTATGATGTGGCCACCAGGTTCATTGAACTGGCCGGTGAAATCAACACCTCCATGCCCTACTTCGTAGTCCAGAGGGCCTCGGAAGTGCTTAATGAAAATGCAAAACCCCTGAAAAACTCCCGCATTCTGCTCATGGGCCTGGCCTACAAGGCCAATGTAGATGATGACCGTGAGTCCCCCACCTACCGGATCATGGAACTCCTGGAACAAAAGGGAGCAGAAGTCTTCTACAACGACCCCTTTGTCCCGGTAATAAAGCCGTCCAGGGAATACGCCCGTTATGCAGGACGAAAATCCGTGCCTGTGGACATCAGCGGATACGACCTGATCATTCTATGTACTGCCCATGACCAGTACCGGGACATCCAGGCCACCAGTTTCAAGACCCCGGTCCTGGACACCAGAGGCTTTTTCCAGGAAATACCCGGCCTGATCTTCAGGGCCTAGCAGGAGGCAGAATCTTGAAGTGTCCCAACACCGTCCCTTACCGGGGAAATATCAATTGCAGCCGCAGGGAGGATCTGCTTAACCAGAAAAGCATGGTCCTGTGGTTCACCGGCCTGTCCGGATCAGGCAAATCCACCATTGCCCATGCAGTTGAGGAAAGGCTGCACCAGCTGGGCCGGCTGACCTATGTCTTTGACGGAGACAATGTCCGCCAGGGGCTTTGCAGTGACCTGAGTTTTTCCCCTGAGGGCCGGGCTGAGAACCTGCGCCGCATTTCCGAGATGGTCAAGCTCTTTCTGGATGCCGGAATCATCTGCCTGACCGCCTTTATCTCGCCTTTGCAGGCAGACCGGGACCGCTGCAAAAGCCTGATCAATTGTGCCAAGTTCTTTGAAGTCTATGTCAAATGTCCCCTGGAAGTCTGTGAACAGCGGGATGTCAAAGGACTCTACAAGCTGGCCAGGCAGGGCAAGATTAAAAACTACACCGGCATTTCAGCTCCTTATGAAGAGCCGGATAGCCCGGACCTGATTCTGGAAACCCATAACTGCTCCCTGGATGAGTGCGTGGATCAGGTGGTGAACTTTGTGCTTAACGCCCAGGACAGCCCTGGATCCGGAAATCAGGGGCAGCCAGCCGAACTCTGATCCCTGACCACCCTGCGGATGACCCTGATCAGCTCTGTCAATGGATAGGGTTTGGCCAGGACCTCCACAAAGCCGTATTCCAGATATCCAGCCATGACCGGATCATGACTGTACCCGCTGGATACCACTGCCTTGACCCCCGGATCCATCTCCTTGAGCCTGGTCATGGCTTCCAGTCCTCCCATACCCCCCGGGACCGTCAGATCCATGATCACCACCTGATAAGACCGGCCCTGGTTCAGGGCTGCTTCATACTTTTCCACAGCCTCCAGTCCATGGGCTGCCACATCTACTTCAAACCCTTCAGCCTGCAGCAGTTCCTGCACAGACTCCCTGATCATCTCCTCATCATCCATGAACAGGACCCGGGCCGTAGTATCCTTCATATCCTGGTCATCCAGCCCTGGTTCCTGGATTTCCGGGCCAACCCCGGCAGGAAGATACAGGGTAAAGGTTGCTCCCCGGCCCTGTTCAGACCAGACCCGGACATGGCCGTCATGCTGCTTGACAATGGAGTAGACAATGGACAGGCCCAGGCCTGTGCCAGTGGCCCTGGTGGTGAAATAGGGGTCAAATATCTTGGAAAGATTAACCTCCGGAATACCCTCACCACTGTCTGTCAGAGACAGAGTCACATACCTGCCGGGCTTCAGAGGGATATCCTTTTGGGTTCCGGTCAGATCCAGATTGGTCCCCTGAACCTGGATGGCTCCGCCATCTTCCATGGCCTGGACCGAATTAAGGACCAGATTGTTGATAACCTGGCTGATCTGGCCTGGATCAACATGAACCATCCACAGATCCTCGGGCAGGGTGAAATCCGGCTTGACCCTGGTCCCGGCCAGAATGAACTCTACTGATGAACGGACCAGATCTCCCGGAGAAACCCAGCGCCTGACCGGAGCACCGCCTTTGGCAAAGGTCAAAAGCTGCCTGGTCAGATCACTGGCCCGCAAGCAGGCCTTTTCAGCCTGATCAAGTTTGGCCAGGGTATTTTCCAGTCCATGGGGCAGATGAATCCTGGCCAGATTGATGTGACTGCCGATGGCTGTGAGGATGTTGTTGAAGTCATGGGCCAGTCCCCCGGCAATCAGACCCAGAGACTCCAGCTTCTGGATCTTCAGCATGTCCTGTTCCATTTTGCGCTGTCCAGACACATCCCTGATGATCAGGATGCTCCCTTTGATATCTCCCTGAAAATCTCTGATAGGGGCACAACTGATGGCCACAAAGACCTCTTGACCGTCCTGATGGATGATCCTGGTGTTTCCAGCCATCTGAACCACATCGCCTGCGGCCAGGGCCTGAAGGGCCGGGTTTTCAACAGGCTGGCCGGCATCGACGTCCAGGGTCTGCAGGACTTCTTCCAGGTCCCGGTCTTCTGAGTCAGCCTTTGTGACCCCGATGATCTCTTCAGCCGCCGGGTTGATCAGCACCACCCTGGCCCGGATGTCCGTGACTATGACCCCGTCCCCGATGGAGCGCAGGGTAACGTCCAGCTGCTCCTTTTCCATGGCCAGCCTGGCCTCTGTCCGCTGCCGTTCCAGAACTTCCTGCTTCAGCGCCCTGTTTTTATCCAGAATCTCCCGGGTCCGGTTGATTACGGTTTCTTCAAGCTCCCGGTTGAATTCCTCAAGCCTGATCCTGTTCTCTTCCAGTCTGGCTGAATATCGATTTTTCTCTTCAATGGCCCGGTTCAGGTCCTGATGCTTTTTTTCCAGTCTGGAGGTCATTTCATTAAAGGCTCCGGCCAACTCACCCAGCTCGTCCTTCCTGTTGATGTCCACCCTCTGGTGCAGATCACCCTGGGCCACGGAACCAACACTGCTGGTCAATCTTCTTAGCGGGTTGATAAATGAAGCGGCTGTGACAAAACCCATGAGCAGGGCCACACCAAAGGCGGCCATGGAACTCAGGGTAATAAACCTGATTCCTTGAGATATGTTCTGGCTGATTATGGACGGGTCCAGGCTTACAGCCAGCAGGGCCAGGGATTCATCCTGGCTGCTTTTCAGGTCTGAATAGGCTACGGCCAGTTGGCTGCCGGCCAGCTGTTTGTAAAAAGGCCCCCTGTTTCGGTCCAGGGCAGACTGATCTGGTTCATCCCTCCAGAACCGGGTCACAAAAACACCCTGCTCATCCTGGAGGGTGCTGACCATCAGGCCCTGTCCGGACAGAGGAATGATGCTCAAATCCGTCAGAACCTGCTCCTTGATTGACTGCAGAAACCGGACCGTCACCGGAAAGGTGACCACCACCGCTCCCACGGGTTCCATGGTCCCGGGCTCAATCACTGGAACTGCGGACTGGACAGCCAGGCCCTTGCCCAGCAGACGCAGATCGGTCTGGACATTGAGTTCCAGGACCTCCTTGAGCAAGGGATCAGCCCTGGACAGAAAATATTCATCAATACCTGCCTGCTGAGCAAAACTCCGGCCCAGAAGAGCCCTGTCCCTGTCAAACACTTCCACCAGGCCCAAAAACCAGAAATCCCGGGAGGCATCCAGGAAACCCTGAATCTCTTCCTCAGGCATGGTTCTGACAATTGTCGCCAGATGCTGGGCCAGGGTTTCAGCCTGTCTGATATGCCTGATCAGAACCAGCTCAGCCTTGTGCAGGGAATTGAGCAGGTCCTGGTGCAGCACCTCCCGGTCCCGCTCTACATACATGTGCATGCTCCCCAGGCTGACCAGGGCCATGGGGATGATAACAGCCAGCACCAGGGTGATGGACAGCCTGGTCCGAATGGACAGCCTCCTGGAGTATTTCCAAAAATCCCTGATCACCCTTACTCTCCAACCGGCTTGATTGCTGCAGAATGGAGCCGCAGAATGCCATTGGGCTGGACAATGATCCCTGTCACGTTTCCGTGGGCAGCCACTACCAGGTTGGGATGGGCCAGGGGAATCAGGGGAATTTCCTGGCTGATCAATTCCTGCATGGCGTAAAGGAGCTGGGTTCGTTCCCCCGAGTCCAGACTGGCCCTGGCCTGATCCAGCAGTCTTCCCATTACAGGGCTTTGCCAGAAGGTGACATTGGTGGCCCTGCCTGGCGTGGTATTGTCCGGACCCAGGTTTGAATCCAGAAAATGAACTGGATCCCCTGTCTGGGGACTCCAGCCCAGCAGGGCCAGGTCATGCCTGCCTTCAACTATGCCCTGCACAAAAGACACCCAGTCCATGGCCATGATCTGGACCTGAATTCCGGATTCAGCCAGGCCTGCCTTAATAAGCCTGGCCGCTTCCACCGGCCTGGGCAGATACGGTCTGGCCGAATCCATGACCCACAGATTAGCCTTAAAACTCCCTGGCAGTCCTGCCTCCATCAGGAGTTCCCGGGCCCCGGCCGGATCATACCCGTTGCCCTCCAGATCCTGGCGGAAGCCCTCCATGGACGGGGGAAGCAGTCCAGAGGCAGGAACTCCGTGGCCCTGATAAAGGTATTTAACCAGGCCCTCCTTATTGATGGACCGGCTTATGGACCTGCGCACCAGGATATTGTCCAGGGGCGGCCTGTCAACATTCATGACCAGAAAGGATGTGCTCATGCCGGGTCTGGTGAACAGACGGATATCCGCCAGCCTGGTCAGGCGGGGCATATCTGTAGGTTCGATTCCGTCCAGCACGTGGATATCCTGGTTTTTAAAGGCCAGGAAACGATCCATGTTGTCCGGAAAAAATCTGTACACTACCCGGTCCAGGATGGGAGCCGGACCCCAAAAGGATGGATTTTTTTCCAGGATGACCTCCCCCCTGTCCAGGCCGTGGACATGCCTGAAGGGGCCGGTGCCCACGGGACTGGAGCCGAAGTCCGGGCCATGTTTCTCCACAGCCCCGGGACTGACCATGGCAGTCCCGGGATGAGCCAGATCGCTTAACACCGAGTCTGACGGATCATGGAACTCCAGGAGCAGAGTCAGCCGGTCCAGGACATTGATCCTCTGGATGTTTTTTCTGATTCCAGCCTCCAGGGCTGAGTCTTCCAGAAAATAAGGATGGTTCGGATCTGTCAGTCTGGCCAGGGAAAAGGCTGCAGCTTCAGCGTCAAACTCTGTTCCGTCATGAAAAAAAACTCCCGGCCGCAGAAAAAATATCCAGCTCCCCTTTTCTGGAGTGACAGCCCAGGACTGGGCCAGCCCCGGCTCCAGCCCTGTCCCGTTGTCCTCAACCCTGACCAGGGTTTCAAAAATATGGCTGCTGATCTGGGAGGACTCCCTGTCTCTGGCCAGGGCCGGGTCCAGGCTGACGGGCCGGACGCTCCTGCCCATGATCAGGGTCTGCTGGGGATCAGACCCGGCCTGAACCGGCAAAGCCGGCAGGACCAGGAACATGCAGAGGATCCATACAGCTGAATTCTTTTTCAATGGTCTCACCTGCTCACCGGTCAAGCCAGGCCTGGTAGTAGCGGTGCACCCCGGTGGGATGATAAACAATGTCCCTGGCCTCGGACCTTCTGGCCAGGACCTGGCGGGCATAAGCCAGGGGAACCCACGGGGCCTTTCTGTGGATTACTTCCTGCAATTCCCTGTAGTATCCGGCCCGGATCTCCATATCCATATCTTCTCTGGCCAGGGCCATGAGTTCCTGAGCCCTGGAATCCTCAAAAAAGGAAATATTGCTGGCCCTGGGCGGGACAGCATTACGGGCGTCAAAAAGGTTGTAAAAGAAATTGTCCGGATCCCCTGTGCCGATCCAGCCCAGCAGGGCCAGGTCATGCTCTCCATTGTACAGTCTGGCCAGATACTCGCTCCAGTCAAAGGTCCTGATCTCGGCCCTGATCCCCACCACGTCCAGGTTGGCCTGGATAACCCGGGCGGTCCTTTCCGGATCAGGCATATAGGGCCGGGCCGTTCTGGTGGTCCAGATGGTTGTGGCAAATCCCTTTTCCAGGCCTGCCTGGGCCAGAAGAAGCCCGGCCTTTTCCGGATCATGCTCCCAATCCCGGATCTGGTGGTTGTATCCCCACATGGTGGGAGGTATAGGATTCCGGGCCGGTTCGCCCAGGTCCCGGAACAAAAGCCTGACCAGGGCCTGCTTGTTGATTGAGTGATTGACAGCCTGCCTGACCAGGGGATTGCTCCAGGGATGCCTGGACGTATTCATGGCCAGATAACCCACGTTCAGCCCGGTAACATAGTCCAGCTCAAGGTCTGGCCTTCTTGTCAGATCCTGGACATCTTCAGGATTAATTCCGTCCATGCAGTGGACGCTTCCGGTTTTCAGAGCCAGAAGGCGATCCCTGTTATCGGGCATGACCAGGAAAACCACCTGATCAAGATAAGGCCTGCCCCTCCAGTAATCCGGGTTCCGGCTCAGGGTGATTCTTTTGCCCTGTTCCCAGTCCTGGAACACGAACGGACCTGTGCCCACTGGGTGGCGGTAAAATTCATCTCCCAGTTTTTCTACGGCTAACGGGCTGACAATAAAAGATGAATGCCTGGCCAGAAGATCCAGAAACGGAGCATATGGACGGTTCAGAGTCACCCTGACTGTTTTTTCATCCAGAGCCTTGACCCTGCTCACCACCTCCCAGGCAGTATCCATGCGCTGGAAGTCTTCACTGAAATAGGGATGCTCAGGATCAATCTTGCGCAAAAAGGAAAATTCCACAGCCCGGGCATTGAAATCAGACCCGTCGTGAAAGCGGACTCCGGAGCGCAGGTGAAAGATCCATTCCAGATTGTCCGGAGATCTTTCCCATTTTTCTGCCAGGGCCGGCTCAACCGCTGTCGAGTGGTTGGCATAGCGGACCAGACCGTCAAAAATGTTTTCAATGACCATGGCTGACTCATTGTCCAGGAACCTGGCCGGATCCAGATAAGTAGAATCCGCACTCCTGGCAATGATCATGGTGCCTCCGGGCCTGGGCTTGTCACCGGCCAGAACCCAGGATCCCAGAAGCCCGACCAAAAAAACATGGACCATCAGTTGAAATATGATTTTTTTCATAGCCAGACCATATAAACCCGTTTTAGTTCAACTTGCAACAACCCCTGATGCGTCAGCAAGTTTACCCCCCAGCCGACTGACAATTCTTTCCAGGTCCCGGAACAAAACAGGTTTGGCCAGATATTCGTCCATGCCTGCCTCCAGAAATCTCTCCCTGTCTCCGGCCATGACATGAGCTGTCAGGGCCACAATGGGCACCCGGGCTTTACCAGAAGGGTTTTGTTCCCTGATCCTTCTGGTGGCTTCCACCCCGTCCATGACCGGCATTTGTACATCCATCAGGATCAGATCAAAGTCCTTTTCCTGCAAAGACTTTAGCACTTCCACTCCGGTCCGGGCCAGACTGACCCGGTGACCGGCCTTTTCCAGGAATATTTTAAGGGCTGCCTGGTTGGCCGGGTCGTCCTCAGCCAGGAGGATATCAAACTTTGAACCAGCCTTAATGGTTTTTGTTTCCAAACCTAAATCCATTTCCTGTCTGCCAGCGGGTCTGTCAAACCCCAGGACAACATGAAAAGTACTTCCCTGGCCCGGGCTGCTCTCCAGGCACATATTGCCCTGCATCAGCCTGACCAGCCGTCTGACTATGGCCAGGCCCAGTCCTGCTCCCTGGTAGCGTCTGGTATGGGAACCGTCTGCCTGGACAAAGGGCGAAAACAGCCTGTCCACCATGTGTTCGGGAATGCCCGGGCCTGTGTCTTTGATGCTGAACATGAGTCGCAGATCCCGGCCTCTGGCCGGGGACAGGGCCTGGATCATCAGCTCGACTCTGCCCTGATCCGTGAACTTGATTGCGTTGCCCACCAGGTTGAAGAGAATCTGGCGGATCCTGGTCTCGTCTCCCAGGACTTCCTCCGGAACCAGAGGGTCAATCTGAAAATCAAGCTCAAGGCCTTTTTCCCTGGCCGCGACTTTAAACAGGTCCGTCATGGAATCCAGGACATCCCTGATCCTGAAATGAGCTTCCACCAGTTCCATCATCCCGGCTTCCACCCTGGAGATATCCAGAATATCCGACAAAAGTCTGTTCAGCCTGGATGCGGACTGGACAGCCAACAAGGCGTACTGCTCCTGTTCCAAATCCAGGCTGGAGTCCCTGAGCAGCTGCAGCATGCCCATGATCCCGTTCAGGGGCGTCCTGATCTCATGGCTCATATTGGCCAGAAACTCGGACTTGGCCAGGTTGGCTGCTTCAGCTTCCTCCTTGGCCCTGACCAGGGACTCCTGGTTCATCTTGCTCTGGGTGATGTCTTCCCGGATCAAAATCCCCCCGGCTACCGTGCCATTCTGAATGACAGGCACTCCCCGGATGCTGATCCAGCCGGAACCACCGCAGGCAAACTCAGGTATATAGACTTCACTCCGGTCATAGCTTTCTCCCTCCAGGATCTTCATGACCTCTCCGGCAATACCCGCCCTGACCAGGCCGGGCAGCTGATCAATGGACCGGCCCAGAAAAAAAGACTTGTCCAGACATCCTTTGGACAACTTCTCCAGATGCCATTCATTGACAAAACTCACCCGGCCCTGAGGGTCAAAGAGCATTATGGAGATTGGACATTTTTCCGCCAGGGTCTTGAACCTGGCCTCTCTTTCCCGCACAGCAGCCTCGGTCTGCTTGCGGAGCATGGCCTCTCCAATCCGGCCGGCAATGTCCTCCAGGGCGTAAATGGCTTCGCTGCTGAACTGGCCTGTTTTATGGTGGTTGACCTGGAGAATTCCGACCACTTCGGTTTTTCTGCGGATGGGCACCAGAGCCACTGATCCGTACCCAAAATGGACGCACTGGTTTCTGGGCCTTGATCTGGGATCTTCTGTTTCAGGCAGGTTGAGCACTGCAAAAGAGTCATTGGTCCAGCAGGTTCCCCTGGAGGTGAGCATGGGATTGGAAGAGACCTTCTGTCCGCCGATAACCAGGCCGCAAGTACACTCAAGATCCGGGGATCCGTCCGGGTTGCGACAGATGTCTCCGGATCCATCCCTGGTCAACAGGGAGTTTTCTTTTTGCAAAAATTCCCGGGAAAAACCCAGGTGAACCAGATAGGGATAGTCCTCACCCTGCTGAAGGCGGATACCTGCTGCATCACATCCTGTGATTTCCTTGACTGCAGCAATGATCTTTTGCAGTGAATCTTCCAGGCTGGAAGGCTGGTTCAACAGTTCCAGCACCCGGCTGGTCAGATCCCGGTAGGCCTGGGCCTGCTTCTGCCAGGTAATGTCCCGGCACAGTCCCATGAAACGGTCTCCGCGAATGGCCACTGCTTTCAAGGCCACCTGGATATCCCTGCCATCCTTTGTCCGGATAATGGTTTCCATCTCCCTGGTCCCTTTATCCTTGAGCGAGCCCAGGATGGCTGAAGCCTGACCGGGTCTGGTGGGCGAGGAAAGATCATGGATACTCATGCTCAGAAGCTCATCCCTGGCATATCCGGTCATCTGACAGGCAGCAGGATTAACATCAATATAATTGCCTGATCCATCAGTAATGAATATGCCCAGGGGTGCGTTTTCCACGTAAACCCGGTATTTCTCTTCCGACTCCTTGAGAGCTTCCCTGTCCCTTTCTCTGGAAAGCCTCCTGGCCATCAGGGTTCCCAGAAAGGCGGTTGCAGGAGGATAAATAAGCAGCACTGGCAGGGCTATGCCGGACAGGACCGGTCCAGCGATCTCTCTGGGCAGGGTCAGCATCAGGACCAGCATCAGGACATGAACCACCAGGCCGAACAAGTACAGTCCGGCCCAGGAAAGTCTTTCCAGGGAAGTCTTTTGCCTGTAGCGCCAGGCCAGGCCGACCCCTCCCGAACTCAGGATCACCAGGAGTCCTGTGACCACCCCTTCTCCCCCCTGAAAAACCCGGAAAACCGCTGCCATGAACATGGTGATCAAGGTTGGAATGGTCCCGAAAAAAAGACCGCTGATACTGATCAGGATGGAGCGGGTGTCAAAGACCACTCCGGGCAGCATGGGCCAGGCCGAAGCCATGAGCAGGATGCAGATCCCGCCAAGGGCCAGTCCTACCATCACTTTATGCAGTATGGTCCGGCCCGGACGCCAGCTCAGGGCAAAGAAGTCAAACAACAGAGCCGCCGCCAGAAGCAGGGCCGCATTCTGTACCAGACCGCCGAGACTGCCGGCTAAATCCATTATTTTCCCTCCACCGGGTATTTAGGCTGGCGGACAGACCTGGGTTTCATGAAGGTATCATCCCTGTTTTGACCTGTGTCTGGCCAGCGTCCGGATAAGATCTTCCATTTTCAGAGGCTTGGAAAGGTAGTCATCCATTCCGGCCTGCAGAAACCTTTCTCTGTCCCCCACCATGGCGTGAGCAGTCAGGGCGATGATGGGCACATTCTTTTTATTTCCTGGAAAGGAAGATTCCCTGATGATTCTGGTGGCTTCCAAACCATCCATTTCCGGCATATTAACGTCCATGAGGATCAGATCAAAGTCCCCTTCTTCCATGGCTTTCAAGGCCTGAAAACCGTTTTCCACCACCTGGACTGCATGTCCGGCTTTTTCCAGGAGGGTCCTGATCATGAATCGGTTGACCGGATCGTCTTCAGCCACAAGGATCCGGCTCCCCGGATCCAGAACCGGATCATTTTTGGCCTGGATCTGCTCCGGCAGGCAGGACATGGCAGGACGTACCGGGATCATGACCCTGATCAGGGTTCCCTTTCCCGGTTCACTCTCCAGGGAGATGTCCCCTTGCATCAGGTCCACCAGGCGCTGGACAATGGCCAGGCCCAGGCCCACCCCCTGATGCCTGCGGGACAGCGAACCCTCCACCTGGAAAAAAGAGCTGAAAATCCGGTCCTGCTCATGCTCAGGGATGCCAATCCCTGTGTCCCGGATATTGAACCTGACCATCAGCCTGTGGTTCTCAGTCCGATCCACCATCTGGACCTCCAGGGAAACTCCACCCTGATCCGTAAACTTGACCGCATTGCCCACCAGGTTGAACAGAATCTGCCTGATCCTGGCCTCGTCACCCCTGATTATTTCCGGCAGATTCCGGTCCATATGGTGGCGGATTGCAATGCCTTTTTCCCTGCAGACCACATGAAACAGCTCAGGAACCGATCTGACCAGGTCGTGGAGGTTGAAATCCTGCTCCAAAATCTCCAGCTTGCCTGCCTCCACCTTGGAAATATCCAGGATATCAGACAACAGCCTGGTCAGCCTGTCTACGGATTCCACTGCCAGGGAAACAAACTCATCTTGTTCCTGATCCAGAGAAGTGGACCTGAGCAGCTGCATCATCCCCATGATTCCATTCAAGGGTGTCCTGATCTCGTGACTCATATTGGCCAGAAACTCGGACTTGGCCCGGTTGGCTGCTTCAGCCTCTTTTTTGGCCTGCAGTATTTTGTCTTCAGCTTCTTTTCTGACCGTGATGTCGGAAAAAATGCATGCAAACCTGCCTGGAGACGGACAAAACGCAGTGACCTCAAAATAGCAATCCAGTTCACCGGAAAAGTTCTCAAAGGACATGCCCTTGCCGGTCAGCGCAACCCGGCCGTAGCGGTCGATCCAGTCAGCTTCCGTGCCTGGCAGAACCTCCAGGACTGTCCTGCCCACAACATCTCCGGCCTTGAGTCTGGTCAACCTCTCAAAAGCGGGATTCACATCCAGAAAACGGTAGTCCACGGGCCGGCCCTGTTCATCGCAGATTATCTCGTGCAGGGCAAAGCCGTCCAGCATTTCGTTAAAAAGGGACTTATAGCTTTTTTCAGCCTTGGTCCGCTGGACCATTTCCTTTTGAAGCTCACTGTTCATCCTGCTCAGTTCTCTGGTCCGGTCAAGAACCCTTGCCTCCAGCTCCCTGCGTTCGGCCAGAAGCCTGTCAGACATGGTGTTAAAGGCCTTGACCATTTCTGCCAGTTCCCGGCCTATGGGAAGATCAATCCTTTGTCCCAGACAGCCAGGATCCTGAGCAATATTCCAGGCCTTGGCCCTGATTGCAGCCAGGGGTCTGAACAGGCTGCGCCTGCTCAGAACAGTTATTGAAAAATAAAGTCCAGTCAGGATGATTCCCATGACTGCAGCCAGCAGCCAGGAAAGCTGATTAGCGGTACTGTAGGCATCACCCAGGGGAATGCGTATGGAAGAAGCTGAGACCACTTCTCCCGGAAATCTGTTAAAGCTCCTGGAAGGGCCATAGATCTCCACCAGTTCCCTGGGCGCATATTCAGGCAGACTGTGACAGGACAGGCACGACTCTTCCATGACCTCTCCCCGGCGCAGAACCGTGAAATAGGGCTGGTCATCAAAGTACCGGATCATGGAGGTGAACTGCAGTCCCGGGTCCTGATTCAGGTCCCTGATGAACTGCTTTTCAAGTGCATCAGCCTCATTATCCGGATGCCTGGCATTGATGGCTGCTTCTTTGTAGTAGAGCCGGGCATCGCTCAGATCTTTGTAGTATAGGTCCATTTCCCTGACTGCAAAAGTCGAGGACATCCAGACCGGTTCAAATCGGTCAGGGTCACCATCCCTGGCGGAAGACTCAAACAGGAACGGCTTGAGCTGATCTGTGAAATAGGAGTGGACTGCCAGCCTGCTGTTCAGGATGATGGCGGCCTTGTCCCTGGCTTCGCTCAAGGCGTGTTTCTTCATCTGCCAGTTGACAAACAGGATCATCACCAGTCCGGCCAGGACAAAAATGACCCCGATCATCAGAGATAAACGGCTGCTGATGCTCATCAGGTTCTCCGGCTGAAAAAATGATCAAAAAACATCACAATAATTCCTGGCCCTGAATATGCCTGACCAGGGAAGGCTCAATTCAGAGCACTTTTAACAACCATTACAGAAATACCCTTAAGAAGCAATATGCACACTTTAACAACATCCAAAGGTGGCCTGACCCAGCTTTGATCCATTCGGCTGAACCGTGCAAACAATTTGAACAGGCTGTTGGCTTAAAGAAAAGAATATCCAGACCCGGACTGGGCAGGACCCAGGGCTTAAGGCAGGCCAGAAAAAAGAAAATGCAGCGTTTTTGAAAAAGGGGAAGGGAAATGTCTTAAGCTCTAGCCCGGCCTGATGGTGTGAATGGTTTAATGCTTTGTTCTCTGGCAGGCAGGACAGGGCAAAAAAAAGCCCCCAGATCTCTCTGGGGGCTGTGATTTCTGGCTCCCCGGGACGGACTCGAATCACGCCAGGGCGTGACAAGCCGCCAATCACGCCAGGGGCGTGATTAACAGCCACCACCTTCCAAAAACCTGCCTATGCCCCGTTTTTTGATCTTGCGCTCGATCTGAATGGCCTCGGACCGGCTGGAAACCAAAGTACTCCAGACCAGATCCCAAGGACCCTTGTGACGTTTGGTGGTCAGAGTCAGGTTTTGTTCACCGGAATTGTGCTGGGCAATACGCCTGGTTAGGTCTTCTGTCTGGCCGCAATAATAACGTCCTGTTGACCTGCTTTGCAAAATATATACGGTAAACGCCATACAAACAAAAAAGCCCCCAGATTTCTCTGGGGGCTGTGATTTCTGGCTCCCCGGGACGGACTCGAATCACGCCAGGGCGCGACAAGCCGCCAATCACGCCAGGGGCGTGATTAACAGCCACTAACCTCCCTCAGAGATCAGCTTCTGACAAAATATATCCTGGTAAAGTAAAAAGCCCCCAAATCTCTTTGGGGGCTGTGATTTCTGGCTCCCCGGGACGGACTCGAACCGCCAACCTAGTGGTTAACAGCCACCCGCTCTGCCGATTGAGCTACCGGGGAACATCTTGAGTAATCTTCCGCAAGGCTGTGAATACCGAGCGGAAGTGCAGATGTTTATGTTAGTTTGATCTGGAAGTCAATACTTTTTATTGACCTGCCTGACCTGCTATCTGCCAAGCCACTGGTTGACCAGTTCAGGGTTGTCGCTGATGAAGGTCTTGGCGCTTTCATAAGGATCAGCACCCCTCTCCTGGTTCATGACCATAACTGTGGCCATCTGCTCCTGGGTCCAGTAGAAATTATCCAGGAAGCTGTATACTTCGGGCATATCGTCACTTAAGCCCTGGCGGACGATGGTGGCGATATGTTCTTCTTCACCGTAGACGCCCTTGGGATCATCCAGGTATTTCAGGCTCCAGCGGCCGAACTTCCAGTGAGGGGACCAGCCGGTCACAGCCACCCACTCCTCATTCTGGATGGCGTCCTGCAGAGCAGCAGCCATGGTGGCACCGCTGCCTTCCACCAGTTCGATATTGTTCAGCCCGTAATCCACAATGGCTTCCTCGGTCCTGGACATGATGCCTGCTCCGGGATCAATGCCCACAATCCTGCCCCTGAACTTGTCAGCATTGGCATTCATCTCCTCAATGGAGCTGATGGTGACGTAGTCAGGGACCACCAGGCCGATCTTGGCACCATGGGCCAGGGGACCGAGATTCTCAAACCTGCCTTCCAGCTGTTCAAAGTACCCGGCATGGGTCACCGGCAGCCAGGCAGTCACCATCCCGTCTGCATCCCCGGTTGCCACAGCCTGCCACATGGCAGCCGCACCCACAGGCAGAACCTCGACATTGTATCCCAGTTCTTCCTGCAGAACAGCCTGTACAACATAAGTGCTGGCCACAGCGCAGTCCCACTCAACATAAGTCAGGGTGATATTACCTCTGGCCTCGGCCTTGGCCGGTGAAAAACCTACAAGTAACGCCAGCATGGAAAATACCAGCAATCCTTTCTTAAACATAACAATCCTCCTGTTTTTTACAATTAATCCTATTGCTTGGCCAGTTTTTGCAAAACACGGTCCAAGACAATGGCCACAATAACAATACCTATGCCGGCCTCAAATCCGGCTCCGGGCTGAAGCCTCTGAATGGCCCGCCAGACCTCGCCTCCAAGCCCGCGCGCCCCGATCATGGCTGCAATTACAACCATGGACAGAGCCAGCATGATGGTCTGGTTCACCCCGCCCATGATGGTGGTCTTGGCCAGGGGGAGCTGGATCTTGAAGAGCTTCTGCCAGCGGTCCGCCCCAAAGGCGTCAGCGCATTCCACCAGTTCTCTGGGAACCTGCTTGATGCCCAGGGTGGTAAATCTGATGGCCGGGGGCATGGAAAAAATCACTGTGGCGAAAATGGCCGCCACCCTGCCCAGCCCGAAAAACGGAATGGCCGGAATAAGGTAAACAAAAGCCGGCAAAGTCTGCATGAAGTCCAGAATAGGCCGGACCACCTTATATGCATAATTATTCAAGGCACAGAATATCCCGATGGGGATTCCAATGGAAATGGCAATGAGGGTGGCCACCAGGACCAGGGACAGGGTGCTGACCGTTGCCGACCACAGTCCCAGATTCCAGATAAGTCCAAGACCCAGAAAGGTGAACACCGTCACCCCCCGCTGTCTGGTCAGATAAAACACAATACCGGTCATGATCACGATCATCAGTACCGGATGCACTCCCATCATGGCGGTTTCCATGACCCTGATGCCCTGATCAGCAACAGCAGAAAAAGCCTTGGTGGCAAAGGCCAGATGAGTGACCAGAAAATCCAGGACCGCTTCTATGCCGTCTCCCAGGGGTATTCTTGGAAGTTCGAGATTCATATGTTTCCTCCCCGCTCGGCAATGGCCGCCATCAGAATACCTTTGACGATGATGCCTTTCAATTTGTTGTTTTCATCCACCACAGCCACAGGATAAGAAATATCCTGCATGACCGCGAAAAGGTCCGAGGCTGAGGTGTCCGGGCTGACCGTTGAAATATCCCGGTGGATTACTGAGTCCAGATTTTTTTCACCCTTTTCAATGAGCTTGGCCACTTCATTGGCAAAGACAATCCCCTGCAGGCTGTTGTCCTTGTCCAGAACAAAAAGGGATGCAATGGCGTTGTTCTTCATCTTGCGCATGGCCGTCCTGGGACCGTCGGCAGTCAGATAGGCCACGTCCTGGGATTTTTTCATGATGGTTTCTGCAGTCAGGACCTTGGTGATGTCCACTTCTTCAACAAATTTGGCTACATATTCATTGGAAGGGTTCATGAGGATGTCTTCAGGCGTTCCGATCTGGACCACGGCCCCGTCCTTCATGAGCACAATCCGGTCACCCAGCTTCAGGGCCTCATCCAGATCGTGGCTGATAAAGACAATGGTCTTGCGCATGGTCTGCTGCAGGCTGATGAGCTCATCCTGCATATCCCTCCTGATAAGGGGGTCCAGGGCGCTGAATGCCTCATCCATGAGCAGGATGTCCGGATCCAGAGCCAGGGCCCTGGCTAGACCAACCCGCTGCTGCATCCCCCCGGAAAGCTCAGATGGAAACTTTTCTCCCCAGCCTTTGAGACCTACCAGTTCCAGAGCCTGTTCTGCTTTTTCCCGGCGCAAGCCCTGCTCAGCTCCCTGGATTTCCAGGCCGAATTCCACATTATGAATTACTGTTCGATGGGGAAACAGGGCGAAATTCTGAAAAACCATTCCAAACTTCTCCCGTCTGAACTGACGAAGCTGGTCTTTGCTCAGCTTGCGCACATCCTGGCCATCCACCAGAATCTCGCCTGAAGTAGGCTCAAAAAGCCTGTTTATGCAGCGCACCAGGGTGGACTTTCCGCTTCCGGACAGGCCCATGACAACGACTATTTCACCTTCCTTGACGTCAAAGGAGGCATTATTGACTCCAACCACAGCCCCTGTCTTGGCCTGGATCTGATCCTTGGACTGGCCGTCCTTGAGCATGGCCAGGGCCTTTTTCGGGCTGTCACCAAAGATCTTGCATACATTCTTGAGTACAATTTTTTCCATTAATAATCCTGCTTGTTAAGTGGATGATACATCTTCTCCTAATCTCGATTGTATCTGTTTATCATAAAACAGAGTAATGTCAAGAATCGGTCATCCGACGCTCAATACTCTTGCAAATGATATGTATCACTTTGTGACGGCAATCCCAAATCAATGGTTATTATTGTCTTTTTTCAGCAATACATCTTCAACAATATAGTACTAATATCCATGATCAACAGTCACACTTTGCCCGGTCAACAACAAATGCTTGTAATTTGAATAACCATCAGCCTCTGAAGCCCGTACTGCGTCAAACAGACGCCTGTTTTTGATATTCACTTGGCACAACCCCCAAAATACCCTCGAACAACCCCGGTAAGCCGCCCTTTTCTTGACGTCTTGACTAAATTTCAATATCTAGTCAGTTTCCTGTCTGGACAGTCTCATCCTGAGCACGGCCCTTGGGAGGTTTTCACAACCCTCCTGCCCAAACTTTACGGCATCATGAATCTTCCGGGCGGAAAAAGAACCAGACCTTATTTAAGGATTTCAAGTTGAACAAACAAAACCAGAACGATCAAAGCGAAAGCCAGGTTATTCAGCATCGCAGACAAAAAGCCAAGTTCCTGGCCGACAACCAGGTCCCTCTTTTCCCTAACACCTTTCGCAAGGACACTGATATCTTTTCAGTCATCTCTGCCAGGGGGGACGCAAGTGCAGAAGACCTTGAAAAGGATCCAGGGGAGTACAGTGTAGCCGGACGGATCATGGCCCTGCGCTCTTTCGGCAAGGTCACCTTCATCCATATCCAGGACCATACCGAAAGAATCCAGGTCTTTGTTCAACGCGATGTTTTGGGCCAGGAACATTACCAGATATTCAAGAAATTCGACATTGGCGACATCGTAGGCGTCAAGGGAGGCCTGTTCAGAACCAGGACCGGCGAGCTGACCATCAAGGCTGACCACATCATGCTTCTGTCCAAGTCCTTTCGTCCCCTGCCGGAAAAGTATCACGGCCTGAAGGACGTTGAAACCAGGTATCGCCAGAGATATGTGGACCTGCTGGTCAATCCGGATGCCAAAAGAATTTTTTCGGCCAGAACCAGGATAGTCCGGTTCATAAGGGAATTCCTGGATCAAAAGGGATTCATGGAGGTGGAGACCCCCATGATGCAGGCCATACCCGGCGGAGCAACAGCCCGGCCCTTTCACACCCACCATAACGCCCTGGATATGAAACTTTACCTGCGTATCGCGCCTGAGCTGTACCTGAAAAGACTCCTGGTGGGCGGTTTTGAAAAAGTCTATGAAATAAACCGCAATTTTCGCAATGAAGGGATCTCCACCCGGCACAATCCTGAATTCACCATGCTTGAATTTTACTGGGCCTATGTGGATTTCCAGGAACTCATGGCTTTTACCGAGGAGATGTTCTCTTCCCTGGCCATGCATATGTTCGGCCAGACCAGAATCATTTATCAGGAGAACACCATTGACCTGACCCCCCCCTGGACCAAGTTGTCATTCCACGAGTCCCTGGAAAAGATCGGCGGACTGGCCAGGGAAGACTTCCAGGACCCGGAAAAGGCCACCCGCCTGGTCAAAAATCTTGGCGAAAGCGTCCAGACCGGGGAAAAACTTGGCAAAATCCAGGCCAAGCTTTTCGACATCCTGGTGGAGCCAAAGCTGGTCCAGCCCCATTTTATATACCACTACCCCACGGACATATCGCCTTTGTCCAGAAAAAACGAACAAGACCCCTCCATCACTGACCGCTTTGAACTGTTCATCACGGGCCGGGAAATGGCCAATGCCTTTTCCGAACTCAATGACCCCATGGATCAGAGGGAACGGTTTGAGGACCAGGTTCTGGAAAAGGAAGCTGGAGACGACGAAGCCCATTTCATGGATGAGGATTATGTCCGGGCCCTGGAGTACGGAATGCCTCCGGCTGGTGGCGAAGGCATCGGTATTGACCGGCTGGTCATGCTCTTTACTGATTCACCATCCATCCGGGAGGTGATCCTCTTTCCCCTTCTCCGGCCGGAGGTGTCAACCGGTTGATGACTTTTGAGTTTTTCATCGCCCTGCGCTATCTAAGGGCCAAAAGAGAACAGGCCTTTATTTCAGTCATTTCCCTTGTATCCATACTGGGGGTAGCCCTGGGTGTGGCCTCACTGATCATTGTCCTGGGAGTGATGAACGGATTCAGCCAAAACCTGAGGGACAAGATCCTGGGTATTAATGCCCACGTGCTGGTGGGCAGCTATACCGGAGGAATCCCTGATTATTTCCACCTGGCCGGCGAGCTGGAAGAGATCCCTGGTGTCAGGGGAGTCGCCCCCTTTATCTATACTGAAGTCATGCTAAGTTCACCCGGTGGGGTCAAGGGCGTGGTCCTGAGGGGCATTGACCCTCAGCAGGCCTCCAATGTCCTGTCCCTGGACCGGGAGATGATATCCGGACGGGTCCAGGATCTGGAAGAGGAAAGGGATTTTCCCGGGATCATCATTGGCCGGGAACTGGCCACAGGAGTAGGGGTGGGCCGGGGGGACACCGTGAACATCCTTTCTCCTTCCGGGGGCAGGTCTTCAGCTGGATTCACCCCCACGGTCAGCACTTTTGAGGTCCGGGGAATATTCAGGACTGGAATGTATGAATACGACAGCTCCTTTGGATATACCTCCATATCTGCAGCCCAGTCCATTCTGGGCTTCAGAGAAGATCTGGTCACCGGGCTGGAGCTGCGGGTTTTTGATGCTGACCAGGCCCACGTGGCAGCCGGACGGGTTGGAGAATTTCTGGGCGGATATCCGTTTTATGTACGCCATTGGATGGAAATGAATCAGAACCTGTTTGCAGCCCTGAAACTGGAAAAAATCGCCATGGGAGTGATTCTGGCCATGATCGTGCTGGTGGGTTCCTTCAGCATCATCACCGCCCTGGTCATGCTGGTCATGGAAAAGACCCGGGATATTGCAGTGATGATGTCCATGGGGGCCACCAGGGCCACCATCCGCAGGATATTCATCATCTTAGGGATGATGATCGGGACCGTAGGCACTGCCCTGGGATTTGCATTTGGTCTGGGAATAAGTCACTTACTGAAAAAATACCAGTTCATCCGCCTTCCGGCTGATGTCTACTATCTGGATCATCTGCCGGTTCTTCACCAGACCGGAGATCTGGTTTTAATCGGTCTGGCCGCCATGCTCCTCTGTTTCATGGCCACCATTTATCCGGCCAGAAAGGCTTCGAACCTGAATCCAGCCGATGCACTGCGATATGAATAACAATCTGTACAAACTGGAAAAAATTTCCAAAACCTTTGCCGGAACTTCTGAACCGGTGCATGTGCTTAAGGATATCGACCTGACCATAGAACCTGGACAGTCCATTGCCATCAGAGGGGCTTCCGGGTCGGGCAAAAGTACACTTCTGCACATCCTGGGCACTCTGGACACCCCCACTTCCGGCAGGATATTTCTGGGGGATGCCGAACTGACATCCATTTCTCCAGAGGATAAGGCCCTGCTTCGAAGGACCAGGATCGGTTTCATATTCCAGTTTCACCATCTCCTGCCTGAATTCAGCACTGTGGAAAATGTGTCCCTGCCGGCCATCCTTTCCGGGCTTGACAGGAAAAAAGCCCAGGAAAAAGCCCTGATTGCTCTGGAGCAGGTGGGGCTGGCTGACAAGGCCGGTCAGGCCGTGACCACTCTGTCCGGCGGAGAATCCCAGAGAGTGGCTATTGCCAGGGCCATTCTTTCCGGACCCAGGGTGCTTCTGGCTGACGAACCCACCGGCAACCTTGACGTGGACAGGGGCAGGGAGATAGGAGAACTATTGCTCAGACTGAACCGGGAAATGGCAATGACCCTGGTGGTGGTCACCCACAATCTTGAACTGGCTTCATTCATGAACCTAAACTATGAACTGAAATCGGGAAAACTATATGTTGTCAACAACTAGGCTCTTGCCGTCTTTATTTTTTTTCTTCCTGGTGTGGGGGCTTTGGGCGGTTTCCTTTGCCAGTCCGGCCATTTCCGCCCAGAAAACCGCTGTTTTGCCCTTTGAGATCAACGCCCCGGAAGACCTGGCCTACCTTGATACCGGACTGCCCACCATGCTCATCAACTCCCTCCGGGACAAAGGGCTGGAAGTAAACGACCTGGAAAGGGTCAAAAATGTCATCACCAGAGAAGAGATCGAATATCTTGATGTATCAACCTCCAGAAGACTGGCCCTGATGCTGGACAGCAGATATGCTGTCTACGGAAGCTTCAGCCAGGTGGAGGAATACATAAGCCTAGACGTCCGACTGGTGGACGGATTCGGTGAAAAAGAAACCGTTCCCTTTTACATAGTCAAGGAAGGGGTCATCAATATCCTGCCTGCAGTGGAAGAACTGGCCCAGAGAATATACAATGAACTCCTGCAGGAGGACCGCATCGCCAGCATCAACATCCAGGGAATCAACATCCTGGATCCCGACGTGGTTCTGCTCCGCCTGGGGATGCAGGAAGGGGACATCTTTGAGCCGGAAATGCTTAACCAGGAACTAAGAAGGATTTTTGATCTGGGCTACTTCGACGACGTCCACCTGGAAGTAAGTGATACTCCCCAGGGCAAGGAAGTGACCATCATCGTGGATGAAAAGCCGCTGATTCAGAACATCAACATCCAGGGAGCAGACAAGGTCAAGGAAAAAGACATCCGGGAAGCCCTGACCACCAGGACCGGAACCGTTGTCAACCCAAGGATCATCAGCGAGGACCTGGGCCGGATCAGGGAACTGTACCGGGGCAAGGGCTATTACAACGCCACTGTGGATTACAATGTCACTTCCATAGATGACCGCACTGCCAACTTAAATGTCCGCATTGAAGAGGGCAACCGACTCTTTGTCCGGGGGATCGAGATCCAGGGGGCGGAAAGCATCAGTCAAAGGCAGCTGCGCAAAGAAATGGCCCTGAAAAGAAGGGGCATGTTTTCCTGGCTCACCGGCCGGGGCATCCTCAGGGAAGAGCTTTTGGACCGGGACGCTGCAGCCATTGAAGCCCACTACGCCAACCAGGGTTTCATTGACGCCCGGGTGGGCCAGCCTGTGGTCAACTATGAGGAGGACGGGATCTATCTTGTTTTTCACGTGGAAGAAGGACCCAGGTACAAAGCCGGGACAGTGGACTTCCGCGGCGACCTTTTGGTCAGCGTGGAAGAGCTGCTGGAAGTAACCAGGGTGGACGATCTGGGCAGAGAAGGAAAGTATTTTGACCGGTCAGCCATGCATGGCGACATCCAGAACCTGGCTGATTTCTACACTGACTTTGGCTACGCCTTTGCTGAAGCAGACGTGGATATGGATGTGGACACGGAAAATCGGGTGGTCAATGTGACCTACATCCTGGACAAGAGTGACAAAATCTATATCCGCAGGGTCCGCATCGAAGGCAACGACAAGACCAGGGACAATGTTATTCGAAGGGAGATGAGGCTATCCGACGGCGACCTGTTCAGCGGCACAGCCCTGCGCAGGTCCAACGAACGCCTGAACCGGCTTGACTACTTTGAAACCGTTGAGATTGAACCTGTACCCACAGAATCCGATGAAGAGCTGGACCTGGTGGTCCGGGTGGCTGAGCAGCCCACTGGAATCCTTTCAGCCGGGGCTGGCTACTCTTCATATGACCGGGTATTTTTCACAGGCATGATCCAGCAGCGCAACCTCTTTGGAAAAGGCTACAGCCTGGGCTTCAGCGGATCATTCGGTCGAAGAACCACCAGTTATGACCTGAGTTTCTGGAACCCCTATTTCCGGGATTCCAACCTGGGCCTGGGTGGTGACCTGTACTGGATCGACGACGAATACTTCACCTATGACAAGAAAACCAGGGGCGGCAGAGTCAGGTTTTCCTACCCTCTGGGTGAATACACCAATCTTTACTGGCACTACCGCCTGGACAAGTCCACCATTGACAACCTTTCCAGAAATGTACACCGGGATATCCGCGAGCTGAAGGGTGACCGCTGGGCCAGCTCGGTTTATGTGGCTGCGTCCAGGGATACCACTGACAGGAGAATGAATCCCTCCAGGGGAACCATAAACACCTTGTCTGTGGAGCATGCCGGGGGAATCATCGGCGGAGATGACAACTTTGTAAAATACATCTACAAATCTGATTACTACCGCCCCCTGTTCTGGCGGACAGTTTTTCACTGGCGCGGTCAGGCCGGTTACATCATGAAGAATACCAGTGAAAAAATACCCAATTATGAATTGTTTGCCCTGGGTGGAATAAACAGCGTTCGCGGCTACTCAGCCAGGAAAATTGCACCCAGGTATGAGGATAACGAGGTCAAGGGCGGGGATAAGCATTTTTTCACCAACTTTGAACTCATTTTCCCATTGAATGAGGATATCGGCCTCATGGGGCTGGTCTTTTTTGACGCCGGTGAGGTCTGGGATGTTGGGGAACGGGTTGACTTTGACCTGTATAAAAGTGTGGGAACCGGTATAAGATGGTATTCCCCCCTGGGTCCCATCAGGGTGGAATACGGCTACGGACTTGACCGGCTGGATGGGAAAAGGCATAGCAGAGTGGAGTTCAGTGTTGGACAGATTTTTTAGGATGCTTAGACTAATTCCGGGCGCCTAAGATTAACCGGCCAGCTTTCCCAAAGCTCCAGCTTCCAACCAGGCATAAGCTGGGGCCTTGAAAACCCGGTCCCAGGCCAGACTCAATAAATTGATCAACAACCTATCAGGGAGAATAAAATGAGAAAAATCGGAATCTTTTTCATGGCCTTTATCCTGTTTTCCGGCCCAGCCTGGGCTGAAGACAAAATGGCCTACGTGGAAGTCCAGAGGGTTCTGGAAACTTCAGAGCCGGGCAGGGCCGCCCTGGGCACCCTTACCCAGAGATTCGAAGACATGCGGGCGGAACTTGACCGGGAAAGGGCTGACCTGGAAAGGCTGCGTCAGGAAATGCAGCAGCAAAGCCTGGTCCTCAGTCAGGACGCCCAGCAGGATCTTGAATCCGAACTCAGGGCCAAGGTCAGGGAATTTCAGGAAATGTTTCAGGCCTATCAGGCCAGGATGCAGCAGGAAGAGCAGGAACTGTCTGATCCTATCATTGACGTGCTTTTTGACGTCATCAATGACTATGGGGAAAAAGAGGGCTACACCATTATTTTTGACGCCCAGTCCAGCGGGATCATCTATGCTTCCGACGCCCTGAACATCACAGAGACCATAATTGAAGAACTGAACAAGGCCTGGGCAGCTAAAAATTAATCCCGGCAGGTAACAGGATTTTCACTACTGAATCATTACCGCCCCAGGGCGGGATAAAGGGGAGCTACATGCTGCTTTCAGAGCTGGCCCAAAAGCTGGGTCTGGAATTCACTGGACAAGACTTCCTGGTCCAGGGGGTCAGTACCCTGGACCAGGCTGGACCGGATCAGATTTCTTTTCTGGCCAATCCAAAATATGTCCATCTTCTGGAAAAATCCCAGGCAGGGGCAGTGATCCTGGAAAAAGAACACGCCTTAAAAGTCCGGACCGCTCTCATCAGCCCCAATCCATACCTGGACTTTGCCCGGACTGTAAAAATGTTTGACCGGCCCCAGGGACTGGAACAGGACTGTTCCAGCCAGGCCTATATCCATGAATCTGCCTTTATTGATCCATCGGCCATCATCCACCCCATGGCCTTTATCGGTCCCGGGGCAGTGGTGGGCAAAAACACCAGGGTATTTCCCTTTGTCCATGTCGGAGAAAGGGCGGTCATCGGCCAGGACTGCATCATTTACCCCAACGTCAGCATCATGTCCGACACAGTCATTGGAAACCGGGTCATCATCCATTCCGGGGCAGTTATTGGCTCAGACGGTTTCGGCTTTGTCCAGAACGGTCAGGTCAGGGAAAAGATCCCTCAGGTGGGTGTGGCTGTCATCGAGGATGATGTTGAAATAGGGGCCTGCACTACCATTGACCGGGCCACCCTGGGCAAAACTGTGGTCGGCAGAGGAACCAAAATCGACAACCTGGTCCAGGTGGCTCACAATGTCTGCATTGGAGAAAACAGTGTCATTGTCTCCCAGGTGGGGATCTCCGGCAGCTCAAAACTGGGCAGAAACGTCATCCTGGGCGGACAGGTTGGCGTGGCCGGGCACCTGGAAATTGGAGACAATGTGCGCATCGCAGCCAAGTCCGGGGTAGGCAAGTCCATTCCAGCGGATACCGACTGCGGCGGCATCCCTGCCATGGACCATGGATCATTTCTGAAAAACGCCGTCCTCATGCCCAGGCTGCCCCAGATGTTCAAACGGGTCAAAAAGATAGAAAACCAACTTAAAACAATCCAAGAAAGACTTGATCAAGGAGAAGACCGGTGAAACCTCCGATCCAGGGTGAAATAGTCAGCAGGGACATTCTGGACCTGCTTCCCCACAGGTATCCTTTTCTGCTGGTGGACCGGGTTCTGGAATTCGAACCCTTCAAATACATCAAGGCTGTTAAAAACATCACCCTGAATGAACCTCATTTTCAGGGACACTTTCCCATGTATCCGGTCATGCCCGGGGTTCTGATCCTGGAGTCCATGGCCCAGACCGGCGGAATACTGGTGGTCAAAAGCGTCCAGGAAAAAATGGACGGCAAGATCTTTCTCTTTGCCGGCCTGGACAAGGTCCGTTTTCGCAGGCCGGTTTTTCCCGGGGACACCATGATCCTGGAAATTGAATATGAACGGCACAAGCTGAATCTCTGGAAGATGCAGGGCAGGGCTTCAGTGGACAACAAAGTGGTGGCCCAGGGCATACTCTCGGCAGCCATCGTAGACAGGGAAGATCAGTAGTGGCTACAGAGATTCATCCAACCGCAATTGTTGATCCCACGTCTGAACTTGGTGTAGACGTGATCATCGGCCCGTACACCATTATTGAAGCCAGCACCCAGCTTGGGGACGGAACCAGGGTGGACGCCTTTGCCCAGGTCAAAAAATTCACTTCCCTGGGCCGGAACAACCATATTTATTCATATGCCTGCATTGGGGAAGCACCCCAGGACATTAAATACCAGGGTCAGGAAACCTGGCTCAGACTGGGAGACAACAATAAGGTCCGGGAATACGCTACCCTGAACCGGGGAACACCCGACGGCAGAGGAGTGACCCGAATCGGCTCCAACTGCTTTTTAATGGCCTACACCCATGTGGCCCACGACTGCATCCTGGAAGACAATGTGATCATGGCCAACAGCGCCACCCTGGCCGGACATGTTCATCTCGGTCAAAGATCTGTGGTGGGAGGGTTGTGTGCTGTACATCAGTTCGTGCGCATCGGAGAATACGCTTTTATCGGGGGGAAAAGCGGAGTGGCCCAGGACGTGCCTCCCTACATGCTGGTGGCTGGGGAACGGGCCAAAATCTACGGTCCCAACCTCATCGGTATGCGCAGGGCCGGGTTTGACCGCCATGAAACCTCAGCCGTGAAAAAGACCTTTCATTTGATCTGGGGCTCGGGCCTGTCCAGGGACCAGGCCATTGAACAGGTTCTTCAAGATTTTGGACAGTTTAGGACAGTGCAGAAGCTGGTGGATTTTCTGAAGTCCAGCTCCAGGGGGATCGTATCCAGAGACAAGTCCAGGAAGGATGATGGAGACTAAGACCCTGGGTCTTATTGCCGGGGGAGGCCAGTTTCCTCTTCTGGTGCTAAAAGGTGCTCAGCAGCAGGGCTATACAGTTGCTGCAGTGGGTTTTGATAAAGAAACTTCCCCAGCTGTTGACCAGGCAGCTGACCAGTCAATCCGCATCAAACTGGGCCAGCTCGGAAAAATGATCAAGTTCCTGGCAGGCCAAAAGGTCACAGAGGTCGTTTTTGCCGGTCCCATCAACAAGCCCGGGGCCTTTGACATCCGGCCGGACCTCAGGGCCATTAAGCTCCTGCTGAATCTTGGCAGCCGCAACGACAACTCTCTTCTTTCAGCCGTGGCCAGGGAGCTGGAAAAAGAAAATCTAAAAATAGTTTCTGCTTTGAACTTCGTGCCGGACCTGGTCTCACCTTCGGGTGTCCTGACCCGCAGAAAACCTTCCCAGGGCGAAAATCAGGACATAATTTTTGGCTGGCCATTGATCAAAAAAATCGGGTCCATGGACATCGGCCAGTGTCTGGTGGTCAAGGAAAGGGTGGTGGTGGCAGTGGAGGCCATAGAGGGAACCGATGCAACCATTCTCAGGGGAGGGGAACTGGCCAGGGAGGGATTTACGGTAATCAAGACCTTTAAACCCGGTCAGGACAACCGCATCGACCTTCCAGCCCTGGGTCTGGGAACCATTGAAACCATGATTCGGGCCGGTGCTTCATGTCTGGCCTATGAATCCGGGAACAGCCTTTTCTTTGACCGGACAGAAGCCATCCGACTGGCTGACAGGCATAAAATCGCTGTGGTGGGGATAAGTTCTGATCAGCCAGGAGCCATGGCCGGGTCCTGATCAGGATTCCAGGTCTTTGCCAAGGCCCAGCTTTTCTCCGGCGGTCTGCAGAACAGCCCGCTTGGTCCAGAACTGACACTTTTTCAATTCTTTTTTCAGCTCTCCCAGCTCCTTTTCCAGACGAATTTCCAGGTCTGCCTGTCTTTTTTTGATCTGGTCCAGTTCTGCTTCAAGATTCAATTCTCCTGGCTGCTTGTACCCCAGCCGCTTCTGCTCCTTCCACAGCAGAACCAGGGCCTTCTTCATCCTGGCGCAGCCTTTTTGCATCTGGCCCAGCTCCTGCCTGAAGCCCCGCTCAAGTTTGATGGCTTGGGCCATTTTTTCCAGGGCCATGGCCTGACTGGAGATGATCGCACCGGGAAAAGAAGGCTCTGGTTCGCTGTATATATCCGGCACCGGGCCGGATATGAACTGTTCCTGCCTGTACACGCCTGCAGGCTGCCGGGTAAATTTCTCCTCCAGCACAGCCTGAATCTGCTCCGATGAAAGACCCTGCTCAAGTCCCTGGGCAATTTTCTCAAAGACGTCCATTGCTGCCGGCAGAAACCTTTTTCTCCGGCCCGATCCCACTGAAGGAAGATAGCTTTGAAACTTGTCCCGGTAATAACGGACATTGCTTTCAGGCAGGTTTATCCTGCGGGCGATTTCCTTGATGGTCAGCAGATCATCAGCCATAAATCCCTGGACCTCTGCTTGATGGATTGCATTGCAGGCCGGCGCACAAAAAAGATGTACCGCTGGAGTCAGGCTTTCTTGCCATACCTGCAGTTTATGATTACAGTAAGTAGCAAATCTTTACCCAAAAAGCCATGCCTGGCTTGAAGCAAAAAAACCGGCAGGGAGGCGGACGATGCAACCCATATTCAGTGCAGGGGCCATGAAAACCTTTGCCCAGTCCCACAATCTGACTGCTCACAACCTGGCCAATCTGAATACAGACGGGTTCAAAGCCAGGGAACTGCACCTGGAAACCGGACCTGACGGAAAAGGGGTCGAACCTGCAGGCGTATTTGAGGACCAGACTCCTGGGCCGGCCATCCAGAAGCAGGAATTGGTGGAGAATGATCAGGAAAGGATGGAGCAGCAGGAAATCGTGGCCGAAGCAAGCAATACAGAGCCGGCCAGGGAAATCGTCCGGATGATTGCTGATGAACAGGCTTTTCAGGCCAATGCCCAGGTGGTCAGGACCTATGACCGGCTGGCAGGGAATATTATTGACATCCTGGTCTGACCAGGATGGCCGGGAAACTTTTTTTCAGCCCTTTTCAGGCCGACCTCAAACCCTTTCTCTGAATCCGTTGGAATCAATTTCCAGCCGGCGCAATATTTTCTGCAGGGCAACCCTGCTCATTCCGGCCAGCTTGGCTGCGTGGGAAATATTCCCTGAAGTCTTGGACAAAATTTCCCGGACATAGTTCTCAGTAAACTGGTTGACTACCCTGGACTTGGCTTCAGCATAGAGTTCAGCCCCATCCAGACCAGACAGTCCATTGCTGGATGACCGGGAATGATTCTGGTTGTCCACTGCCTGCAGGGTTGCCATATCCACCTGGTCCCCGGCAGAAAAGACCACCATCCTTCGGACAAAATTCTGCAGCTCCCGGACATTGCCGGGCCATTCCCGGCGCATCAGGGAGTCCAGAACAGGGGTGGAAATTTTTCTTGGTTCCGAACCAAGCTCTTCTGCAACTTTTCTGTTGAAATGATGGACCAGAAGGGGAATGTCTTCCATGATCTCCCGCAGAGGGGGGGTGGAAACACTGACCACATTCAGCCGGTAAAACAGGTCCTCCCGGAAGCTCTTGTCTTTTATCTTTTCCTCGAGATCCTGATTAGTTGTGGAAAGAATTCTGGCATCCACCCGGAGGTTTCTGCTGCTGCCCAGCGGTCTTATCTCCTGCTCCTGCAGGGCTCTCAGGAGCTTGGTCTGAATGGTCACCGGGATATCGGCTATTTCATCCAAAAGCAGGCTTGACCCGCTGGCCTCCACGAAAAGCCCCTTGTGGTCCTTAAGGGCTCCGGTAAACGAGCCTTTTTTATGTCCGAAAAGCTCGCTTTCCAGAAGGTGTTCAGGTATGGCCGGGCAATTGACCGTAACCAGAGGTCTGTCGCTTCTGCTGCTAAGGGAATGGATGGCCCTGGCCACCAGTTCCTTTCCTGTGCCTGACTCTCCTCGGATCAGAACAGAATAATCGGTATGGGCCAGAGATTGGATGGTTTCGTACAGCCTTTTCATGGGTGGGGTCTGCCCCACAAAGTCCTCAAATACCGATTTCTCGGATATTTTCTTTCTGAGGTCCATGTTCTCCCGGATCAGGGAGCTCCTTTCCAGGCCCTTTTTGATATGTCTGACCAGATCCGGGATATCAAAGGGCTTGGTTATGAAATCGTAGGCCCCCATTTTTATGGCCTGAACAGCTGTTTCAATGCTGCCGTAGGCGGTCATCATGACTATGGTTGCATCCGGATCCACCTGCTTGACCTTTTCAAGGAGCTCGATGCCGTCCATTTCAGGCATGCGCACGTCCATCAGAATCAGGTCGAACTGATTCTGCCTGATCAGCTCCAAAGCCTTGATGGGGTTGGACGAGACCTTGATCTCGGTTTGATCCAGCTCATAGGGCAGTATTCTTTTCAGCCCGTCAAGCATGTCCTTTTCATCATCCACGATGAGCATGTTCAGTTCCTGCATAACCTTATACCTCATTAACCTTGTTTGGGGCTGCCAGATACCGGCAGCTTGATCTTGAATTCAGTCCATAGGCCCTGCTCGCTCCTAACCTGGATATCACCGCCATGGTCCTGGATGATCCCGTAGCTTACCGACAGGCCCAGTCCCGTGCTTTCTCCGGTCTTCTTGGTACTGAAAAAAGGATCAAATATCTTGTGTCTGACTTCCTGATCCATGCCCTGGCCACTGTCCCAGAAAGTCACTTCAACTGTATTACCTTCTTCAATATACTGCGATTTTATCCGGATCTCGCCGCTCTTGCCCATGGCCTGGCAGGCGTTCATGATCAGGTTCACAAAAACCTGTTTCATCTTGTTTTCATTGAAAAATACGTCAGGCATTTCCCTGTCCAGGCTGAGATCAAGACCTATCTTCTGTTTCTTGAGCTGGTGTTTGAAAATCTGGGTTACCTCTTCAATGGTCCGGTTCAGGGACTGATACTCTTTGGCGCTCTCCTGCCCCCGGGAAAAGTGGAGCAGGTCGGTGACTATCCGCTTGCAGTTGAGGGTCTGCTTTTCAATGACATGCAGGTCCTTTAGTCCCTGGGGAAAATCAGCCAGCTGCCTTTTCAGCAGTTCAGAGTAACAAAGGATGATGCCCAGGGGATTGTTTATTTCATGGGCCACTCCTGCAGCCAGCTGACCCATGGCCACCATCTTCTCGGTCTGCTGGATCCTCTGCTCCACCTTTTTCTGGTCGGTTATATCCCTGGCATACCTGATAATGCTTTCCAGCTCCCCCTGTTCGTTAAGAATGGGATAGAAATGCACCAGATAAATCTCTCCTGTTCCGCAGACAGACTCGCTGACAACAGGCCTGCCGGACTGGACAACCTCTTTCAGAGTGCAGTGGGGGCAGGGTTTCCTGAGCCCGGAATGGGCCTCGTAGCAGGGGATGTCAATAACGTCTTCAGGAGCAACCCGAAACTTCTGCAGGTAGCCTTTGTTGACCATCTTGATCCGGAAATCCTTGTCCAGCAGGACAACCAGATCAGTTATCCCGTCAAACACCGACTGCAGAAGCTCCTTGCTCTGGATGAGCTTCTGCAGGCCGTTCAGACTTTCAATGGCGATTCCGATCTGCCTGCCGATGGAAAGGAGAAGCTCTTTTTGTTCCGAAGATATCTCGGAAAAATCCACCCAGATGAAACTCATCACCCCCAGGACCTTGCCCCGGCAGTACAGGGGAACATTCAGACAATGGCCGAAGTCAGCGGAACTGAAGCCGTTCATGTCCCCACCCATGGCCTGACACATGGATGTCTGAAAATCCTTCCGGACCAGTCCGGTTGCCTGCTTCAGACAGTCTACACCAGAGGGCAGGTCCTGGGCGTTCTGCTGGTATTTGAGTTCAAGAGATCCTGACCTTTCATTGAGCAGATAGATTCCAACTCCGTTGGCCGGGATAAGAGACAGAGTCCGGCTCAGGGCCTGGGGCCAGATATCGGCCAGTCCCCGGGCCTGGGTAGTCAGCTCGGCAATGAAATTCAGGGCCTTGAGCTCCTGGTTTCGGGCCAGGACTTTCTCATTGAGAAGCTTTTTTGAATGGCTCAGGGCCTTGGTTCTTTCGGCAACCTTCACCTCCAGGTCCTGGGCATGACGCTTGAGTTCCTCCCTGGTCTGCTTGAGGTGGGTGGCCATGGTCTGGGCCGCAGTGGACAGGGTCTCCAGTTCATCAGCCGACCTGGACTGTCCAAAGATCTCAGGCAGACTCTTTTCCTCCACCTGTTCCTGGAAAAGCCCCAGCACTCCCCGCAGATTGTTGACCACTATCCAGTTGAAAAAAAAGGTCAAAAGGAGATAAAATACTGACACCCCGAAAAAGACCACCAGAAAAACAGACGTAGCTTTCTCCTGAATGGCCGAAAGGGCGCTCTGGACTGGAATGCCCACGGCAATCAATCCGGCCAGCTCACCAGGGTAATGGCCGAAGCCCCGTTCGTCCCCGTATAAAGTGATGAGCTTTTGAGGAGCATCAGCCGGTTCCCCGTGGCAGGACATGCAGGACTCGTCAAAATAGACCGGTCTGAACCGCATGTACTGGGCCTCACCCTCCATATCCACAAGACCCTGCCAGTTATGATCCTGGGCGCTGTCCCTGAAATACTTGATCATGCCCCTTTCCATCTCATCAGCCTCGGAATCAGGGTTTCTGGCATTAATGGAAACCCGGCGATAGCTGTACTCAGGCAGGTTGACCTTTAATTTGTCCATGACTGCCCGGCCCACATAAGAGGTCGACATGGCCTCAAGCATGAAAAAATCCTGGCCGAAATTTTCCATCATCCTTGGCCGGAGCTCATCCCGGACATACATCCTGCTGGCTTCAACCGCTGCCATGACCAGCTCGGTCTTGGCATAGGCCGATTCCTCCAGCAGGCTTTTCTCCCGGTAGTAGATAATAAACGCGCTGATAAAGCAGACAACGATCAGAATAATGGCCGTGCCTATCAGGAATTTGGACCTGAGACTCAGGGACAGGCCGGGAAAGTGAGGCCCCTGGCCTTCATTATACGGGCTTAGGGATTTATTTTTATTCATGATTATCTCCGGATATAATAATGGCTGGAGACTGAAAGCGTCTCTGTCAGCTGAGCTTTTCCTGTCCGGCTCTGAGCCGGACGACCAGACCGGACTCGGTGTAATAGAATGTTTGCACCAGTGCAAACAAAAGTTTGCGCTCAAAATGATTTTTTTACCCTGGGATCTGACAATATAACATACCATCCTGATTTATATAGAAATATTTTTAAGCCAGCCGCCCTGAAAAAATGGTTCGTTTTTTGCTATTTTTTTCACGTTCATTAATCTCAATCAGCTTGTTCCGGCAAAAGACCTAAACAATCAAATGAGTTATTCATGTCCTGTTGGGTCGTCTCCCGGAACAACCTGATCCAATTTTTAACCGAAAATCATGTAAAAGGAGTAGTCATGGCTGAAAACACGCAGAAACAACCTGAATACGTAGTAGACCGGGCTGGATGGGAATGGTCCGAACTCTACAAAAAAGAAGATTGGTGGGCCATCTGGCTGGGCTTCATCATCCTCATTGTGGGTATGCTCATCTTCCTGCCCAGGCCCCCGGCGGAAATGGATCAGAAGATATCCCAGGCCCAGGCCATTATGCAGGCTGAAGAGGCCAGAACCGGCACTGCCTTTGAAACCATTGAGTGGCACAAGGCCAACGATACCATGTCCGGGTTGCGGGCCAGGAGCGAACCCCATGGCCGGACCATTGCCAAATGGCTGGGAACTCCGGGCAGGTGGGCCTCCAATCCCATGGAAGCCCTGATTCTGACCGAAACCAGAGCAGCTGAGATCCGGGCCAATGCCCAGCCCAGGCATGCCGAGGCCCAGGAAAAGACAGCCACTGCCCTGGCCAGGGCAGAAGCAGCCCAGGCCGCTGCAGCTGAGGCCAACTTCCAGAACAGTGATCTGAACAAACAGGCAGAAACAGCCATAGCAGAATGGCGTTCCGCCAGGAGCGCTGAAAGCAGCGCCCGCTCCAGAGCCAATACCCAAGCCTACAACAAGATTCCTCACCTCATTGGGATCATGATCATCTTCATGCTGTTCTTTGCCTTTGGAACCAGGTTCATGAACATCAACACCTCCAACTTTATCAAAGGGTTTGCCTTTGTCTTCCTGCTGGCCATTGTGGCTGAAGTCATCGGAGGCAATTCCACCCTCAGGAGCTGGGGATTCGGACCATTGATCTGGGCCATCCTGGGCGGCATGCTCATTGCCAATACAGTGGGTACGCCGAAGTTTATCCAGGACGCAGCCCAGACCGAATACTTCATCAAAACAGGTCTGGTCCTGCTGGGTGCTGAAATTCTGTTCGGCAAGATCCTGGCCATTGGTGTGCCTGGTATCTTTGTAGCCTGGGTGGTCACTCCAACAGTTTTGATCCTGACCTACATCTTCGGACAAAAGGTTATCAAAATTCCTTCCAAGACCCTGAATATTACTGTGTCGGCTGATATGTGCGTCTGCGGTGTATCTGCAGCCATTGCTACTGCAGCTGCCTGCCGGGCCACCAAGGAAGAGCTGACCATTGCCATTGGTATGTCCATGCTCTTTACAGCCGTTATGATGATCGCCCTGCCCACCTTTATTGTTGCCGTTGGTATGCACCCGGTACTGGGTGGAGCCTGGATCGGCGGCACCATTGACTCTACAGGCGCGGTTGTGGCAGCTGGAGCATTTCTGGGTGAAACCGGAATGTTTGTTGCGGCCACCATCAAGATGATCCAGAACGTCATGATCGGAGTCATTGCCTTTGGTGTAGCTGTTTACTGGTGCACCAAGGTGGACTGCGTACCCGGCCAGCAGGTCAGCAAAATGGAAATCTGGTACCGCTTTCCCAAGTTCGTGCTTGGGTTCCTGGCAGCCTCCATTCTGTTCTCCATCATGCTGGAAGCCATGGGTCCCCGCGGCGACGTAATGCTTGATCAGGGCGTACTGCGCGGGTTCAGCCGTCCCTTGAGGGAATGGTTCTTTATCCTGGCCTTTGCCTCCATCGGTCTGACCTCTAACTTCAGAGAGATGGCCAAGCACTTCAGAGGCGGCAAGCCGGTCATCCTCTATGTCTGCGGTCAGAGCCTGAACCTCATCCTGACCCTGACCATGGCCTACATCATGTTCTTCCTCGTATTCCCCGGAATCACCGAGACCCTGTAGGCAATAACTCCAAACCAAACCGGGCAGCCCTTGACACCAGGGGCTGCCCGGTTAAAATTTAAGATAAGAAAAATAAACCTGACAGCCTCACTCCGAAAAACCCCAGGTGGATGAAAACCATACTTTTTCATTTTTTCATCCATCCGGAGTTCTTCGTGAATAAAGCTAGGAACTAAACTTAACTTCAAGGAAAAAAGAATGACTCAAGCAAAGAAGAAACGCCTGTCCGGCTTTGGTAAACTCCTGGTGGGCATGGCCATGATCTGGATGGTCATGTTCGTGGTCCTGCCCTGGGCCAAAACCCTGCCGGTCATCAAACCCATCATGGATATAATCACTGAGGCCGACCTTGACGCCAACCAGTACTTCTACACTCAGTCCGAAGAAACTTACCAGGCTGGCTCACGCATCCAGTTCCGCCTGGAGCAGGCCAGAAAATAATATTTTCCTGCCACACACCCCAACACGCAAAAGCCCCGGCTTGATGATTAGATCAGCCGGGGCTTTTGCGTGTTGGAACGTTTAGAACCGATCCAAAACCTGTGAGAACCGTTTAAAAATACTTTCTGAAATCCTGTTCCCTGAACCTGTCCACGATCCCCTCCATCTTCCTGGTAATTTCTTTGGCCCGGTCAGTTGTCTGGAAATGCTTCAGCACATAGCGGTTGACCTCATTTTCAGCCTCGGCCAGCCTGTTCAGAAAGAGCCGGTAATCTCCGCCCCGGCTGTATCCGCTTTTGAGCAGGGATTCGTAGGTTTTGCCCCGGCCCCCCAGCAGCTTGGCATAGTGTTCAAAAAGAACTTCTATTTCCTTGAGCTGCTTCTGGCAGACCCGGACTTCCTTGTCATTGGCTGAATCTACCTGGGGAAAGCAAACCTCCAGGGAAAGCTCTTTTTTCTCCCCGGTCTTCTGCTGTTCAAGGGCCAGGGCCAGAGCTCTGGTCTTGGTGTTCAGATAGTTATTGGCAAAATCATGGATGCTGTTTTTATATTTCTGAATATTGAACATGTGATAAACAAACAGGATGGGCAGCAGAATCATCCAGACTGATGCTGCTGGCTTGTTGATCATTTCCTTGGCCAGGGAATAGGCAAATATCTTTTCCTGATTAAGAATCAGATCGTGTTTTTCATCAAGGGTTAAAGACAACTTAAACTCTCCTTATGATTTATTTTTTGCTTGAGGACCACCCAGGTCGTCAATGAACCGCTTGGTGCAGTTCAGGCAGGGTTCAACAAGGCTGCCCTGCTCAAACCTTTGGCGAAATTCCTGGTATTCCTGGCCGGTCCATATCCGGCCCAGATCCTTTTGTCCGATACTCCCGAATTCAAGGGTGGCCAGAGGATGTCTGTTTCCGTTCAGAAATTTGAAGTGGCCATGGGGGGCCAGACCGGCAAAGTCGGTGTATACGCAAGGTCTGATGGTCCCGTCAACACTCATATAGCAGGCCTTATGAATGTTTTCCGAACAGGCGGATCCATCCAGGTAGGGGTTGAATAGGTGAAAAAAGATCCTCTCAGGTTCATCAGCTGCTCGTTTCATATCCCTGAGTTCACTTTTCAAGACTGCAAACTCTGGTTTGCTCCCGGCCAGATACATTTCCTTTTCCATCTCAGGACTCAAAGCCAGGGTAAGGCTGCTGACTACAATCTCATCCAGTCCAAGTGAATTGAAAAAACCGGGCATGGCTTCAAGCTCACCCAGTCCGGACCTGAGGAGCATGTAAGCCAGGTGGATCTGGGGGCCTGAACCGCCCCTGGAAATCCTGACCTTGTGCAGATTTTCAATGGCTGTGATCACTTTTTTCAGGCTGGTTCCCGGCCTGATCCGGTTGTTGGCTTCTTCTTGAGAACCGGCCACAGAAAGACAGATCACATCCAGTCCATGGTCAGTCAGTTTTTTTATGGTGTCCAGATCCAGCAAAGTGGCATTACTGGTCAAGCCGACCCTGGCCCCCTTTTTTTTGACCAGATCGAGCATCTGAAAAAAATCAGGGTGCAGCAGGGGCTCGCCCCAACCCTGCAGATAAACCAGGCCTATGCTGGAGAAACTAGTAGAAAGGCCTTGAAACACTTTCAGGGGCATATCCTGGCCTTTCCAGCTCTTTTTCAGCCCGTGGTGCGGACAGTAAACGCAGCTGGCATTGCACCTGGAGGTCACACCCACCTGAATCCAGTCCAGATGGGGACAGGCCCTGCCCAGAAGTTTATTCAGCAGTTTCATGGTATGATTTATATGCAAATAATATGCTTTAGGGTCTGCAGTTCAGGCCTGGCTTTCAAGTGTTCAATAAAAATCTGCAAAAAGATGGGGCTGGTCCACTTTACATTATGGAAAATATTTTGATAAGTTATTAATGGAGTTCATAAGCAGATATATATTAAAAAAAACATAATCAAATCAGGAGGGACATCCATGGCCAGACTTCTTCGCATCAACACCCGAACCAAAAAGGTTACCGAGGATACCCTGGCCGGTGACTATGCCGGTCTGGGAGGCAGAGGACTCACTTCCCGCATCGTCCGCAAGGAGGTTCCACCGACCTGTCATCCTTTGAGTGCAGCCAACAAGCTCATTGTTGCGCCCGGACTGCTCACCGGAACCACTGCAGCCAATACCGGCCGCCTTTCGGTTGGAGGCAAGTCGCCCCTGACAGGAACCATCAAGGAATCCAATGCCGGAGGCACGTTTTCCCAGAAACTGGCCAGACTGGATATAATGGGACTGGTCCTTGAAGACAAGCCTGACCCTGATGCGGCCTTTCAGGTCATATTCATCAGCAAAAACGGGGTCCAGCTCACTGAAGTTCCCGAAATTTCCGGCCTGGGAACCTATGACGCCTCAACAAAACTTTTTGAAAAGTTCGGCAGCAAGGTCGGCATCATGGTTATTGGACCGGCAGGGGAAAACAGCCGGCTGGCTTCTTCAATCCAGTTCACCGACCCCAAAGGCAATCCCAGCCGGGCTGCAGGCCGGGGAGGCCTGGGCGCCCTCATGGGATCCAAAAAAATCAAGGCCATTGTCATCGATTCCCAGGATGCCAAGGCACCTGAGGTGGCAGACAAGGAAGCCTTTAAGGCTGCGGCCAAAAGATGGGCCGAGATCCTGGTCAGCCATCCCGTGACCGGCCAGGGACTGCCATCATACGGGACTTCGATCCTTATTAACATCATTAACGAAGCCGGCACCCTGCCCACCAAGAACTTCCGGGATGGACGCTTTGACAAGGCTGCGGACATCAGCGGAGAAAAAATGGTTGAACTCATAAACCAGAGAAAGGGAGTGGCCAAAGAGGGATGCCATGCCGGATGCGTTATCCAGTGCTCCCAGAAGTATTGCGATGAAAATGGCCAATACCTGACTTCAGGCTTCGAATATGAAACTGTCTGGGCCTTTGGCTCCAACCTGCTCATCAGCAACATGGACCATATCGCCCACCTGGACCGGTTATGCGACGATCTCGGACTGGACACCATTGAAACCGGGACCACCGTGGCCATGGCCATGGAGGCCGGGGTGATCCCCTGGGGTGACGGTCTGGCCGCCATTGACCTGTTGAAAAGAATTTACGATCCCAAGGACTATCTGGGAGCCATTATCGGCAATGGCACGGCCTTTACAGCCGAAGCCTTTGGAGTGGACCGGGTTCCGGTGGTCAAGAAACAGTCCCTGCCGGCCTATGACCCCAGGGCTGCCAAAGGGGTCGGGGTAACCTACGCCACCACACCCATGGGGGCTGATCATACAGCTGGATATGCCATCTGCCAGAATATCCTCAAGGTCGGAGGTGATATTGATCCCCTGGGCAAGCAGGGCAATGTTGAAGTCTCAAAAAACCTGCAGATCGCAACCGCTGCTGTGGATGCCACCGGATTCTGCCTGTTTGTGGCCTTTGCCGTGCTGGATACCGACGATGCCCTGGATACCATTGCCAAGCTGATCAGCTCCAGGTTCGGTATCAGTTTTACAGCCGATGACATCGGCAAAACCGGCATTGAGATCCTTAAGGACGAATACTCCTTCAACCGGGATGCAGGCTTTACCAAGGCCCATGACCAGCTCCCCGACTTCTTTATCCAGGAAGAACTGCCGCCCCACAAGGTCAAGTGGGATTTCACGGTTGACGAACTGCAAAAGGCTAAAGTAGAAATCTGATCTGGACTGGTCCTTTCCCTGCCAAGTCAGGGAAAGGACCATGAACAATCCCAGCACATCGGCGGCCCTTTGTATGAAGATCCAAGTCACCTGCTTTGCCACCCTGGCCAGGTATTCCCCTCAAGGGGGTGTTTTGGAGGTAAATCCCGGAGCCACCCCTCAAGACGTCCTGGATTTGCTTGCAATCCCTGGAAATGAAGTCAAGATCGTTTTTGTCAATGGACAAAACTCCGGCAGAGATGTCCTGCTCCAGGAGAATGACCGGGTAGGTATCTTTCCGGCCATTGGAGGCGGCTGATCCATTGCCTGACCACAACTTCATCCGCAGATTAAAAGAAAAATCCCTGTCCTCTCCGGAGTATCCCTTCAGATTTATTTCCGGATCAGACCTGGCCCGCCTGGCTTCAGACCACCACCTTTCCCTGTGCAGTGCCCAGTCAATCTGCCTGAACAATCGGATAAACCTGAAAAGATACCTCAGAAATCACAGTGTCCTGAGCCTGGAAGAGCAGTCGCTGCTAGCCGGTTCCAGAGTCCTGATGGTCGGCCTGGGCGGGCTGGGGGGATATGTTCTGGAAATCCTGGCCAGGACCGGGATCGGCAGTTTCATCCTGGCCGATGGAGATCTTTTTGAGGAAAGCAACCTCAACCGGCAGATCCTGGGCACAACCAGGAGTCTGGGCCATTCCAAGGCTGAGGCTGCCCATGAAAGGCTGGGCCACATAAACCCATTTTGCGAATCCAGAATCATTCCCGACTTTGTGTCTGAAGATACTCTGCCTGGACTTTTAAGCCAGGTCGACCTGGTGTTGGACGCCTTAGGCGGCATAAGTTTCAGACCAGTCCTTCTAAGGCAGGCCAGTCTTGCCCGGATACCCCTGGTCACCGGCTTTGTGGCCGGAACCACTGGACTTACCTCCACCGTCCTGCCCCAAGGAAAGTCCCCAGAAGCTTTCTGGCAGGGTCGGGACGACCAGGGGGCAGAAATAACCCTGGGCAACATGGCCACCATTGTCAGCCTGACAGCCTCGATCCAGGCCCAGGAGGCCATCAGAATCCTGACTGGGAAAAAACCCTGTTTATCAGATAAAGTTCTCCTGGCCGATCTTGAGACCTTGACCTTTGATTTGCTTGAATTGTAAGAAAAGCCTCATCATCAGGAGAAAAACAGAGAATCTTAAACTTACGTTTCCGCCTGAGCCTGTAAACCCTTTAACTTTAATCCAGCGATATGACCTTAAAAGACAAACAGATAATTGTTCTGGCATCCAGAAACAAAGGTAAAATCCAGGAAATCAGTCAGATCCTTAAATCCGTTCTTCCGGACATCCAGGTCAAGGGACTTGATGAATTTCCCGGAATCGGAGACATCCCTGAAACCGGGACCACCTTTGAGGAAAATGCCCTGATCAAGGCCAGAACTGTGGCCCGGCTGACCGGACTCCCTGCCATTGCAGATGATTCAGGGATTGCTGTCCCGGCCCTGGGTGGTGATCCAGGAGTTTACTCAGCCAGATATGCCGGAGAACAGGCTACCGACCAGGAGAACAATCACAAGCTTCTGGAAAAAATGAAGAACACCTCAGGAAAAAACCGTAGAGCCGCTTTTGTCTGTTCCATGGTTGCAGTAACTCCTGATGACCACATCCTCTCGGTCCGGGGGGAGTGGCCCGGGCTGATTGCTGAGTCACCCAGGGGCACAATGGGATTCGGCTATGATCCAATTTTTTTTGACCCGGAACTGGGTCTGCATGCTGCTGAGATGACCCCGGAACAGAAAAACAGCCGCAGCCACAGAGGAAAGGCCCTTAAGCACCTGGCTGCAGACTGGCCCGGGTTTGCCCAGAAAATCCAAAAGACTGAAAAATAAAACTAAAACCAGGAGTTCAATATGTGCGGAATTATCGCCTATTCCGGCCACAGGCCTGCTGTACCCGTGATCATCCAGGGTCTGAAAAGTCTTGAATACCGTGGATACGATTCTTCCGGACTGGCCTTTGTCCACCTGAACCGGATCCACCTCTTCCGGGCCTCAGGCAAGCTTGAAGCCCTGGAGGCCAGGCTTGACTCCGGTCATGTCATCCATGCCACCTCGGGCATCGGCCATACCCGCTGGGCCACCCACGGCCTGCCCAATGAGCAAAATGCCCATCCCCACCTGGACGTTAACTCAGACCTGGCCCTGGTCCATAATGGAATAATTGAAAACTTCCAGGAACTCAAAGACATGCTCTCAGGCCAGGGCTGCACATTCCGCTCTGAAACCGACACCGAAGTCCTGGTCTGTCTGATTTCTTTTGGCCTGTCCCAGAAAGGAGATCTGCGCCAGGCTGTCTCGTGGGCACTAAGTCAAGTTGAGGGTTCTTACGCCTTTGCCATGATTTCCCGGCACCACCCCGGAACTGTCTGGGCCGCCCGCCAGGCCAGTCCGCTGATCTTCGGCCTGGGAACCGGGGAAAACTTCATAGCTTCAGATATTCCGGCGTTCCTGCCTTTTACCAGGGATGTGGTCTTCCTGGAAGACAATGAACTGGTGGAAATGACTCCGGAAAAATGGACGGTGTTCAATGCCCGCACCCTGGAACCGATTGAGAAAAAGACCCAGACCATTTCCTGGGATGTTCAGGCTGCCAGGAAAGGTGGATACAAACACTTTATGCTCAAGGAAATCTTTGAGCAGCCCAAGGTTATCCGGGACTGCCTGGCCGGAAGAATCCAGCGCCATAAAAACAGCATTTCCCTGCCGGAAATAAAGGATCTCCCAATACCATCCAGGCTGCACATTATTGCCTGCGGCACCTCATACCATGCCGGGCTATGGGGAAAGTACCTGCTGGAAGCTCTGGCCGGGATACCTGTTGATGTGGAAATTGCTTCTGAGTTCAGATATAAACCCCTGGTCCCGGAAAAGGACAAGGTATACCTGACCATAAGCCAGTCCGGAGAAACCGCTGACACTCTGGCTGCTTTGCGCCTGGTCAGGGAGCATGGATTTCCGGTTCTGGGGCTGTGCAATGTGGTGGGCTCCAGTCTGGCCAGGGAGGCTGACCATGTCATCTATACCCAGGCTGGACCGGAGATAAGCGTAGCCTCAACCAAGGCCATGTGCAGCCAGCTGGTGCTGATCTTTCTCCTGGCCCTTTACTGGGCTGAAAAGAAAAGGCTTTTGACCGGAAAAGATCTTGAAAACGCCATTACCACCCTGCTTTCTCTGCCTGAAGCTCTGGAACTGGAGCTCCCGGATATGAGGGACAGAGCTGCATCCATCTGCAAAGAATACTCAAATGCCCAGAGCTTCTTTTTTTTAGGCCGGGGGCTTTTCTATCCCCTTGCCCTGGAAGGGGCTTTAAAGTTAAAGGAGATCTCATACATCCACGCTGAAGGCTACGCTGCAGGCGAGCTCAAGCATGGTCCCATAGCCCTTATTGATCCGGAATTCCCCACTTTTGCCATTGCCCCCTGTGACGGACTTCTGGGTAAGGTCAAGTCCAACCTCAAGGAAATCCAGGCCAGGAAAGGCAGGATCATTGCCTTGACCCAGCCGGGATCAGGATTAATGGTAGATAATGAGTGGAAAATACCCGGCCAGGAAGGACCTGCCAGCACCTTTTTTATTTTACCGGCCCTGCAGCTGTTTGCCTATGAAACAGCCGTATATCTGGGCAAGGATGTTGATCAGCCCAGAAATCTGGCCAAGAGTGTAACTGTAGAGTAAAAATTATGAGATTATTATCCTGCATGGCCTTTTTGTTGTTCCTGGCCCTGGTGGGCAACCCGGCCCCGGCCAGTGCATCAGACTATCAAAAAGGGCTGCAGGCCTTTAATGCTCTGCTCAAAAACGATGACCGGGCCAAATTCCGGTCTCACTGGCTGGACATAGCAGAGACTTTCACCAAAGCCTACAAAAGCAGCCCCCGGGGTGAGGCTGCCCCAAAGGCCCTGTTTTATCTTGGAAGAACCTATGAAGAGCTGGGCCAAAGATCCTTTTTAAGGTCGGATTTTGAAAAGGCCGAACAGTACTACACCCAGGTCGTCCGGGATTTTCCCTCCCATGCCTGGGCCGATGACGCTCAGTTCAGAAAGGCCGGAATTCATCTCCACCACTTTAATGATTCAGCCCAAGCCTACATCGAATACCTGCGGGTGGTATATAATTTTCCCCAGGGGGACATGCGGCCCAAAGCTCAGGAGGCTCTCAAAGAGCTCGACCAGGCAAACCTTGAAAAAATCAGAAATGCAACTGGTGGTTCTCCGTCCGTTCCCGCACCTGAATCAAGGCAGGATCCCCAGCCCATGGAATCAGCAACCATTCTTGAAGAGCTGCAGGACCAGGCTCCTGCCCCGGCCCAGGCTTCAACTCCACCGCAAACAGCTGGCAGAGCCGAGCTGGTCAACATCAGGCACTGGAGCAATGATGAATACACCAGAGTGGTGCTGGATCTTAATTCCCAGACTAATTATTTTCACAAGCTCTTAAAGCCTGATCCGGAACTGGGCACTCCTCACCGTCTGTTCATCGACCTTGACGACACCCTGGTCTCCAGGGATTCGCCCAGAGAGGAAAACGTTGCCGACGGGATACTGAGAAGGATTCGGTCGGCCCAATATACCCAGGACAAGTCCAGAGTGGTCCTGGACATCCAGGAGCTGGACAACTTCAGGGTGTTTGCCCTGGAAAATCCATTTCGGATTGTGGTGGATGTCTATGCACCGGAAAAAAGAATGCCTGTCCAGACCAGTATCGGTCCTCCCCAAGTCAGCCTGGACCCCAAGAGCAGGGAACTTACCGCCCAGAGCCTCATAGAACAGCTTGGACTCAAGGTCCGGACAATCATGATCGATCCAGGGCACGGGGGCAAAGACCCCGGCGCAGTTTACAACAATATCAAAGAAAAAGACATTGTCCTGCGCATGTCCAGAATCCTGGGCCAGAAGCTTGAAGAAAAGGGGTTTAAAGTCCTTTATACCAGGACAACCGATGTTTTTGTCCCCTTGGAAGAAAGAACCGCCATGGCCAATTCTAAAAATGTTGACCTGTTTATTTCTGTTCACGCCAATGCCCATCGCAACAGAAATGTCCGGGGGTTTGAAGTTTATTATCTGAACTTTGCTCAGACCCAGGACGCCATGAGGGTTGCAGCCAGGGAAAACGCCGTCTCAACTCAGAAAATTTCTGATCTTCAGTATATTTTGACTGACCTGATGCTCAGCTCAAAAATCAACGAATCCAGAGAACTGGCCCACAAGATCCACGGGGTGACCATTGATCATCTCCGTTCCAGGTATTCGGCAGTCAATGACAACGGCATCAGACAAGCCCCTTTTTACGTGCTCATGGGGGCCAAAATGCCGGCCATCCTTCTGGAAATGGGATACATGACCAATGAACAGGATCTGAAGCTGCTTCTGTCTGACGATTTTTTGCGGCACATGGCCGGGGGGCTGGTTCAAGGGGTTGTGGCCTACAAGGACAAGATCGAGCAGTTTGCCAGGCTGGACTGATTCCTTTGTGCTCCTACTGAAAAAACATACTCAGTCAAATTCAGGGCTGGATCAAGCTTCAGCATTTCCGGTCCTTTCCCTGGGAATGGTTGTCCAGCCCGCCGATCCTGTCTCCATCCCAGGAAGCCCTGTCCTCCAGGGGCTCAACATGAATGGTGACCTGGGACTTGACCAGCTGCCTTTCAACATCCCTTTCAATTAAACAGCAGACCTTATGAGCCTGGCTGATGGTCTTGTGACCGGGCAGAAGCAGGTGGAAATCAATGAAACGTCTGGAACCGGACTTTCTGGATCTGAGCCCGTGATACTCAGCTCCCGGACCGGCATGCTCCCTGATGGCACTTTCAACTGCCTTCAGCTCATCATCAGGAAGAGAAACATCCATCAGACCCTTCATTGATCGCTTGATCAGGCTGAACCCTGACCGGGTTATATTCAGGGCCACAAGGATGGCTATTATGGGATCCAGAATGATCCATTCTGGCTTGAGCATTATGATCCCAATGCCTGCAATGACCCCGGCCGAGGTCCAGACATCAGCCATCAAATGCCTGGCATCCCCTTCCAGGGTTATGGAGTCGAAATGTCTGGCCGCCTTGAGCATCACCCTGGCCACCACCAGGTTGATTAGCCCTGCCACCAGGGATATTGCAATGCCCCAGCCAAGGTTCTCCAGAGGGACCGGGCTGAAAAGTCTTCCTGCTGCCGAATACACGATGCTGGCAGCAGCCACCAGGATCAAACCACCTTCCAGTCCGCCGGCAAAATACTCGGCCTTGTCGTGTCCATAGTTAAATTTTTGGTTGGCTGGTTTGAATGCTATAGTCAGAGCGACGACCGCCACGATGCTGGCAGCCAGGTTGACAAAGGTCTCCATGGCGTCTGAAAGAAGACCTACTGAGCCGGTAATCCAGAAGGCCCCGAATTTGAGACCTAGAGTTACCAGAGAAGCCAGGACCGATAGTAATGCTACATTTCTGGGCATTGATATCTACCTTTACAACTTGTTTATCCCGGATTAGACTTAAAAATAAACCGGCTAAGCCTTAACAGGCACAGGGCAGCCTCTGGGAGAATGGTGCCTGACCAGCCGGCACCACTTTTTTCAGCAACAATACAACCAAAAAACCTGAGTTCTGAGCATCATGTCCAAGTCCTGGGTTAAATCAAAACTTCCCGAATTTGTCCGGGATGTTCTGCGCGATTTTTGCCTGGTCAGTCAACACCTGTTTTCAGAATTTTCCAGGTATGAGCAGACCGGCCAGATCAGTTTCACATTCTTCAAGGACCTCCTGGGGGAGGAGATGAACAAGGGCCAGCTCTGGAGGCTCAAGGATACTTCGCACATTCTTTTCAGGTCTGAAGCTCAGCCCGACAGGGTCGGCTTGTACCTGGACTGGTGCATCGGATATATTTTTCACGAATGCATGAAGCTCAGAGAGGATGCCTATCAGCAGGAAAATTACCGCCCCTGGTTTGAGATGATGCATTCTCAGCCCGCCCTTCCGCCTGAGGAAAAGCTCATCAGTAAAGAACTGTTTACTGTCCTTGAGCAGACCAATGAAAGCATAGAGCGGGAGGTATCCCGGATCAAATTTATTCTTTTCCACTGCAGACGCCTGTTTGCCATGTTTCTGCCGGCCCATCAGGACAACCCCCTTCTGGCCAGGTTTCTTTTCGCCCAGGAGTCCCTGGTCAGAGAAGTCTTCAAATCGTCCTACAAAGAACTGATCCAGGCCATCTATCCTGGCCAGTCCCAAAAAATGTACACCCTTGCTGCCCAGAGCCTTGAGCAGGGGGGGTGGAACAAGGAAGCTGCCCAGGCCCGGAAAAGAGTTTGACTTGACTTTTTTTAAGAAACATGACTAAAATTAAATTTATAAAATTACGCATTTAACTTTTCAACTTTACAACGGAGGAAGGAATGAAACGCTACTTGCTCTTGGCAATCCTACTGCTGGCTATGGTCGGCTTTGGTTGCGCCAAAAAACCGGTTACTCCAGAACCGGAACCCCCTAAGGAAGAGGTAAAGGTTGAAGCTCCGGCTCCAACCCCGGCTCCGGAGCCTACCCCTGCCCCTCAGCCCACAGCCAGAGAGATTTATGAACGGAATTACTCCATGTTGCCCACCAGCCACACCGTGGTCAAGGGTGAATGTCTCTGGTGGATTGCTGAGTACCAGCAGATTTATAATGATCCTTTTATGTGGCCTTTGATTTACAAAGCCAACCGGGACAAGATCAGAAATCCCGACCTGATCTACCCTGGTCAGGTTTTTCAGATTCCCAGAGCCTTTCAGCTGGACGAGGTTAAAGAAAGCCGCAGATCAGCCGGTGCACCCAGACCATATCTCCCGCCACAGGCAGCCACACTGCCCGCGGACATAAGGGCTGAACTCGGCTGGAGCTTCTAAATCTCAAAAACATTGCCTTTTAAAGCCCCGGCCTCTCGGTCGGGGCTTTTTTTTACCTGCCTTCTTTTTTTAATTTCCTTGCTCCGTTTTTCAGGACGCGTTACAAGATTTCACGTTAAATGCCTGTGGAGGATAATTCATGTTTGATTCTTTATTTCACAGAAACCCGGCTAAGCAGAAGTATTCCATTGATGAAGTGGAAAAGCCTGAGCTTATCCGGGAGCTCTATCCATACAATAAAATTTGCAGGGTGGCCTTTGATGACTCGTTCATTCTGCCTCACCCTCCAGAAGAAATATTTATAACTGATACAACCTTCCGGGATGGTCAGCAGGCCAGGCCTCCTTTTACTGCTGATCAGATAGCAGACACCTACGAACTGATGCACAAGCTTGGCGGGCATTCCGGACTTATCCGTCAGTGTGAGTTTTTTCTTTACTCGGACAAGGACAAGAGGGCAGTTGAAGCCTGCCTGGAAAAGGGTTTTAAATATCCAGAAGTCACCGGATGGATCAGGGCCAACAAGGATGACCTCAAACTGGTCCGGGATATGGGGTTAAAGGAAACCGGGATGCTGACCTCGGTTTCTGATTACCATATTTTTTTGAAGCTCGGCAAAACAAGAAAGCAGGCTGCAGAAGATTATCTGGCTCTGGTAGAGGCGGCCCTTGACTGGGGCATTGTTCCCAGATGCCATTTTGAGGACATCACCAGGGCTGATATCTACGGGTTCTGTGTGCCCCTGGCTCAAAAGATGATGGACCTGTCCAGGCAAAAGGGATTGCCGGTCAAAATCAGGCTTTGCGATACTATGGGATACGGTGTTCCCTATCCGGGTGCGTCCATGCCCAGGAGCGTAGCCAAGATTGTCCGGACCTTCACCCACGAAGCCCAGGTTCCGGCCAAGTGGCTTGAATGGCATGGACACAATGATTTTCACAAGGCCCTTATCAATGCTACTACAGCCTGGCTGTACGGATGTTCCGGGGTTAATGCGACCCTTTTCGGGTTTGGGGAAAGAACCGGCAACGCTCCTCTGGAAGCTTTGATCATTGAATATATTTCCCTTACCGGCAATGATGACGCTGCTTACACTCCGGCCATAACCGAGCTGGCCAAGTATTTTGAAAAGCATCTTAATGTTGAAATTCCTTCCAATTATCCCTTTGCCGGCCGGGACTTTAACGCCACCAGTGCCGGGATTCACGTTGACGGCCTGCTCAAGAATGAGGAAATTTACAATATTTTCAACACTAAGCACATCCTGCACAGAACTATCCCCATTATTATCACTGATAAGACCGGCAGGGCTGGGGTGGCTTACTGGATCAATCACAACCTGAACCTTTCTGATGAACAGAAAGTGGACAAGCGTCACCCTGCTGTGGGCAAGATTTACGACAAAATCATGCGCTCCTACGCCAAGGGCAGGACAACCAACTATTCCCATGAGGAAATGCAGAAGCTGGTACGCAGGTACCTGCCTGATCTGTTTTCTTCTTCTTTTGATCAGCTCAAGATCCTGGCTCACAAAGTCCTTGCCAATATCATGCGCGACCTGGCTGCCAAGCCTGAGCTGTCAACCATGGACAAGGACAGGATCGATCTGGTCATGGACGATTTTCTGAGGGAATTTCCCTTTATCCAGTACATGTACATTACTGACGTTAATGGATGCCTGTTGACCTGGAACGTCAGCGATATTGGAGATCTGTCCAAGTACCGTCAGGTGCCGGAGCGGGCTGACCTGTCTGATCGGGAATGGTTTCACCGTCCTGTCAAGACTGGAAAACTTCACATAACCGACTTTTATAAATCCTTTTTCACTGGAAAGCTTTGTTTGACAGCCTCCATTCCAATATTTACAAAAGATGATGAAATTGTCGGCATACTTGGTGCTGACATTCGATTTGATGAGTTGGTCAAAATCCAGGAAAGTCTAGCTGATGATCAGGAATTGTTCCTTGATTATTAGGAGGAAAAAATGTTCAGGAAATTTTCAGTATTGATTTTGGTCTTGCTGGTGGCTGGATGTGCCAATATGCGCGGTTCTGGACCTGAGCCCTCAGCAGAGCGCTTTGATCCCCCTCCGGCAGAGGAATCTGTATCCCATAGATATTATGACTTTGACGACATTCCCATTCCCAATGAGATGAAGATCAGTCCCAGAGATTCCATTTTGTTTGAGTCACAGAATATTCGGGCCGGCATGCTTACTTTTACCGGCAGAGTGGACAGTGACTCCCTGTTCAACTACTTCCAGGTAAGCATGCAAAACGAGGGGTGGAGACTTCTGAGCTATATCAAGTACGGGAACTACATTCTTACCTTTGATAAACCTGAAAAGATCTGCATTGTCCGGATTACCGAAAGGCAGTTCAGCTCTGAGCTTCAGATTTGGATTTCACCCAAGATATCCAAAAATTTATAGTCCAGAGCAAAAGTTATGCTTCCTGATCATTACCCGCTATTTAGTCTCTTTTCAGGAAAAAGAGTCCACCTGGGACTGACCGGTAGTATAGCTGCTTACAAGGCTCTGGAGCTCCTGCGCCTGCTGGACAAATCGTCCATTGGTTTCGGTGCAACCCTGACCAGAGCAGGTTCTGAATTCATCAAGCCTTTGAGCCTTTCAGCCCTTGGCGCAGACCCGGTTCACTCTGGTCAGGATCTGGATCATTACGATCCCTTTTCTCACCTTGCTCCTATGATGTCGGCCCATTGTTTTGTAATAGCTCCGGCCACAGCTAATATCCTGGCCAAGGCATCCTGCGGCCTGGCTGACGACCTTTTAAGCACCCAGATCCTGGCCTTTGATAAACCTGTTCTTTTTTGTCCGGCCATGAATCCGGCCATGTGGAGCAACCAGGCTACTGTTGATAATATAACCAGGCTGATCTCCCGGGGCCATGTCATCATCCAGCCTCACCAGGGCGTAGTTGCCTGCAAGAGCACTGGACAGGGCAAACTGGCTCCGGTCCCAGTCCTATACTATCAGATCCTCAAATCCCTGGCTGCCCAGGATCTTGCCGGACACAAGGTCCTGGTAACAGCCGGCCCTACCTGCGAATATTTTGACCGGGTCCGTTTCTTCAGCAACCCGTCAACTGGAAGAATGGGCCTGGCTGTGGCCCTGGCCTGCTGGATCCGGGGGGCAGAGGTTGATTTCATCCACGGCCCCATGCAGCAGGTTTTTGAACTGCCTGGCTTTCGGGTTCACCAGGTTACCACTGCCAGACAGATGCTGGATACATGCACTCCTGTCTGGAAAGACAGCTCCATAGGAATATTCACAGCTGCAGTTTCAGACTTTGCTCCCAGACCCTCTAAAGAGCCAAAATTCAAGAAGCAGGGCCGCAAGACCCTGACCATGGAAATGGAGGCCACCCCCGATGTTCTGGCTTCCCTTTCTGTTCAGAAAACCGGCCGCCAGATCCTGGTTGGTTTTGCGGCTGAGGCTGAGGAGCTATTAGCCAATGCCCGTCAAAAACTGGGTGCTAAAAATCTGGATATCATCGTGGCCAATCAAGTGGGGGCCTTTTCCACGCCTTTTGGCAGCAGCACCAACCAGGTTACTGTGCTTGATTGCCATGGCCGAAACGAGACCTGGCCAGACATGCCAAAGGCCGATGTAGCTTGGAGGTTGGTGGATTGGATCGTCATGATTTAAATCTGCAGCAGTTATTGCTGCACCAGATGGGCATTCACCGCATTCTTGCTCTGAAATCTCCGGACAACGACCAGGTCCGACCTGCTATTGAAGATGCTGCCTGTTCTGATTTTTCCAGTGCAGCTGATGTCCGGAGTACTCCCCAGATCCAGATCCCGCCTCAGCTGTTCAGATTTCGCAAGCCTGCATATTCAGTCTGGTCGTACCATCAGCTCTCTTTGGACATCTGCAGGGGATTTACAAATCCCAGGTCCGAATTAATAAATGAAATGATCAGAGCTTTAAGGTGGGATCCTGGAAAATACACTTTCTGGCCCATGACAAGCATGGACCCAGACTGCTTTGATTCAAATATCGAGCTTTTCAATCTGGGGCTGCAGAGCATTTGCCCTGTGTATGTGTTTATTTTCGGGCCCAAGGCTTTCCAAACCATGTTTCCAGGCCAGGAGTATGTTTACGGCCCTAAAACTTATAAAGATTTCCAGGTCATTGTTCTTCCGGACCTTGATACTCTGCTTCCTGATAATCGCATTTTGAAAAACCTGATCTGGTTCCATTTAAAAAGAGTTTCGCCTACAACATATTAATAGAGCTGAATCGTTATGAAAAAATACTACATTTTTATCCTGCTTTCTTTTTTTATATTAGCTGCCCAGTCCCAGTCTGCTGTGGACAGTGGATCCAGGATTCTTTTTGTTGATATCCAGGGACCCATTACTCCTGCTCAGGAGGAACTGCTGCAGGAGTCTCTGACCGAGGCTGAGCAAGGCAGTTACATCAGCCTGGTTATCAGGCTGGACACCCCGGGAGGACTGGCAGAATCCATGCGCAATATGGTCAAGCTGATGCTTAATGCAGAAGTGCCAGTTACTGTGTGGGTAGCGCCCTCAGGAGCCAGGGCTGCTTCAGCCGGAGTATTTCTGGTGGCAGCTGCTGATCTTGCTGTCATGAGCCCCCAGACCACGATAGGCTCTGCATCACCTGTTGATATATCCGGACAGGATCCTGACGAAACCATTTCCAAAAAAATCGTTAATGAGCTGCTCAGCCTGATCCGTTCAGTTGCTCAGGAAAGAGGTCGCAATGTTGACTGGTACGAAGCAGCTGTTCTTGAAAGTGCCAATCTTGATGCAGAGGAAGCACTCCAGCTTCGGGTGATCGATCTTATTGCTGGATCGCAGGAAGACCTTCTGTCTCAAATGGGCAAGCGGGGACTGACTGTTGACGGTCAGGAGTTTTTTTTCGATCCGGCTGAGATAGAGGTAGTTACTTTTGAGCCTGGACTTAAGTATAAAATTCTTTCCTGGCTGTTGCACCCTCAGATAGCCTACCTGCTCTTTCTGGCTGGCATGGCTGGTTTGTTTTTTGAATTTTCCAATCCAGGGGCTATTTTCCCTGGCGTGGTAGGAGCTTTTTGCCTTATTCTGGGTCTCTATTCCCTGTCAGTGTTGCCCACATCTGTCACTGGAATTTTATTGCTCATTTTGGGCTTTATTTTTATTATAATAGAAATTAACATACCGACATTCGGGCTGCTTACCCTTGCCGCCCTGATTAGTTTTTTCTTTGGATCGCTTTTTTTGTTTGACCCCAGTTACCCATATTTTCAGCTTCAGCCCATGACCATACTTCCAGTAATTACCATACTTACCCTTGTCCTCCTTGCTCTGGCTTTTCTCATAGGCAAGTCCCAGCTGGCTCCCAAGTCTGATGACGCAGGCGTAGTATCCCGGACAGCCAGAATCATTGAGTGGAACGGAACTCATGGCCAGATTAAGGTTCGCGGAGAAATCTGGAACGCAGCAACTGACCAGGAGTATGATATGCAGCCAGGCCAGGAAGTGACCGTTGACAAAGTTGAAGGTATGACTGTTTATATCAAGCCGTAACTTTTTTCAGGAGGTTCTCATGCTTACTTATGCCCTTCCCATTGTCATTCTAGTAGTCCTTTTTTTGATGAACGCCATTCGTATTTTGAACGAGTACGAGCGGGCAGTTGTTTTCCGACTGGGAAGATTTTTAAGTGTCAAAGGTCCCGGACTCATCATTCTGATCCCTGTTCTTGATAAGATGGTCCGCACCCAGCTCAGAATCGTCACCCTTGATGTTCCCCACCAGGAGGTCATTACCCAGGATAACGTAAGCATTAAGGTTAGCGCTGTTGTTTATTACAGAATTGTTGAGCCCAGAAGTTCCATCCTTGAAGTGGAAGACTTTCATTATGCAACTTCTCAGCTGTCTCAGACTACGTTGAGAAGCGTTTGCGGTGCTGCTGAACTTGATGAAATTCTTTCTCAGCGTGACAAGCTGAACGCCAAAATTCAATCTATTATCGACGACCAGACTGATGCCTGGGGTGTTAAGGTAACTTCAGTGGAAATCAAGTACATCGATCTACCTCAGGAAATGCAGAGGGCCATGGCCAGACAGGCTGAGGCAGAAAGGGAAAGAAGGGCCAAGGTAATCGCTGCTGAAGGTGAATACCAGGCTGCTGCCAAGCTGGCTGATGCTGCCAAGATCATCTCAGATTATCCAGCAGCATTACAGCTCAGATATCTTCAGACCATGCTCCAAATGACTTCTCAGGCCAGCAATTCCACTGTGATTCCCATACCCATTGACATGTTTAACTCACTTAAATCAGTTATGACCGCTGCTCCTGCCTATGAAACTCAGGCTGCTGACAGGGAAAGCTGAATCCGGCTAGAGGCCTGCTGATTGTGTTTTCATTTTTTCGGATGGTAATGAAATGGAATTCAAACAACTCAAAGCAGAACTAGAAATCATTTTTGCCAAAATTACATCAGAACTCGACAACAACAACGTACCGGACATTGTCACACTTCAAGAATTTGTCCGCCTGGCCAGAATAATGCCCATGCTGGCGGATGATTCCTGGATTGGTGAGTCAGAGGATTTTTCCCACTTGGCCACTCAGCTGCTGCAGTCTGCCAGAAACAAGGATTTTCGCACTGCAATTCTTCTGGCAGATGCGCTAAATGATGCTCAGCTGTTCTGCCACAAGTCCTTTCGAAATTAAAATATGGCGGCACTAAGGTGCCGCCATATTTCTCATCTCAGACTTCCTTGCTTGTCTTTTTTCCTTTTTTCCCTTAAAAACGACCAACACTTCATGTTTCACGTGAAACATTTCTTGGCAGTGCAGGAGGGAAGATTGGAAAACATCATAGCCATAGCTAACCAGAAGGGTGGGGTGGGCAAGACAACCACAGCTGTAAATCTGGCAGCATCTCTGGCCATCATGGAAAAAAAAGTCCTGCTTATTGATTGTGATCCTCAGGCCAATGCCACCAGCGGGCTGGGGTTTTCAAGAAATGAAGTTGTCCACGGACTCTACGAAGGGATGTGCGGCCAGACAAAGCTGGCTGATCTGATTCACGAGACAGAGCTGAAGTACCTTAAATTAATACCTTCATCCCAGAATCTGGTTGGCGCTGAGATAGAGCTTATCAGCAGAGAGAACAGGGAGTACTTCCTGTACAACCTGCTCAAAAAGAACCTGGACGGATATGACTATGTAGTCCTGGACTGCCCGCCTTCACTTGGGATTGTTACCATCAACGCCCTTTGTGCGGCAAGAAAGCTGCTTATTCCCATGCAGTGCGAATACTACGCTCTGGAGGGTATCGCCCACCTCTATCAGACATATGAACTGGTGAAAAAAAGATTGAACAGCGATCTTGAATTGATGGGTGTTGTTCTGACCATGTTTGATAAAAGAAATAAGCTATGTCATCAGGTGGCAGGAGAGGTTAAAAAGCACTTTCAGAAAAAAGTCCTTAAAACCATCATTCCCAGAAACGTCAGACTTTCCGAAGCCCCAAGCCATGGAAGGCCGGTCATAACCTATGACATCAGGTCCACTGGATCACATGCCTACCTGGCCCTGGCCAGAGAAGTCATCAGGGGAAACGCCTGAACATATTACCTACACTCGGCAGGTAAATGGAGTGCATTCATAAACAACGTGATCTTTAAAATGCTTCTTGGTCACCCGGTATTGACACTCAAGGCACAGAAAGGAGACCATCCCGCCAAGGCTGGCTGCTTTAAGAAGAAATCTCTTGGGATCGTCAGCAGTCCAGTCAGGAGTGGAGCATCCGCAATGATCACACTTGACGCCTTTTTCAACAGGGTAGTTGAAATCCCAAAAAGACAAAAACTGTTTCCAGTCATTGATGGGCTCAGCAGGGATTTCTGGCTGGGACACTGCTTCAGGAAAAAGAATTTTTTCTAGATTGTTTTCATGCTTGAACCAAATTTCCGCCGGAATAAACACGCCCTGAAGCTGACCGGCCTGATTATATAGGGGCTGTACCTGTTTGGTAGTCATAGTTCCTCCTTAAAGTGATCTGTATTATTAAGAACTGGCTGGGAAAAGTCAAAAATAAAAAGGATCCATATTAATGAAAATCAATAATAAAGGCCTGGGAAAAGGTCTGGATGCGCTGATCAAGCCGGACTTCTACGAAGAAAAGGACCAAAAATCCGAAGTAACCAATCTCAGCATCAATAAAATTCATCCGAATCCGCACCAGCCCAGAACTATATTCAATGATGACGGACTCAAGGATCTGAGCGAATCAATAAAGAAACAAGGTGTTCTCCAGCCAATTCTGGTCAGGAAAAATGATCAGGGAGAATACCAGATAATTGCTGGTGAGCGGCGTTGGAGGGCCAGTATTGATGCCGGCCTGAAAACAATACCAGCCCTGATTCGAGACTACAATGACGCAGAAACATTAGCCATTGCCCTAATTGAGAATTTACAGCGCGAAGACCTGAACATCATGGAACAGGCCAGGGCCCTGGATCGACTGAAAAATGAGCTGGCCATCAAACAGGAGGAGCTGGCCGAAAAAATCGGTAAAAGCAGATCACAGCTGGCCAACATCCTCAGGTTGATGAATCTTCCAGAAAAAATTCAGGATATGCTCCAGGATGAGCAGCTGTCTGCAGGACACGCCAGGGCCTTGCTGGGTCTCAAGGACAAGCAGGACATGCTGAGGGCAGCAGCCAAAGTGGCCCAAAAAAATCTATCCGTTCGAGCCACAGAAAACCTTGTCCGTCAGATGGGAAGTGAAAAGAACAAAGCAGACCAGAGACTAGCACCAAATAAAGTCCTGACAGAAAAGGTGGAGCGAATCATTCAGACCGGGCTGGATACCAGAGTAAAAGTAAAAATCAGAGGAAGTATGGAAAAAGGTGAGCTGGTCATAAAATACACTGACAACAACCAGCTGGATAAGGTGCTCAAGGCTTTTTCTCAAAATCAGCTGCAGGATCAGGACCTATGAAGGAAGAACTGAAAAAAAAGCTGAACAGGATAAACAATCAGCCTCTGGTTATCTGGGGGGATGTAATCCTGGATCACTACCAGTGGGGAGAGGTATCCAGGATCTCACCTGAAGCCCCGGTACCTGTGGTTCGGGTTGAAAGTGAAACCTACCGCCTGGGCGGTGCAGCCAATGTAGCTAGAAACATAAAGTCTGTTGGAGGAAAGCCAAGTCTAATCGGACTGATTGGCAGGGACAAGTTCGGTGACCAGGTTCAAGAAATGCTTTCTGGGGAAGGAATCCTGAACAATCTGCACAGCTCCCTTAAGAGAAACACCACCCTGAAAACCAGGGTCATGGGCAACAACCAGCAAATAGTCAGAGTAGACACAGAAAGCAGGACCAGGCCGGACAAGAACGAGATATCCGGTCTGGCCGAAGCTTACAAAAAATCACTCAAATCAGGATATGCTGTTATTTCGGATTATGGCAAAGGGGTGATCAACCCGCAAACCCTGCACCTTGCCTCGGACAAAAAACTGATAATAGATCCCAAGAACAATAATTTCAAAAATTATAAGCAAGCATTCATCATGACTCCCAACAAAAAGGAGGCCCAGGAAGGAAGTGGCATCAGGCTGGATTCAAAAGAGGAAATAATAAAGGCCGGAAAAAAGATCATTGCTGCAAACGAACTGGAAAACCTGCTCATCACCATGGGACCGGATGGAATGGTCCTGTTTCAGAAGAACGGGTCAATAACCCACATTTCAACGAGCGCCAGAAAGGTGTTTGACGTTACCGGGGCAGGTGACACGGTGATCGGAGTGCTGGCAATCTGCCTTGAAGCAGAAATTGACCTTCTGGCTTCATGTATTCTGGCCAATTATGCCGCAGGAATAGTTGTAGGAGAAATTGGAACCGTAGCCACCACCAAGGATGATATCATCAAGTCGATCCAGGAACTGGAAACACCTGCCATCAATCAGTGGGTTTAGGACACTTTGCTGTACAGCATCCGTCGCTCAGGGCGAACATGGCATAAACAACCCTTTTTTCCTTTTCCAGCCTTTCCTCAGGCAAAGTATAGTAAACATCATCCTCAGATAATGATTCCAAATCCTCCCAGGCAGGTATGCAGCGAAATCCTCTGCACAGATCTTTTTTATCCCTGGTTCTGATCAGGGCAGCATCCTTGCTGTCTGTGACCAGAGTATAAGGGACAGGGCCCTGGGGAAAGACCCTGCAAAGACTGACATACTGGGTAATATAGGTTGACACCGCTCCAGGGCAAAAGCCAAGGACAATCAAAGGCTTCTGGTTGTAATATATTACAAAATCAAGAATCACCTGGTATGATTCATTGCCAAGGTCCAGATCAAGGCAGTATTTGGACTCAATTGCTGAAACCGGATAACCTTTTTCCTCCACCAGTATCCTGGCCAGGGCCTGCCGGATATCTTCATATGTGGTCAGGGTTATTTCCTGGCCTGTCAGGTAATCAGTGATAACCTGGTTCAAACTCACTTCATGCATGTCTGCTCCTAATTTTTCAACCGATCCCAATTTATGGGCCAGTCATTGATCATCGATCATAAAAACCGGTAATGAGTTCAAAAGGGCTGTATTGAACATCATAAGGATAAAGCCCGAGTTCTTTCATTTTAATCAGAAAATCATCAGCCAGCAAGTCAAAGGCCTGCTTCTGGCTGTCTGCCACTTGCAGCAGGTACCTGCCTGTATCCGGAAATCTGAGCCTGAATCCAGACAGACATTTCTGCAGCAGAAAGTCTTCAGCCAGACCCAGTTTTATGGTTAAAGCAGAATCCAGGGGTGTATCGTAGGAAAACCGGGTCAACAAGCAGGACCTTGGAAAATAATTTACTGTATCTAGTCCCAGGTCTGCAGCAAGTCCTAAAATGTCTCCTTTGCCCATCCCGGCCAGAGCAAAGGGTGATGCAACACCAAGTTCAGCCAGGGCAGCCATGCCTGGTCGATATGAATCAGCATCACTGGCATTACTTCCGTCTGCGAGATTAAAGCCCGCAGAAAAAAATTGTCCTGCATGGCTGAATATGTTTTTTTTGCAATAATAACATCTTTGGCGGGTGTTCTGGCTGATTAAGGGAAACCGGCGGTAGTCAAAATAAAAAAAAAGGTGATCCAAACTGAAGATCCGCCGAAAATTGATCACCTGGCGTATTTCCGTAAAAGTGACGTGCGGTCCTGTAACAGTGAAAGATTTATGAACAATTTCCTGTTTCTGACAAAAAAGGACCAGGGTCCTGCTGTCCATCCCGCCGGACAGAGCTATTGCCAGGGGCTGCAGAGGTTTAAGTATGGAGATTAATTTATCAGTTTGACTCAATTTTTTCCTGATGCTCTGTAAGCAGAAACTCGCCTTGCTCTATCCATTCTTTAAGCATGTCTGCAATCTCCAGGGACATGGAATAGCTGGTCAGAGGGACAGTAGGTATTTTCTTGTCAAAGAGTTCCACTTCACCTGATTTAAGTTCAGAAAATTTAAGATATTTTAAAATGTTGGACTTGCCTGCCCCATAGTCATGGCCATAATCAATAACAGGCATATCAATGTCCGCATCGGACACCCCGGTATACCAGGCAATATCCTCATTCAAAACAGGTATGGGAATGCCGAGTCCAACAGATATTGAACATCCGTATCCGGCATAACTGATGCCCCGCAAAAACCTTGGGTTCATCTGTTTGAGATCGCCCTTGACCATGAGCGTGCCTGCGGGCATCTTGGGTATTCCCCTCTCATTTCTGGGTGGAGATGGATTGTGCTGAGTTCCCGAGCCCAGGACATAGCCTACCCCACCTCCCAGAAAAATTTTGGTCCCAAGCCCGATGGTCATGAAATAAGGATCATTGAAAAGGGGACTTAGCTCACCTGCAGTGGCGAAGTTAATATTCCCCATATTGGCTCTGAGTGGTCCCATGTACGTGTATTTTATCTTATTAGTAAGATTAATAGCACAATTATAATTCTGATAGGCGTTTCTAGGGTTAAACAGCCAGGCATTTCTGAGCTCGGCCAGGGTAATGTCTTTTTCCAGGGAAGTCCGGGGATAGCAGTCGGTCTGGTAAGCTGTGGCCTTCAACCGGACAGACCTGCCCCTGACCAGATCCTCAATGACATGGCCTCCTCCATATTTAAACTTACCTGGATAGACCTTATTCAAAGGATCGTCTTCGGCAGGCTCGGTGGCTCCAATCAAAGCATCAACTGCAGCCAGTCCTGAATAACAGGGCACACCATTGAGCCATAATTTATGCGTTTTGATCATAGGAGGCTGCTGGCCGATATTGAACAAGGCTGCTGAAGAGCACATGGGGGAAAAAGTACCGGTTGTAACTACATCCACTTCTGAGGCAGCCTTGACCTTACCCCTGGAACGTACTAAATTCGACATTTCCCGGGCATTGAGCACAACTGCCTTCTTGGCCCTGATCCTCTCATTAATCTGATTAATGGTTTTGTTGACTGCATACTTTTTTGACATCAGGCCTCCGTTAACCGATAATGAGCAAGTTATTCGACCATCCGATTCCACTGAATCTGAATTTAAAAGACTAGACCAGTCTAGTCAATCTCAAGGTTTTTACATCATCATGAGCAATAGAACGGAAGATCTAACTGAAATCCTGCTCAACCAGGGGATCGAAACCAAAAAATTCAGCCACATCATCAGTCAAATTCAATTGCGTCAGGAGCATGACCATGTCGAGCTGAACTTTCCCCACAGATATCTCTATGAGTTATACAAAGAAAACTTGCAATGCTTGGTGGAAAAGGCTGTAAATAAAAAAATAAAATATCTGGTCAACGGATCCAAAGCCAAGTTTGAAAAAAAATCAGCCATATGCAATAAATGCATAAATAACCTGGAATATACATTTAAAAATTTCATACCCGGAAAAAAAAATCAGATACCATTAAAAATATGTAAAGAAATATCCCGCCTGACAGAAGTAAAATACAATCCAGTAATCATTTACGGTGAAAGCTCATCAGGAAAAACCCACCTTGCCTGGTCAATTGTTAATTCAAGCTTTAATAAAAGAATATACTTTACTGATGTATTCGAAGTAAATCACCATATTAATGAAAACAAGACTGCTCCTTTTTTTGAAAATATTAAGGATAATGACGTAGCTATTGTTGAAGATGTACATGAGTTAAAAAAAGAAGATAAAACATCAAAATTAATTCAAAGGATGATTGACTATTTTTATGAAAATAAAAAACAGCTCATCCTTACCTACAACGGTAAAAAAATTAATAACAATAAGTTTAGCGAAGAACTTAAAAACAGAATTAATTCAGGACTTATTTTAAAAATAATCAAACCGGATTTAAAAGTCCGAACTATTTATGCTAAGCAGTTCTGCGCTGAAAATAAGATAAAGCTGTCAAGCGATAATATTTTTACAATAGCCAGGAATTGTGATAACATCAGATCAATTAAAGGTGTACTTCTTAAACTAACAACATTTGCCAATAGAGAAGGAAATACTCCAGAAGCTTTGCTGGACAAAATGCTCCTGGAAAACAGGACTACACCAGTCATAGATTTCAATACAATCATCAACGAGGTCTGCTCCTCACTCAATGTTTCTCCAGAAGATATCCAGGATTTTAAAAAGGGCAAAAAAATATGCCAGGCCAGGCAGATATCAATGTACTTCTGCAGATCAGTTCTAAACTGGTCATATCCTAAGATCGGGAGCAGATTCGGAGGAAGAGATCACAGCACAGCCATATACAGTATTAAAAAAATTAAAAAATTAAAGGATGTTGATCCCAATATGAACATATTGCTCTCAGAAATGTTCCAAAGGATCAAAAAAAGCCATTAAGAGAATCTGAAATAAAAAGGCAGCATCCCGATGCTGGAAGGTTCATTGAAGTTCATTTCAAAACATTTCTAATTTCAATATGTTATCCAAATTAGAAACAAAGCTACACCCCATATAACAACAAGGAGATATATATGTATTTAAGAGTATTTAAAGAAGATATATTTGAAGGTGTCATGAAAGCCTCAAGCATTGTATCCCAGAAAACCGGGGCCTCCTATCTGAGAACAGTCTGGCTAAAGGCTGAAGAGGAAACGCTCTCAATCATGAGCACTGACAGCAATATGGAATTTACTGGTGTCTATAAAGCCAGTGTCCTGGAGAACGGAATTGTCGGAGTGGGGGGGAAAAAATTCAATGAACTCATTAAAAAGCTCAAGCCCGGAGAAATAATCTTCAAGGCTGATATGGAGCAGAATGTTTTGATTATTCAGCAGGAAAAGAGAAGGTACAAGGTACCAACCACAGACAGTTCCTGGTTTCCGGAAATGGAGTCCTTTCCAGGTGAGAACAATGTTCTATGGTCCGGAGAAATCATCAAAGAGATTATTGAAAAAAGTTTTTTCTGCATCAGTGACGATGATACCATGGGCGGAATGACCTGCCTGAAGATGGTCCCGGTCAGTGGGGATCAGGTGGAGAACTGCGGTTTCAATGGACACAATATGAGTCTTTACACCTTCAGAAATGACAGTGTGTACGAAATTCTTCCGGCCCAGGGTCTGCTTATTCCCAAAAAGTACCTGGTGGAACTGCGAAAGTGGCTCATCCTTGGGGAGGTTGAACTGAGTGTTTCCCCGGAAAGATTCTTTATCCGGACTGAAGACATGAAAGAATGTATAAGCCTGCCTCTGAGCTTTGATGACTATCCAGATTACCATGAAATAATCGACAAGTACAAGGACAGCCTGAGTTCGGTTCTGAAGATCAACCGAGTGGAGCTGATGGAATCGCTGGAACGGATCCTGATTTTCAGCACTGAGCTCAATAAGTCGGCACTGTTCAGGCTGAGTCCGGAAGAAGTGGAGATGGTCAGCACAGCCGTGGAAGCAGGAGAGGCCAACGAGGTTTTGAACTGCAGCTTTCAGGGAGATTTGGAAGAAATAGTGTTCAACGTGAAAAGCCTTCTGGAAATTCTGGGACACTTCAACTCAAAAGAAGTTGAACTGCATTTTTCAGGTCAGGTAGGTCCCTGCAAAGTCATCGGCCTGGATGATCCAGACTATTTTGTAGTGACTATGCCTGTGGAGATTGAAGAAGATACTTACTATACTGAAGAAGAGGAATAATAGTCCCTATGGAAAATTTAAAACAAAATCAGGATTATACAGCTCAAAACATTCAGGTCCTGGAAGGACTCTCTGCAGTCAGGAAACGTCCTGCCATGTATATCGGGAGTACCGATGTCAGAGGCCTGCATCATCTGGTTTACGAGGTTATTGACAACAGCATAGATGAGGCCATGGCCGGGTACTGCAAACACATCCGGATTACAGTGCACCTGGACAACAGTGTTACTGTTACCGATGATGGCCGCGGGATTCCAGTAGACATCCATCAGAAAGAAAAAAGGCCGGCTCTGGAAGTGGTCATGACAGTCCTTCATGCCGGCGGGAAATTTGATAACGACAGCTACAAGGTATCAGGCGGTTTGCACGGAGTCGGAGTATCTGTGGTCAATGCCCTGGCCGAGTATCTGGAAGTCACGGTCAGGCGGGATGGCAACAAGTATTTTCAGAAATTTGAAAGAGGCATACCTGTCTGTTCCCTTCAGGATCAGGGACCATCTACTGGACGCGGAACAACTATCAAGTTCAAGCCGGATGAGGAAATATTCAGCGAAGTAAACTTTGATTATGAAGTCCTGGCCAAAAGATTTGAAGAGCTTGCTTATCTGAACAGCGGGGTCCAGATAGAGTTTTTTGACGAGAGAAGTCAGAAAAAAGATGTTTTCAAGTACGATGGTGGACTGATTTCATTCATCAAAAACGTGAACAGGGACAACGGACTGCATAAGATTATTTATGGCGAGGGAGAAGTCAGCAACGTCAGCATCCAGTTCGTTCTGCAATACAAGACCGGATACAAGGAAAATGTGTATTCATTCGCCAACAACATAAGGACTGTTGAGGGCGGGACTCATCTGTTCGGATTCAGATCAGCTCTGACCAGGGCCATAAACAACTATATCCAGAATGCTCCGGATCTGCCCAAAAAGCTCAAGCAAAAGCTGACCGGAGATGATGTCCGGGAAGGCCTTACAACCATCCTTAGTGTTAAAGTTCCTAATCCTCAATTTGAGGGACAGACCAAGACCAAGCTTGGGAACAGCGAGATCAGCGGATACGTGTCAGGTGTTGTATATGAAAGACTGATGGTCTTTCTGGGAGAGAACCCAAAAGACGCCAAAATGATTGTGGAAAAGGTGGTTGACGCTGCCAGGGCCAGGGAGGCAGCCAGAAAAGCCAAAGATCTGGTCCGCAGAAAGGGTGCTTTATCGGATTACTCACTGCCTGGAAAACTGGCTGACTGCCAGAGCAAAAATCCTAAGGAATCAGAAGTGTTCATTGTTGAGGGTGATTCAGCCGGAGGGTCGGCAAAACAGGGCAGGAATCCCAAGTACCAGGCCATTTTACCCCTGCGGGGCAAGATCCTGAATGTGGAAAAAACCAGGTTCGACAAGATCCTTGAGAATAACGAAATCAAGGCCCTGATCACAGCCATGGGGGCAGGGGTGGGCCATGACGGTATTGACCTTGAAAAACTAAGGTATCACAAGATAGTTATAATGACCGACGCTGACGTGGATGGAGCACATATCCGGACCCTTTTGCTGACATTTTTCTTCAGACAGTACAAAGAGCTCATTGACAATGGCTATCTTTATATTGCTCAGCCCCCTCTGTACCGGGTCCATAAGGGCAATTTTGAAAAATACATAAGCGATGAACAGGAAATGAATGATTTCCTGCTGTCCAGGATATCCGATGAAATAACCATCAAAACCCAGGATAAGACCGAGTTCTCTGGTCAGGAAATGATTGATCTGATCAGAAAAATGCTCTCAATCCAGGATTACTCCATGGACGCTTCAAACATGGGGATCAACAGGGAACTTTTCCTTTCGATTTTGAAATTCAGGAATAAGCTTCATCCAGTGACTTTCGTGTATGAAGACTATTCAGGGTTTGTGGACTTTGTCCAACAGGCCGGATTTAACATGGAAATGGAAAAAGAGGAAACCGAGGCGGAAAAGCGATATTATCTGACCTTTACAGACCGAAACGAACATTCAGTAAAAATCGGCATAGAGTTTTTCAATTCCAGGATTTATAAGAAGTCTTTTGATTATTATCAGGAGCTTAAATTACAGGAACCTGATCTCAAGTACCAGGTCCATAACAAGGACGAAGTCACAACTGTCCAGGGTGTGTTTGAGCTTCTGGAAAAGGTGTTCGAGGTAGCCCACAAGGGTATCAATATCCAGAGATATAAAGGTCTGGGGGAGATGAACCCGGAACAGCTCTGGTCCACCACCATGGATCCTGACAAAAGAACTCTGCTCCAGGTGCGCATCGAGGATGCAGAAGAAGCGGACGACCTCTTTTCCAGGCTGATGGGGGATAAGGTGGAACCAAGAAGAGAATTTATTGAGAGAAATGCCCTTGAGGTGGCTGAACTGGATATTTAGGTTCCGGCCGGTGGCAGAAATTGATTAAACTAGACAAATAAATAATCGTCGGAGATACCTGCCTGTGAATAATAATATTTCCATTGAACAAGAAATAAAGAAATCATACCTGGAGTATTCCCTGAGCGTGATCATCGGTCGGGCCATACCGGATGTCCGTGACGGACTCAAGCCGGTTCACCGCCGGATACTCTACGCCATGCACGAGCTGGGAAATTCCTATAACCGTCCATACAAAAAATCGGCCAGAGTGGTGGGTGACGTTATTGGTAAATACCACCCTCATGGTGATTCAGCCGTTTATGACGCCCTGGTCCGCATGGCCCAGGACTTTAATATGCGCGATCCCCTTGTGGATGGACAGGGAAACTTCGGCTCAATAGACGGTGACGCACCAGCTGCCATGAGATACACTGAAGCCAGGATGTCCAGGCTGGCAGGTGAATTTCTTGGTGACATTGAAAAAAAGACCGTCAACTTCAGGCCCAACTACGACAACACTCTGTATGAGCCTGAAGTCCTTCCCACCAAGGTTCCAAATATTCTCATCAACGGCAGTTCAGGGATAGCAGTGGGCATGGCCACCAATATTCCGCCTCACAACCTGGGGGAGGTGGTGGACGGTCTTCTGCACCTTTTGGATAAGCCCCAGTCCAGTGTCCAGGATCTGATGTCTCTGATTAAAGCCCCAGATCTTCCCACCGGGGCCTATATCTACAATATGAAGGGAATCAGGGAGGCCTATGAAACCGGGAGAGGGAGTTTCAAGATCAGGTCCAGGGTTGATGTTGAATCCAAAAACAAGAACCAGGATTCCATAATAATATCCGAGATACCCTTTGCCCTGAACAAGTCCAACCTGGTGGAGAAAATAGCCGGGCTGGTCAATGAAAAGAAGATCGAGGGCATTTCAGACCTCAGGGATGAATCCGACCGGACCGGCATAAGGATAGTTATTGACCTGAAAAAGGGATCAATCCCTGATGTAATCATCAATAAGCTTTATAAGCTGACCGCTCTGGAAACAAGCTTCGGCATCAATATGATGGCTGTGGTCAACAACAGACCCCAGCTCCTTAATCTCAAGGATGTTCTTGAACACTTTCTGGAGCACCGCAAAGAGGTCATCATCCGGAGGTCGAGGTATGATCTGGAAAAGGCCGAGCACAGAGCGCATATTCTTGAAGGCCTGCAGATAGCCCTGGACAATATCGATGAAGTGGTCAGACTGATCCGCTCTTCCACTACCCCTGCCCAGGCCAAGGAAAAGCTTATTTCCGCCTTTAAACTCAGCTCTGTCCAGGCCCAGGCCATTCTGGACATGAGACTGCAGAGGCTGACTAACCTGGAACGGGAAAAGCTTTTAGAAGAATACCGGGAGCTGCTCAAAAAGATAGAGTATCTTAAAAGCATTCTGGAAAATATTCAGGTTCTTAAAACCGTTATCAGGGACGAGCTGACTGAACTGAAAAAAGTCTATGCCAGTCCGAGAAAATCCATCATTCTGGAGAAAAATCCCGACGACATCGATATCATGGACATGATTCCTGATCAGGACGTGGTCCTGACCATGTCCAGAAAGGGCTACATCAAGAGAACCCTTTTGGAATTTTATCACCAGCAGAAAAGAGGCGGCAAGGGAATTGCCGGAGCCAACGTCTCAGAGAAGGATTTTATTTCAACTCTGATCACCACCAGCAACCACCAGGATATCTATCTTTTTTCCAACAAAGGCAAGGCCTATAAGCTCAAGGCATACGAAATACCCGAAGGCAGCAGGACCGCCAGGGGAGTGCACATCAATAATCTTCTGCCCCTGTCCGGGGATGAATACATTGCCACCGCCCTTTCTGAACGGACCATGAACAAAGATGATTTTTTCCTGTTTGTCACCAAGAGGGGAATAGTCAAAAAGTCTGCTGTGGAGCTGTATAAAAATCTTAGATCCTTAGGGCTTATTGCTGTCAATCTCAGGGAGGGAGACGAACTCATCGGAGTCAGGGTCATAACCCAGGACGCCAGAATAGTCTTGTCCACCAGGGATGGATTTGCCATTCATTTTGCCTGTAATGAAATAAGATCCATGGGCAGAGTAGCTTCTGGGGTTAAAGGCATTTCTCTGAGAAAATCCGACCAGGTGGTTTCAGTGGTTATTACCAACGGCGAGGACAGAACCGATCTGTTTACCATTTCCGAAAAGGGTTTCGGCAAAAAGACCAGTCTGGACATGTACAGAATTCAGTCCAGAGGGGGCAAAGGCCTGATCAATATGAAGGTCACCTCCAAGACTGGTCCGGTAGTGGGTTCCATGCTTTTGTCGGACAATGATGAACTGATCATATTTACTTCGGCCAATAAGATCATCCGGGTCAGCGCGGCTGACATTAGGCAGGTGGGACGATCCACCCAGGGGGTGAAAATGGTCAACCTTGAAGATGGTCAGAAGGTGATCTGCTTTGATATGATCATCCAGGAAAACCAGCTGGGATCTCCGTCAAGGTCAGAGGCTGAAGAGCACGGATATGATTGATTTTTTCCGCATTAAGCTGACAGATTAATTTCCTGATAAGGGGACAGGACATGATCACAGGCCAGATTATCAAAGCTAAAATGTCCATCCCCTTTGTCCTGGCAGTTCTGATTGTGCCGGCTCTGATTTCCTGTTTCAACGGGCAGGGCCGCAGCGATTACTTTAATCAGGCTGAACATGCCTTTGCCTCGGGCAGGCTGAATGAGGCTGTGCATGGTTACGAACTGTTCCTGGAAAAAGAGCAGAATTCTGAGAAAAGAATCTTGGCCTGGGAAAGGCTTCTTCAGATTCAGCTTGACATTGGAGGAGACCTGGAACGAGGACTCAGTATTCTGAGGTCCATGAGCGTTGAATACCAGGACAATCAGGATAAGTTATGGTCTGTGTTGATCAGGATGGGGGAACTCTATTCCCGTCAGAAAAGATTTGAAGCCAGCGTTGAAGTCCTGGAAAGATCTCTGGAAATAGCAGGAAGCGAAAAAAAGAACCTTATCTCTCACGAACGTCTAGCTGCGGTATACTCTGCCCAGCGGGACTTTAGAAAGGCCAGGGATATTCTTTACCAGGCCAGGGAGACTTTCCTGGATTGCCAGGATGGTGGTTGCGGACTAATAGAATACTATCTTGGCAGATCCTACTTTCACCTTGGTGATCTGAAACAGGCAACCCATTATCTCCAGAATGCCTTTTATTCCGATTCAGAACAGAATCTGCGGGTCAAAGCCGGAATGCTCCTGTATGATTCCCTGCTCATCCTTGAAGATCACCAAAACGCATCAGCAGTGCTTGATAAACTTGAGCTGGTTCATCCCAACCCCATGGTCATCAGAATGAGGGCCCCAGACATTCCCTGAAATCCGCAGCAGTTGTTTTGACTGCTCTTATCTGGAATCCATGAAGTGCTTCCGGGCTGCTTCAATGGACTTGATAACTTCTTCCAGGTAATGACGATCCTGGTCAGTGGAGGCACTTTCCATGAGCTGTGAAAGTCCTGAGGAATACTCTCCAAGCACCAGCAGGGTCAGATAGTTTATGGTCTGTCCAGGAAGGTCATGGAGTTTGGCCAGTTCCTGTTCCTGCTTCTCAGCCTGACTGGCCAGAAGAGACAGCTGTTCTCTGAGTTCAGCATTTTCGCGGTCAAGATCGACAATTCTTTGTTTTGCATCATCTGCCTGGGTGACTGCCTGATCAAAACCATCCTGAAATCCGGCAATTTTCTGATCCACATAAAAATAGAACACTGAGAGTAAAACAAAAATCGCAACTACTCCGGCAAGAGCTGCCTTTCCAGCAGTGTTTCCGGATTTTGGAGGTGGGCTGGAGATTTCTGATGAAACAGGTTCATCCCTGGTCTGTTCAGCTTGAATGTCTTCTTCCTGGTTTTCTTTGGATACTTCTTCCTGAATGTCTTCTTTTTTCTGCATTTCTTTGATCTCCCTGGTCAGATTTCTGATCCTGTCTTTAGACTCTTTGAGTTTAATCCTGGCCTCTCTGTTTCCCGGGCTGAAGGTCATGACCCCGAAAATAATCCCTGCTAACAGACACAGAAAGACAAAGATATAAATGGCTGTTTCAGGGGAAATCAGCCTGACCCATCCCAGATCAAGGAATATTTCAGCCCTGCTTCCCAGGACCTGGCTGTTCTGAACCAGAAAAAGCATGCACAGGGCAAATACAAGGGTCAGAAAGATGACTCGAAAGGCGTTCACCCGGACTCTCCTTGGCTGTTGTTTGCTCTTCCGTAGATGTAGGTAAATCTTTGCAGATATTCTTCTATATCCTGATTCATCAGATCAGGCAACATCCGCCATTCCCAGTTTCCGTCGGCTGTTGAGGGCCTGTTCATCCGGGATTCCGGTCCAAGATCCAGGACATCCTGTATGGGTATGACGCAGAATCTGGCTGGTGAAGCCATGGCTGCCCGGATCATCTCCCTGGATATGTTTTCCAGAGTGATGTCTTTGCCCAGATACTCCTGAAGGCGGGCCAGGGCAGGGTCATCCAGTTCGTTCATGAACCAGCCTTTGACGGTATTGTTGTCATGGGTCCCTGGATAGACCACACAATTATGGACATGATTATGGGGAATATATGGATTGGCAGGCATGTCCGGGCCAAAGGCAAACTGGAGGATCTTCATGCCCGGCAGATTGAAAGAGTCCCTGAGCTCAAGGACATCAGAGGTGATGTGTCCAAGATCCTCGGCAACAAACTGGGCCGGTGAAAAATAGTCCATGATCCTGGACAGAAATTCTGCTCCTGGACCGGTTTTCCATTGGCCGTTGATTGCGGTTTTTTCCTTGGCATCAATGCTCCAATAGGCGGCAAATCCCCGGAAATGATCAAACCGGAGCAGGTCGAACATGACCAGGTTCTGCTCAATTCTTTTCCGCCACCAATGGTAGTCCTGCTCAGCGCAGGCCTCCCAGTCATAAAGGGGGTTTCCCCATAACTGCCCTGTCTTACTGAAATAATCAGGTGGGGCTCCAGCCACTTGGGTGGGCAGGTTGGCTTGATCCAGCATAAACAGGTCAGGATGGGCCCAGATGTCACAGCTGTCCAGGCTGACGTATATGGGTAGATCTCCGAAGATAATGATGCTGGCATTGTTGGCATAGGTCTTTAATCTGGCCCATTGGGAAAAGAAAAGATACTGCCAGTATTTTTTCTTGAGCACCAGTTCTTCAAAATTATTATTGATGAATCTGATCTGATCCTGGTTCTTGAATCTGGCATTTTCCGGCCACGCATACCAGGGAGCACCATTGAACCGTGTTTTCAGAGCACTGAAAACAGCAAAATCATCCAGCCAGAACTGGTTGTTTTGACAGAAAAGAATGAATCCCGGGTCGCTTTCAATGTGCTCCATATTTCGGAAAAATGCTTTGTCCAGAACTTCTTTTTTGTACTTCCAGGCCAGGTCATAGTTTGCCCTTTCTCTGGGAAAGGCGGGTATCTGACCAAGATCGCCGGCAGGAATGACTCCTGTTTCCACCAGAGATAAGGGATCGATGAACAGGGGATTTCCGGCAAAGGCACTGTAGCTGGAATAAGGAGAATTACCCGTGCCTGGTGTTGTAGGATTCAAGGGCAGGATTTGCCAGATTTTTTGTCCGGTCCTGTTCAGAAAGTCGATAAAATTGTATGCCTCGGGCCCAAAATCACCGATGCCGAACCTGGAAGGCAGGGAGGATATATGCAGGAGGATACCGCTGCACCGGCCCATCAGCTGGTCTCCAGGTAGACTATGCTCAGCGGGGGCAGGCACAGACACAGGGAATGGCTGTAACCGTGAAAAGAAATATTTTCAGCTGGAAGCGGATCACTGTTGGCTACTCCAGAACCTCCAAACTCAAGCCAGTCACTGTTCAGGACTTCTTTCCATGGCCCGGGTCCTGGAACCCCAAGCCGGTATTCTGGCCTGGGAACCGGGGTGAAGTTGGCCAGGACCAGAATTGGATTTGCTTTTGAACTATAGCGTAAAAAGGACAAAACACTGTTGTCGGCATCATGGCAGTCAATCCAGGCAAAACCTTCCTGGGAGAAGTCCAGTTCATGAAACTGGGAATTGTTCCGGTAAAAATGGTTGAGCCTCTTCATCCATTGCATCAGCTGCTGATGGGGCTCAATGTCCAGAAGGTGCCAGTCCAGGCTCTGGTCATGATCCCATTCTGACCATTGCCCGAATTCAGTGCCCATGAAGGTGAGTTTTTTGCCGGGATGGGCATACATGTATCCCAGCAGCAGCCGGAGATTGGCGAATTTCTGCCAGCTGTCCCCGGGCATTTTGTTCAGCAGGGATCCTTTGCCGTGAACCACTTCATCATGGGACAGGGGCAGAATAAAGTTTTCCGAGTAGGCGTACCAGATGCTGAAGGTCATCTGGTTATGGTGGAATCTGCGGTGGATGGGGTCATTCTCCATGTAGCTCAACGTATCGTTCATCCAGCCCATGTTCCACTTGTACCCGAAGCCCAGGCCTCCGACATAGGTTGGCTTGGAAACCATGGGCCAGGATGTTGATTCCTCGGCAAAGGTCTGGGTATCGGGAAAATTCCGGTAAACAGCACTGTTCAGGAGCTTGAGAAACTCGATTGCCTCCAGGTTCTCCCTTCCGCTGAATTCATTGGGGATCCATTCCCCGTCTTCCCGGGAATAATCCAGATAAAGCATGGAGGCCACGGCATCCAGCCTGAGCCCGTCGATATGGTATTTGTCCAGCCAGAACAGGGCGCTGCTGATGAGAAAATTGACCACCTCATTCCGGCCGTAATTAAAAATGAAACTTTTCCAGTCAGGATGAAATCCCTTGCGCGGGTCCATATGCTCATAAAGATGGGTCCCGTCAAAATAGCCCAGCCCGTATTCATCTGTGGGAAAGTGGGATGGAACCCAGTCCAGGATGACCCCGATATCGTGCTGATGCAGCCGGTCAATAAGCTGCATAAAGTCCTGGGGTGTGCCGTAACGACTGGATGGAGCAAAAAAACCCAGAGCCTGATAGCCCCAGGAACCGTAAAAGGGATGCTCACAGATGGGCAGAAATTCAACATGGGTATATCCCATTTGACTGAGATAAGCCGGAAGAGTGTCGGCCAGTTCCAGATAGGTCAAAAAGCGGGAGGGGTCGCCCGGGTCCCTTTTCCATGATCCAAGATGCATTTCATAGATGGCCAGGGGTCTGTCCAGCCGGTTTATTTCCCCTCTTTTTTCCATCCACTGATCATCCTTCCAGGTGTAGTCCATCTTCCAGATCTTGGATGCAGTTTTAGGGGATGTTTCCCAGAAAAAGGCAAAGGGATCGCCCTTGTCCACCTGGTAGTTATTGAATCTGGATCTGATGTGGAATTTATAGTTCTGCCCGGGCATGGCCCTGGACACATAGCCTTCCCAGATTCCGGATCCGTCGCTTCTGGGGTTTAGTTCATGGGTTCTGTGGTTCCAGTAGTTGAAGTCCCCCATGACCGCCACGGATTGGGCATTGGGAGCCCAGACTCCGAAATATGTTCCCCGGACTCCGCCGTGAGTTATGACCTGGGCTCCGAGATGACGGTACAGATTGAAATGCCTTCCTTCCTTGAACAGGTAAATATCTTGTTCAGTAAACATCATCTTTCCCCTGACGACATGGTTTTCCACAGGTTTACGGCCAGCCACTCCACTACCAGGTCCGGCCTGACTTTGAAGTTAAGGGACTGTTCAGCCCTTTGCAGTATTCTGGAAATACTGTGCCGTTCAGGAGCAGATAACAGGGAAAAGGGATTATCCCGGTCCTGGTTAAGGGCGCCGGAAATGATTTCCTGTCTGCACCTGGAAAGGATGATGCCGGCCTGGCCAGAGCTGAAGCTGCCTTTGCCCGCAGAACTGCTGATGAACCCCTGCCCGGTTCGAATGAAATGCATCAGTGCCAAAAAGGATTCCTTAGCTTCCTGGTCCAGCCGGACCTGAGGCTGACAACTCAAACTCAAAGTAAAACTCCTGGAGACCAGGGTAGGAAAAAGGCTTTGGCGCTGGGGGGTGAGCAGGACAAAACTGTTGCCAGGACATGGTTCTTCAAGGGACTTCAAAAGAGCGTTGGCTGATTCGGCATTTAAAAGCTGGGCCTCAGCAATGATGATTATCCGCCATTTGATATGTGGCTTCTGGGAAAAAATCGGGCGAAGCTCCCGGATTTGATCAATCCCCAGTTTTTCCTCTGGATCAAGATAAATCAGATCTCTGAAAACTTCCTGCCCGGTCTGAATGCAGGTTTTGCATTCCAGACAGGGTCCATTGACCAGGGAGCAGTTCAGGGACATGGCCCAGTAAAGGGCCAGGTTCTTTCTTTCCAGGGATGATCCGCCTTCCAGGAGCAGACAGCCGGGAGGGGAGGACTTAAGTCTGCCCAGCAAAGAAACGATGCGGGGCTGTTGCTCTATTACCTGACTTGGCTGCATGCACTGGTTAATATACCAAACCCGGGGCTGGGTAAACCTGTTCCTGATCATTTAAATCAGGACGGTCCAATTCTGCCGGACCGGGCCGGAAAAGCTTATTCAATCAGATCAGGCGGATTAACTGATCCGGATGGTCTGATCCCGGTCAGGACCAACAGAAATCAGAGAAACCCTGATATTTAAATGTTTCTCAATGGCCTTGACATAGTTTTTTGCGTTTTCAGGCATATCTTTCCAGGACTTGATGGAGCTGATGTCCGTATCCCATCCTGGCAGGTCTTCATAGACGGGAGTTACCCCAGCCATGGAGTTTTCCTCCTGGGGTGGATAAAGGATGGTCCGATCCTGGTATTTGTATCCGGTGCAGACCCGGATGGTCTTCAGACCGCTTAAGACATCAAGCTTGGTCAGGGCTATTTCAGTGGGACCGCACAGCCTGACCGCCTCCCGGAGGATGACCAGATCCAGCCAGCCGCACCGTCTCCTGCGTCCTGTGGTGGAGCCGAACTCTGCTCCTTTTTCCTGCATATGACTGCCAAATTCATTATCCTGTTCACAGGGGAAAGGGCCCTGTCCCACCCGGGTGGTGTAGGCCTTGACCACACCTATGACCCGGCTCATGCTGTAGAGATATCCTGCTCCGGCTGAAGCATTGCCGGTAACCGTGTTGGAGGAGGTCACAAAAGGGTAGGTACCATGATCAATATCCAGCTGAACCCCCTGGGCTCCTTCAAAGAGCACGGATTTTCCGTTTTCTGCGGCCTGCTGAATTTTTTCGGACACATCAGCCAGAAAAGGGACCAGCCTGGCAGCCAGACCCTGAATGTGTTCAAAAACCTGCTGATGGTCCACGGGTTCTTGTCCGTAAAGGGTCTTTAGAAGAGAATTCTTCTCCACCAGGGCCTTGCTGATCTTTTCCCTTACAAGTTCCAGATCCTGGAGATCCCCGGCCCTGATCCCAATGCGGGCCATTTTGTCCTCATAGCATGGTCCGATCCCCCTGCCTGTGGTGCCGATCTTGTCTTGTCCGGATTTGGCTGCCTCCCTGGCCTGGTCCAGGGCTTTGTGATAAGGCATGATCAGGTGGGTTTTTTTGCTGATGGCCAGCCGTTCAGGGGTGATGGATATACCGGAGGCACCCAGCTTGTCGATTTCCTGACAAAAGACTTCAGGATCCAGGACTACCCCGTTTCCAATGAGACAGATTTTATCTGGATGGAGAATTCCTGAAGGGATCAGGTGCAGGATGAATGTTTTTCCATGGGTGACCAGGGTGTGCCCGGCATTGTTCCCCCCCTGGTATCGGACGATCATGTGCGCGTCTTCTGTAAGAATATCAACTATTTTTCCTTTTCCCTCGTCCCCCCACTGGGTTCCGAAAACAATCATGTTGGACATGAGTTCCTCCAAAAAAGCCGGCTGATTTTTTTGCAAATAGCCTTATTTTCTAAAATACGCCGAATCCAAAGTCAATTAAACAGCCAAATAAAAGTTTGCCATCCAGGGTCAAAGACAATATATATTATGCTGGCTTTTTTTGGTCCGGATCTGTCCGGGCCCTTGAAAAGGCAGTGGCTTCAGGACATCTGATACTGCCAGTGATTGCAAATTATCATGCAGAGATGGCCAGCTTTGGACAATCATCAGAAAAAAGACGGAACCAAGAGACAGAAAAGACTTCTGGCTGTGCTTGTGCTTATCCAGGTGTGTCTGGTCGTTGGGTATTTATATTTCCAGGCCAACTACTGGTCCCGGGATACCCTGTATGTAATTTATCAGGATTCTGACCGGGTCATGGGAAGTCTGAGTCCTTACGGGCCAGGCTTTGAAAAGGAGCTGGTGGCCCGTTTTTGTGCTCAGAACGGATTCAAGGCCAGATGGATCAGGGTGGAGAGCTTTAATGAGGGACTGGGCATGCTCCAGTCAGGCCGGGGACAGCTTTTTATATCCGAAGCCATTAACCAGGATGCCGGATGGGACAGAGTGACCAGGGGGCCGGGATATCTGAGCAACCAGTTCATGGTGACTCATCACCAGTGGCGGTTTCCTTTGAGAAGCATTGCTGATCTGTGTTCAAACCGGGTGGTTATCCCGCCTAAACAGGTTCTCTCCAGTAAAATCAGCAGGCTGGAGAGTGAGCTTGGTTGCGAGATATCCCTGACGCCCTCACCTGGTTCAGGTCAGAATCTTTTTGCCCTCCTGGCAGACCGGGAAAACCGTTTCGGACTGGTGGACAAGCTTAATTTTAAGCTCTGGCATGGTTTTTTCCCTGAAGTACATCGCACCTACTCCTTTGACACGGATTACCATTACGCCTGGCTCTGGAGCGCAAAATACCGGGATCTGGACAAGCTTTTTGTCCGGTTCTGGGAGGACATGGAGGATAATCCGGATTTTCTGGATTTAAAGGACAGGTACTTTGGCTTTTTTCCTTCTGAGCAGGACAGTTATCAGATCCGTCATTTTGTCAGGGCCATTGAAAGCCGCCTTCCCCTTTATGCCGAGACCATACTGGAAGCCTCCAGGATTTATGGCATTGACCCTCTGCTCCTGGTGGCCCTTATTTATCAGGAATCCCACTTTGATCCCGAGGCTGAGAGCAGGACCGGGGTCCGGGGGCTGCTGCAGCTGACCCTGGATACGGCAGATTTTCTGGGTGTTCAGAACAGGCTTGATCCGGAACAGAGCATAATGGGCGGAGCCATGTACCTGGATTTTCTCCTGGAACGGGTTGAAGACATGGGAGTCACATCCTGGGACAAGTGGTTTTTTACCCTGGCTGCCTATAATCAGGGGTTGGGCCATCTTTATGATGCCATGGAACTGGCCAGACGGGAGAATAAAAGCAGCCGGAGCTGGACTGGGCTCAAAGAGGTATATCCCCTGCTGAGCTACCGAAGGTATTTTGAAACTCTGCCCAGGGGATACGCCAGAGGATTTGAAGCGGTTACCTTTGTGGAAAATATCAGGTTTTATTATTATCTGCTTTATGGAATGATTTCAATTTCTCGGCCTGAAGTCGAGCACCTTGGCGGATTTCTTGGTTTTGTCCCGGACAACTGGCCGGACTGATTTTTCTTCCTCAGGCTTTTCCTGTTGAGACTGGCGGGCAAGGCAATGGTTGAAAAGCTGATTTTTCCAGCGGACCGACTGGATAAGTGACAAAACCAGGATGTCTTCTTCCCATTTTTTGCTGGGAGTGAACTTCTGGACCTTTTCATAGTATTTGTCCCAGAGATTGATGAGTGAGGCTTCATCCAGGCTGCCCAGCTGCTCAGCCATTTTTTTGAGAATTTTTTCCATGTGCTCTATTTCCTCTTTTTACAGGCAGGGTTAAAATATGGTCCGGCAGTTCGTTCCTCTCTGGAGCCGGAGTAACTGCCGGGCAGTGCCCAGGCAGTCAGCCCGGAACAGGGGGCAAAGTATTTGCCCCCTGAACGGGCCTGTGTTAAGCCTGATCCCGGGCTGGTGAAGGCGAATTCTTTGAATTTTCATACAATCCATCACAGGAGATCGATAGGTGAAAGATCTGAAAAACATGTACAAGGATATCCATAAAGACTCATTTCCGCAAGAAATGAGTGTCAGGATCGGGGACCAGGAATTGAAATTCAGGAAAAGGACCTGGATCATTGACGGACAGGAAAAAGGACTCAGGTACGGAGAGAACCCTGATCAGCCTGCAGCCCTTTATGAGCCTGTAGAGGGCTCCCTGGAGCTGGGCGGGGTAAGGTTGAGATCCGGAGAGTTCAAGCTTGTTTCATCTCTAAAAGAAGATAATATGATCCAGGCTGGAAAACATCCGGGCAAGACCAATCTGACTGATGTGGATAACGGCCTCAACATTCTTCAATACCTGACCGCCAAGCCGGCTGCAGTGATCCTCAAGCACAACAACCCCTGCGGAGCTGCCTGGTCCGACCAGGGACTGTTCCAGGCAGTTGAAAACGCCTTTTTTTCCGACAGAATTGCCGCCTTTGGCGGGGCCATTGTCATGAACAGACCTGTGGACAAGGATTCAGCCGAATTTATGGCTGGAAACTATCTGGAAGTGGTGGCTGCACCGGACTTTGAGTCCGGTGCCCTGGAAATACTCCAGAAAAAGAAGAATCTGCGGATTTTAAAAATGCCTGGGCTGGGCCGTCTTGAAGAGTTCCTGGGCCGTCCGTTTCTGGATATCAAGTCCCTGACCGATGGGGGAATGATTGTCCAGCTGTCTTTTTCCAACAGGATCCTTGCCCCGGAGGATTTCCTGCCGGCCACAGCAGTGCGGGATGGCCAGGAAGTGACCGCCAGAACTCCTGACCAGCGGGAAATGGAGGACCTTGTTTTTGCCTGGGCAGTTGAAGCCGGAGTAACCTCCAACTCGGTTATTTTTGCCAAAAATGGACGGACCGTGTCCATCGGTACCGGGGAGCAGGACCGGGTTGGCTGCGTTGATCTGACCATCAGCAAGGCCTATACAAAATATTCTGATCTTTTGGCTTTTGAGAAAAACCAGGAGTCAATTTACCAGCTTAGACAAAGGGCTCTGAATGACTCTGCAGCCAAAGATGATCTGGAAGAAATTACAGCCAGTACCAGTCAGGCCAGGGGCGGTCTGCCGGGTTCAGTGCTGGTTTCCGACGGTTTTTTTCCCTTCAGGGACGGGGTGGATCTGGCTGTGGACCAGGGCATCACTGCCATTGCCCAGCCCGGTGGATCCATCAGGGATATTGAGGTGATCCAGGCGGTTAATGAGGCTGTTCCCCAGGTGGCCATGGTCTTTACCGGCCAGAGATCCTTCAGGCATTAAGCGGTTTTCATAAGCCTGTCCTGCATCCGGTCTTCTCGGGCTGAATCAAGCCTGGCACAAGTGGTCCGGATGCCTGCCAGAGGCTGCCTGCTTGCATTACTTGACCAATTACTTCAAAGAAAAGACAGTCAGTGAGTAAAACAGAATCAGTCAGGGAGGAAGTCAGACCAGGTCTGATCATAGAATACCTGCAGAACAATCAGCCCATCCCGGCCTGGATCCTGGAAGTCCAGGGTTCCAGGGTCAGGACCCTGAACATTAATCAGCGCGAGGTCAAACTTCCGGTTTCCAGGATCCTGCCATGGATGGGTCCATGCTATGGGGCCAATATGTCCAGAGAGGACATACTGGGACTGTTAAAAGAGCATAACCGGAAAAGATCAGTTGAGCAGGAAGGGATAGATATTCTTGAGGTCTGGGAAATGGCTCAGGGAGAAATCAGCCAGGCCGGGGTCAGCTGGTTTGCCAGTCTCATCTGGAGTGAACCTGCTTCGGACCAGGTGGCCGCCCTGGGCAGAACCATGCTTCAGACCAGGGCTCATTTCAAGTTCAGTCCGCCGGAATTTGAAATATACCCCCAGGAAGTGGTGCAGGTCCGCCTTGAGCAGGAAAGGATTGCCAGGGAAAAGGAAAGGCTGGTCAGCATTGGCCGGGATTTTTTCAAGTCCCTGTGGGATGCTGGAGTAAAAAAAGGCCCTTTGCCCGGGCTTGATGATCCTGATGCCAGGGACAGCCTGAAAAACCTTATTGTCACCAGGATTAAAAATCCGGATGACTCAGAGACCCAGGAGGTCTGGACCAAGGTGACCACAGGGCTTCCCCAGGATCCGAACCTGGCTTTTCTGCTGGGCAGGATCTGGGGAATTTACTCCCCCCATCATAATTATCTTCTGGATCAGGTCGGCTACACCTGGGACGACTCCTGGGAAAAAGAGCATTCAGAGGCCATAAAGAGGATCAAAACGGACTTTGAAGACCAGGCCCGGGCACCTGCAGTGACTGGTCTGGTCAGCATAGATTCCGGGTCCACCAGGGATATTGACGATGCCTTTCAGCTCTGCCCAGGACAGGATGGATTCAACCTGACCCTGGCCCTGGCCTGTCCGGCCCTGTTTTGGGAGCCAGGTTCAGAACTGGACAGGGCGGTGGCCGGCCGGACCACCAGCCTGTACCTGCCTGAGGGTACCAGCAACATGCTCCCCAGGGTACTGGCTGAAGATCTTTTCAGCCTGGTTCAGGACAAGCCAAGACCTGCCATGATTTTGAAGTTCTGCATTGACCGTGATGGGCAGGTCAGGGATTTTAAGGTGACCATGGACTGGGTCCAAGTGGATTCCAACCTGACCTATGAGCATGTGGAAGAAGAACTTTCCCGGAATTCCGGACAAATGGCTGAGGCCCATGTCCTGGCTGATATCCTGAGGTCCAAAAGGATTGAACATGGAGCTGTCATAATTGAGCAGAATGACCCCGGGATATATCTTGAAAAGGATGGCAGCCGGACCAGGGTCAGGGTGGAGGAAAAACCAGCCTGCCCGGGTGCCCAGCTGATTGTTTCCGAGTTTATGATCCTGGCCAACACCAGGCTGGCGGCCTGGGCTGCAGAAAGGGGTATTCCCCTGTACTACCGGACCCAGGACATAGCCCTGCCCAAAGACTTCTGCGGAGTGTGGTCCAGGCCAGAGGATATCTACCAGATAATCAGGTCCATGGGTGCCACCCTGACCGAAACAGCGCCCAGGCAGCACCGGTCTCTGGGAGCAGCCTGCTATGCACCGGTAACATCTCCCTTGAGAAGGTACACCGACCTGGTCAATCAGCTCCAGCTCCTGGGATATCTGGACAAATCCAGCCCGGTCCTGACCGGGGAGGAAATGAATGCCTCCCTGGCCGGATTCAACGCCAGGATGGCCCAGGTTTCCCAGATTCAGAGGTTCAGGCCCAGATACTGGAAGCTGGTGTATTTCAAGCAGAACTGCAAGACCATGACCTGGCCTGCAGTGGTGGTGGACAACAGCGGCCCTTTTGTTGTTCTTTCCCTGCCCAGGGAACTGATCATGGTCCGGGCTGGCCACGATCTGTTCGGAGGCAAGACCAGAATCGGCCAGACTTTCAGGCTGAGACTGGGCAGGATTGACCCGTTGAATAATGAAATAAGTGTGCTGGAGGCCTGGGAGGAATAAGTGGCCAGGACCTGGACCGAAAAAGCCATAAGTGGATAAATTGAGAAAAAGGAAGAGCAATGTTTGGAATAGTAAAAAAAATTTTTGGCAGCAAGAATGAGAGGTACCTCAAGAAGCTGGAGCCCATGGTGGAGCGGATCAACTCTCTGGAAAGCGAAATCAAGGCCCTGAGCGATGACGAACTGCGCCAGAGAATAGCTGCCTGGAAGGAAGAGGTGGGTAATGGAGCCAAGCTGGATGACCTTCTGCCCCACGTTTTTGCCGTGGTCAGGGAAGGTTCGGTCCGGGCCCTTGGCCTGCGCCATTTTGACGTGCAGCTGATGGGTGGAATTGCTCTGCACGAGGGCCGGATCGCAGAGATGAAGACCGGTGAAGGCAAGACCCTGGTGGCCACCCTGCCGGCGGTGCTCAACGCCCTGTCCGGTAAAGGGGTGCACATTATCACGGTCAATGACTACCTGGCTGGGCGCGATGCCCAGTGGATGGGCAATCTGTACAATTTTCTGGGGCTTGAAGTCGGGGTCATTGTTCATGGTTTAAGTGATGAGGAACGAAGAAAGTCCTACTCAGCAGACGTGACCTACGGAACCAATAATGAGTTCGGATTTGATTATCTCAGGGATAATATGAAGTTCTATTCCCACCAGCTGGTTCAGGGAGAGCTGAACTACGCCATTGTGGATGAAGTGGACTCCATTCTCATTGATGAAGCCAGAACTCCTCTGATCATCTCGGGTCCGGCCGAGGATTCCACATCCCTTTACAACCGGATCAACTCCATAGTTCCCCGACTGAAGAAGGACAGGGATTTTACTGTTGATGAAAAGGCCAAGACCGTGGCCCTGACCGATGAGGGGGTGCAGAAAGTTGAAGAAATCCTGGACATTGAGAATCTCTTTGATCCGGAAAACATCACTTTTCAGCATCATGTGCTCCAGGCCCTCAAGGCCCATAATATCTTTGCCCTGGATGTGGATTATATAGTCAAGGAAGGTCAGGTAATAATCGTTGACGAGTTTACCGGTCGGCTTATGCCGGGCAGGCGTTTCAGCGACGGCCTTCACCAGGCCCTGGAAGCCAAGGAAGGGGTCAAGGTGGCGGCTGAGAACCAGACCCTGGCTTCCATTACCTTTCAGAACTATTTCCGCATGTATGACAAGCTGGCAGGCATGACCGGAACAGCCGATACCGAGGCTGTGGAGTTCAAGGAGATATATGGCCTGGATGTCATAGTGATCCCGCCCCACAAGCCCATGGTCAGAAAAGACTTTCCGGACATGGTTTACAAGACCCAGGAGGAAAAGTTCAGGGCCATTGCCCTTGAGATTCAGCACCTGCATGAAAAAGGTCAGCCGGTGCTGGTGGGTACCACTTCCATTGAACGGTCTGAACTTATTTCCAGGATGCTCAAAAAGGCCCGGGTTCCCCATGATGTGCTCAATGCCAAACACCATGAAAAGGAAGCCGAGATAATCGCTCATGCCGGTGAAAAGGGCCGGGTCACCCTGGCCACCAACATGGCCGGACGTGGAACAGACATCGTCCTTGGTGAGGGAGTGCGCGAACTGGGCGGACTGCATATCCTGGGGACTGAACGGCACGAGAGCAGACGTATTGACAATCAGCTCCGGGGAAGGGCCGGCCGCCAGGGTGATCCTGGTTCATCCAGGTTCTACCTGGCCCTGGACGACACCCTGCTCAGGCTTTTCGGGTCTGAACGTATATCCGGGCTGATGGACAAACTCGGCATGGAGGATGGTCAGGCCATTGAAAACAAGATGATCTCCAGGGCCATTGAAAACGCTCAGACCAGGGTAGAGGCCCATAACTTTGAGATCCGCAAGCAGCTCCTTGATTTTGACAATGTCATGAACCAGCAGCGGGAAGTTATCTATGCCCAGCGCAGGGAGATCATGAGTTCAGAGGATGTCCGCGATCTCATGGATCAGGTGGTGGAAGAGATCATGGAGGACGTTTACACTCCTGTGGGTGAGGGTGCCCCGGTTAATCTCGACCAGGAAACAAAAGACATGCTCAAGGGCAGGCTTGAGGAGGTCTTCAACCTTGCCCGGCTTATGGAGGACGAACACATCCCCACCAGGGAGGAGAGTCTTAAAGCGGTCAATGATCACCTGGACAAGCTGAAAGAGGATGCAGGGGATCATTATCAGGAAGTTTTGCGTTTCTTTCTGCTGGAAAGTCTGGACCGCAACTGGAAAGAGCATCTCTTAAACATGGATCATCTCAAGCAGGGTATTGGTCTCAGGGGGTATGGCCAGCGGGACCCAAAACGGGAATACAAGAGAGAAGGCTTTGAAATGTTTGAGGATCTTCTCTACAGAATCAAAGAGAACACCCTCAAGGCCGTGACCAGGCTGAGGATCCAGAAAGCGGTCAAGGAAGACGAGTTTAAGCATAAAGAGCAGCAGAACCTTAAATTCGGCGGTCCCTCAGATACAGGCAAGGCAGCCAAGCCAGAAACTGTCAAGAGGACCGAGCCCAAAGTCGGTAGAAACGATCCCTGCCCATGCGGGAGCGGAAAAAAACATAAAAAGTGCTGCGGTTGAAATATTCCATTTCAGCTGGGCAAAAGACCTGGGCTCAGCTCCTGACCGCAGCAGAAACTGAACCCGGATGGATCTGGTCTGCTGCAGCTGACCGGCTGGTCGGCAACTGCCGGAACACCGGGCCGGTTTTGCGATGATTGTTTCCAATGGTCTGGTTTTAGCGGCGATAACCATACTCAATTGCTCTTTTCAGGCAAAAGGTTGAATCATGAGTCTTCAAGAAGAACTGCCCAGGGGTTTTTCCCTGGCGACCGCCAGGGCTGGATTCAAGTACCAGGACCGGGACGACCTGGCTTTAATCATGAGTACCCGCCCGGCTGTTTGTGCAGCCCTTTTTACCACCAACAGATTTCAGGCCGCACCGGTGGTGGTGGCCCGAGAGAACCTGGAATCGGTTCACAGGGTCAAAGGAGTGCTCATTAACGCAGGACAGGCCAATGCCTGTACAGGGGACAAGGGGATGGACAACTGCAGAAGAACCCTTGAAATCCTGGCCGGACTGGTGGGAACAGATCCGCAGGAGATCCTTCCGGCCTCTACCGGAGTTATTGGAGATCACCTGAAAATGGATCTGTTTGAAAAGTCCATTCCGGTCCTGGTTCAGAACCTTGGCCTGGCCAGCGGACTGGATGCAGCCGGGGCCATCATGACCACAGATACTTTTCCCAAGACTTCCCGGACCGAGGTCCGGCTTGATCAGGGCATTGTCCGGTTCTGGGGAATGACCAAGGGGGCCGGCATGATCTGCCCCAATATGGCCACAATGCTCGGCTTTATCCTGACGGATCTTGATATTGATCCTGAGTCATGGTCTGAGATTGTTTCAGGGGTTGTGGACCGGACCTTTAACGCCCTGACCATAGACGGGGACACCAGCACCAATGACTGCGTGTTTGCCCTGGCCGGAGGTGAAAGCAATGCAGCCATTTCCGGGCCAGGGGACAGAGATCTGGTGATCAGGGCTCTGGAAAGGGTCTGTCAGGATTTGGCCTATCAGATAGTCAGGGATGCCGAGGGAGGGACCAAGGTCCTGAATATTGAGGTAAGAGGGGCAAAAGACAATGTCCAGGCCAGAATGGCCGCGGAAGCTGTGGGTAATTCCCCCCTGGTCAAGACAGCCATGTACGGCCGTGATCCCAATTGGGGACGGATCGTTGCAGCCCTGGGCCGGAGCAGGGCAGAGTTTGATCCAGGGGATGTCCGGGTAAGTCTGGCCGGGGTGGAGATATTCGCCCGGGGCAGACCAACTGATATTGACCGGGACCGGGTTTTTGAACCCCTGCTAAAGAGTCCTGACATAAAAATCAGCATTGACCTGGGGGCGGGTGAAGGTTGTTTTAACCTTTTGGCTTCGGATCTGACCGAGAAATATGTCCAGATCAATGCCCACTACAGAACCTGAGTAAACGCAAATAGCGCAAACAAAAGAACAGGCTGATGAATACCATGAATATCGAACGCTTAGCCCATTTTCTGCATGAGGTGGGCATGCTCAAAAGAACACCCAGGAGCGGATATCAGTTTTTGGGAACAGGCCAGGAAAATGTTGCAGAGCATTCATTCCGGACTGCTGTTATCGGGTACGTACTGGCCGGGCTGGCTGGGGCGGATCAGGCCAGAACGGTCTTTATGTGTCTTTTTCATGACCTGCATGAATCAAGGGTGGGGGACATGAATTATGTCAATCGGATGTACAACAGCACCGATGACCGCCAAGCTCTGTCTGATGCCCTGCAGGGAACCGGCCTGGAGAAAGAGGTGCTGGGTCTTTTTGATGACCTGGAAGAAGTGGAAAGTCTGGAAGCAGCCCTGGCCCAGGATGCGGATCAGCTGGATCTGATCCTGAACCTCAAGGAGCAGCAGGATCTGGGCAATAAGTACGCCAGCAAGTGGCTGGAATGCGCCAAGGAACGCTTGCGAACCAGCCAGGGCCGTGATCTGGGAGATAAAATCCTTGAGGCCGACCATACGGACTGGTGGTTCAATGGTCCGGATAAGTCATGGTGGGTCAGAAGAAACGGGAAAGAATAAAAGATGGCTAAACCCAGTGTCCAGGGTATAAAGATAATCGCCCAGAACAAAAAGGTCCGAAGATTTTACGAAATCATGGAGACCATTGAAGCCGGGATCTCCCTGACCGGTTCAGAGGTGAAGTCCCTTCGAGCCGGACAGGTGAGCTTTAAGGACGGGTACGTCAAATTTGAAAAGGGTGAGGCGTTTTTGGTGGACGTTCATGTGGCCCCCTATGAAAATGCAGGCTATGCCCAGCATAATCCGGAAAGAATCCGTAAACTTCTGCTCCATAAAAGGGAGATTGCCAGACTGATGGGCAAGGTTGAGCAAAAAGGGCTGACTGTTGTTCCCCTGAAAATGTACTTTAAAAAAGGCATGGTCAAGGTGGAACTGGCCCTGGCCAGGGGGCTCAAGCTGTTTGACCAGAGGGAGGAACTCAAGAGGAGAGCGGTTAAACGGGACATGGACCGGGAAATGGCCAGGCATAAATAGCCCCTGGTCCAGGAGGATGGTCAAGTGTGCTGAAAAGACTTCTTTTGCCGGGGTTAATGCATCTGGCAGTCATCTGTCCGGCTTATTTTTTTCCGGTCCAGGAAGCCGGAGCAGGAGAAGTCCCAGGGGAAACAGCTGGAGCATACTACAGCCTGAGTGTGGAAAATGATCTTTTTGCCAACCGGGACCGCAGATATACCAGCGGGGTGAGGATCTCCACCTTAAGGGCTGAAGAACGCCTGCCAAAAGTGTTCAGCCGGAACCTGGACAAGATTCCCTTTTTCCCGGAGCACGGCAAAAAACGCTTTGGCTTTCAGCTGGGCCAGAGCATGTTCACTTCTGACGACATCACCCAGAGCAGTCCCCCAGAGAATGAACGACCATACGCAGGCTGGCTGTATACCACCATGGAAGTCAGCTCTGATACCGGACAGCAGCTGGACCAGTTCCAGATAACCCTGGGGGTGATCGGAAGACACTCCCTGGCCGAAGAATCTCAGAGAAGGGTCCATAAAATTACTGGATCGCCCGATCCCAAAGGCTGGCATACTCAGCTCAAGTCCGAACCGGGCATTGTATTCTCTTATCAGCGCAAGTGGAAACAGGGCCGGGAGTTTTTGGAGCTGGCCGGGATGGGGCTGGATTTTTCACCCCATGTGGGGGTTGCTGCCGGCAACGTCTTCACCCACCTGGCAGCTGGTGGGATTGTCAGGGCTGGTTTTGACCTTCCAGATGATTACGGACCGCCTCTTATCAGCCCCAGCATGGCTGGCAGCAATTTTTTCGTACCCACCAACCGGTTCGGCTGGTACGTATTTGCCGGATTTGAAGGCAGGGCTGTGGCCAGAAACATCTTTCTGGACGGAAACACATTCAGAAGCAGCCGCAGTGTGGATAAAAAGTATTTTGTGGGTGATATCATGGGTGGTGCTGTCCTGACCTTCAGCCGGATGAGGCTGGCCTACACCCACGTACTCCGAACCAGGGAATTTGACGGTCAGGACGGCAAGGACACTTACGGTGCCCTGACCCTTACGGCCAGGTTTTAAAAATGAACACTGCAAAGGTTTTATCCAGATCCAGCTTGAAAGCCCTGGCTTCAATCTTTCCCGGCGACGCCCTGAGCCTAAGGCCAGAGGAAATGCTCATTTACGGGACTGATGCTGGAAAAAAATTTTCCATGCCCTGGGCAGTTGTCCGTCCGGAAAGAACCGAACAGGTCCAGGAGCTTATGGCCCTGGCTCAGAAAGAAAGGATACCAGTCATTCCCAGGGCCAGGGGAACCAATGTTGTTTCAGCCTGTGTTCCGGATCAGGGAGGGGTTGTCCTTTCCTGCCTCAGGATGAACAAGGTGCTGTCCATTGACCCCAGGAGCTTTACCGCCTGTGTTCAGCCCGGGGTGATCACCCATGATTTGCAGAAAAAAGTCAGATCCCTGGGCCTGTACTATCCTCCTGATCCGGCCAGCATGAAGGTTTCCACCATAGGGGGCAATATAGCCACCAATGCCGGAGGTATGAGTGCGGTCAAGTATGGAGTGACCAGGGACTATGTCCTTGGTCTGGAAGCAGTGCTGCCTGGAGGGGAAATAATCAGGACTGGAGGCCGGGTTCACAAGAATGTGGTTGGGCTGGATCTGACCAGGCTTTTTACAGGTTCTGAGGGAGGATTGGGAATTATTGTCAAGGCCTGGCTGAAACTCCTGCCTGCCCCGGAATATTCCGCCTCAATCCTGGCCTGCTTTGAAGATGAAGTCATGGCCCTAGAGGGTGTATCCCGGATATTTGAGTCTGGAATCCTGCCCTGTGCCATGGAATTTTTGCCGGGGGAGATCATGAAATGCCTGGCCGGTTACGGCCCGGTTCCCTGGCCTGAGGATGCCGGAGCCTGTCTGATCATCCGGGTGGACGGCTCTGTTGATGGAACAAGACATCAAACAGAACGGATCAGGCAATCTTTACAGAACACCCTTTATCTGGATGTGGCCGGCCAGGAGGATGAAGAACGAATCTGGGAAATGAGACGCCTTATTAATCCGGCCTCTTTCAGTCTGGGCCCGGACAAGGTCAGCGACGATGTGGTGGTGCCCAGGGGGGTTGTCCTGGATGCTGTCCAGGGCATCAGAGCGATAGCCCGGAAATACGCTTTGAACATTCTGGCCTTTGGACATATTGGTGACGGCAATATTCATGTCAATTACATGCATGATGCTTCACAGCCTGGATCCGGCCAAAGGGTGGATCAGGCCAGGCAGGAGGTGCTGAGCCTTGTGCTTGAACTGGAAGGAAGCATTTCCGGGGAGCACGGGGTGGGATTGAGCAAAAAGCCTTTTCTGACCCGTCAGGTGGGACCCAGGGAACTGGAGATCATGCGCAGTATCAAAAAGGTGTTTGATCCCTATAACATCCTCAACCCGGGAAAAGGGATCTGACCAGTCATCGCTTCAACACATACACCCCCAGCTTTCCGGTCCTGCCCTCAAGGGACTGATCACCGGAAAACTCAAGATTTGCAGGCAGTGATTCGATCTGTCCGGCGGTTTCCTGGCTGACGGCCAGGCGGGTATTCATGGCCCGGGTCTTGGCTTCCAGCCGGGCTGCAGTATTCACCGCATCCCCCATAATGGTATATTCCATGCGTTCTGGAGAGCCGATGTTGCCGGCCAGGACCTGGCCGGTATGAATGCCGATGCTGTTCTCCAGGCGGAGGTTGTCTCCAAGTCCCAGTTTGCTGTTCAGCTCATCGCACCTGTTGATCATTTCCAGCCCTGCGTTCAGGGCGTTCAGTTGATCCCTGCCGGAAGAGGACGGATGGCCGAAAACAGCCATGATCTTGTCTCCGATGAATTTGTCCACAATGCCGGAATGTTTTTCCACTACTTCCACCATGGCCGTGAAATAGTCGTTTAACAGGCTGACAATTATCTTGGGCGGCAGTTTTTCGCTCATGGCAGTGAATCGCCGCAGGTCGCAGAAAAGGATGGTCACTCTTACGGTTTCTCCGCCAAGCCTGAGATTGTTGGACAGGATACTGGATACAGCCTCTTTGGGGAGCATCTTGCCCAGGGAAGTCTTGAGAATTTGTTTTTCCCTCAACTCCCGGACCATCTGGTTGAACTGTCTGGTCAACTGGGCCAGTTCATCGTTACCTCTGGGCTCCAGGCTGGTTTCCAGATCTCCCCTGGCCACCCGGTCAAACCCCTGCTGGAGTGACTTGACCGGTCTGGTGACGGTCCTGGTCAAAAGCCAGGTAAAGGACCCGGCCATCAGGGCGGCCATGCCCAGGGAGAGAAAGCCCGCCCTTCTGATGGCAGACAGCTTTTCATCAAAGCGGTCAGCACACATGTCGATGCCCAGAAGACCGACGTTTCTGCCCTGGGAGTTTTTAATGGGCGCATATCCGGAAATGGTCCATCCCCACTGGTCCTGGTGGGGGTGGTCATCAGTTGCGGGCCTGACAAAGCCCTGAAGCAGGGAAGATGGAGGATGGGCATAGACGGCTCCAATGGGCTCAGGCATTTCTGCTTCGGATATTGTGCCGTCTCCAGTGTCGTCACTGGGGGGTGAATCAACAACAAAAACTACTTCACCGTCCTGAAGGCGCATGGTGTAGGCAAAGAGAAAGTCCTGGTTGGTCTGGGTGATATGGTGGAGAATCCGCTGAATCTTCAGATACTCCGGGTAGTCCATGTGTTCGGGATGGGTCAGAATCTCCAGATCGTCTCCGGCAATGGTCCCGGAAAAGGCTTTAGCCGCAGTCAGAAGCTGTTCCTGCACGGCCTCAAGCATGGCCTGCCTGGACTGGATATAAAAGTATGATCCCGTGGCCCCTGAAATGGTAAATGCCACAGCAAACATCAGAATGAAGATTCTCAGGCTAAGCTTCATAAAAGCCCCCTTGCCAGTTTTCCAAAGCTGATTTTCTGGCCGGGTACCACCTGGGGATATGAATGGGCCTGAAAAACCGGCTGGTGAGGTGAGAGATGTATTTACCAGCTATCAGATAACCAGGGGCTTTTCAAGAAAGTTTGAAAATATTTTATCTGGAATGTTGACAATATAACCTTTGATCTATAATTAATTTTTCTTCGTTGGATAAACGGGGCTGTAGCTCAGTTGGGAGAGCGCTTGAATGGCATTCAAGAGGTCGGGAGTTCAATTCTCCCCAGCTCCACCAGAAATTTCAAGGGGTTAGGCGTTAAGCTTAACCCCTTTTTTTGTGATTCACAGTGGTTGTGTCCGCTATGTGTCCGCTGGTCATCCAGACCGGTCAACTGTTAAAAGAGGGCCCGGCTTTACCCTTAAGCAGGAAAAGCACAAGGTTTGCCAGGCTGACCAGCAGCCCCCAAGGTCAGGTTATGTAAGGCAAAGTCTGGGAGATTCAGGGCTGAACAGCACTGGCTGGATTTTTCGGATGGTGGAGGTGGTGGGACTTGAACCCACTGCCTCAGCCTTGCGAAGGCTGCGCTCTCCCAGCTGAGCTACACCCCCCCCAGTCTATAGGTATGACATCTGCAGGAAGCGAATCTAAGCAAGCAATCTATCCCCTGTCCCAGCTCATGGCAAGGCTTTGTCATCTGCGGTGCAAGACCCCTTTTGCCTGAAGCAGGGAACAGACATGATTCCACTAGTTATGCTGGCGGTCCTGTCTGAAAAATACCGGCTGTTCTGGTCTGAATCCTGACCGTCCTGGTCTGATTAAGACGATCCTGGTTTGATGCCTGCAATTTTCAATATATCCTGGACCCGGTTTTTATAGGTATGTTTTTCTGTAACCAGTTTGCGGAATTCATTTTTTATTCTGACTTTGAGTTCCGGACTGCTGTCCAGGCGGGCAATCAGGTCAGGTATTTCCTCAGGAGTTGAAAAGCTTGTTTCCCTGACCAGCCAGGAGGGAAATATCTCCAGGCCGCAGGTAAAATCAGTCAGGAGAAAGCCTCCTGCTGCCCAGACGTCAAAATGACGCTGGGTCAGTCCGCAGGGCAAGAGCATGTTGGTCAGGTTCAGTACATATCGGGCAGAAGCATAAATTGAGCCCAGAGGTCCGTAAAAGTCCACTTCCGGGCGCAGCTCAATGCCCTGGGACAGGTGATTCCGCCAGTCCTGATCTCCGTGGATTACCAGAGAACCTTGACGTGCCAAGTGTTCAAGGCACATCTTTTTCCAGACCAAACCGGTTTCATCCGCCCCCAGTCCCGGATCCCTGATCTGATTGCCTGGCCAGTACTGAGGGTCAAGCTGTTTTGTCCACCAGGAAAAGTCGGCCCGGAAACCTTTTTTCAACAGCTCCCTGGCCATGTCCTGGAGCCTGGGATGTCTGCGGGCCGCAGCAAAAAAGGAGTTTTTGCCGGGAAACCCGCTCCGGCCAATAAAGACCACCTTGTCCCTAAGATCAGAATCCGGATTTTGGGGGGCATTGAAAAATCCCGGGGCAGCTGCCAGGGGAAGATGGTGGACGCTACTGGCTCCCAGCTCTTTCAGGGCCGGCCTGAACCAGTGGTCTGTGATCAGGATATGGGTTTTGGTCCAGTATCCGGCCTTGAGCTTGGTCAGGAGCAGAAAGGGATTGTCCACCATCCACAAAGCCACTGGAACATCCATTTCGGCAAAAAGGGCATGGTTTTCCCCCAGGGGATCCAGACCCTGGAGGTTGATGCTCAGGGCCAGGCAGGGACTGTACCTGGCCAGCATGGAGCTGATCTGGTCCGGACCGGCATCAGGGGCGGCCAGGACCGGTTTGAAGCCCAGCCTGTCCAGCTCCCAGCAGATCTCCGGGACAAGCAGAGAGCGTTCAGTTCCGAAGACCATAACCCGGTCTGATTTTTCAAGGCCTGTTCGAACCTTGAGCCTTTTCAGCCGGATTCTGGCCAGGATCCGGGTCCAGAATCCGGGAAAGTACTTGTAACCCGGAAGATAGAGGACTATCCTGAGATCATTAAGGGGCAGAGTGCCTATCTCTTCAGGGTTGATCCTGGTCAGGCTGGAAGGGATTGTTTTTTTCCAGGCAGGACCGAGTTGGTTTTCCAGTTCCGGGCATTCCAGGTAAAAACCTCTGCCAGGAGGAAAGATGCTGGAAACAAGCAGGGGGTCAGGACCCAGACCCAGAAAGAGAGGTATTGATCCGTTCTGAATGGTCCGGAAGTAAGACGCTCCCCGGCCAAGGGTTCCCGTCCGGCAGATCTCGGTTTTTATCTTTACAGCTGAGGGCCTGTCGGGCATAATCCTTTGTCCATGACTCCCGGTTTCAGCCTGTTTCCAGGCGTTCATACAAATATGTCTACATGAAAAAAATCCAGGATCACTATTTTAACAGGGCCAAAAGGGACAACTACCCTGCCAGGTCGGTTTATAAGCTCAAGGAGATGGACAAAAAATTCAAGCTTCTCGGGCCGGGCCGCAAAGTCCTGGATCTGGGGGCAGCACCGGGCTCCTGGAGTCTTTTTGCTGCTCATAAGGTTGGAGACCGGGGTCTGGTCCTGGCAGTTGACCTGAATGAGCCTGGTGTTTCTTTTCCAGAACAGGTCAGTTTTGTCCAGGGGGATATTTTTGAGGACAGTTCCGAGGTGGCCAGGAGGATCAGGGAAAATGCCCCGTATGATCTGGTCATGAGCGATATGGCTCCCAAGACCACAGGGGTCAAGTTTACTGACCAGGCCAGGTCCTTCAGCCTGGCCATGCAGGCTCTGGAAGTGGCCGGCTCCCGGCTGAGGCCCGGAGGTGGTTTTGTTGTTAAAATCCTGGAAGGCCCGGACATCAGGGAGCTGCAGGATAATATGAGGACCATGTTTAAAAGGGTCAAACATTTCAAGCCCAAAAGCTCCAGGGCTGAAAGCAAGGAGATCTTCCTGGTGGGGCTTGATCTGACAGGACCAAAGCAGTCTTGATAACTTCATGAAGGAGAAAATATAATGGCAGGGCACAGTAAATGGCACAATATTCAGCACAGAAAAGGCAGGCAGGATGCCAAAAGAGGTAAAATATTCACCAAGGTCACCAAGGAGATTTTTCTGGCCGCCCGCACCGGCGGAGGTGATCCCAATGTGAACAACCGCCTGAGAAGCGCCATTGATGCGGCCAAGGCAGTCAATCTTCCCAAAGACAAAATTGAAACAGCCATCAGAAAAGGGACAGGAGAACTGGCTGCCGAAAACATTGATGAAGTATTCTACGAAGGATACGGTCCTGGTGGGGCGGCCATGCTCATTGAAGCTGCAACTGACAACAAGAACAGAACTGTGGCCGAAATCAGGCATCTGCTCAGCAAGGGGGGCGGTTCCATGGGTGAGTCCGGCTGCGTGGCCTGGATGTTTGACAACAAAGGGGTCCTGTCCTTTGAAAAAGACAAATATGGGGAGGAAGACATTCTGGAAGCCGGACTGGAGGCCGGGGTGGAGGACATAGTGGATGACGGCGATGTCTGGCAGGTCAGGTGTGCGCCGGAAGACTTCACAGGGGTGAAAAAGGCCTATGAGGACGCCGGGATCAGCTTTGTGGAGGCCGAGATGACCATGGTCCCCAAGAATACCGTGGATGTGGACGCGGAAACCGGACGCAAACTTTTAAAACTTTACGAAAACCTGGATGATCATGACGACGTCCAGAATGTGTATTCAAACTTTGAATTGCCGGAAGAGCTTATCAAGGAGCTCGAAGGCTAGGCTGAAGGATGTGGCCTGCATATACTGAGGATGGATCAGGTTAGCAGACCGGGCATGCTTTTTGTCTGCCATGGACGGTCAAAACAGTAATTCAGGAAGGTCTGGGTGACTTCAACCGGAGAAAGTATAATCCTGGGCATTGATCCAGGCTCGAGATGCACCGGGTATGGGATTGTAAAAGAGGTCTCCGGAAGGCTGTCCCTGGTCAAGGCCGGGACCATAAGGCCCGATCAGACCGGAGACATGAGTGTGCGGCTGGCTGGAATTTTTGCCGGCATTTCCAGCCTTGTCCAGGAGTTCAGACCTGCTGAGGCGGCTGTGGAGGAGGTTTTCACCGCCAGGAATGCTTCATCCGCCCTGAAGCTTGGCCAGGCCAGGGGGGCAGCTGTTGTGGCCTGCTCCCATCTGGGTATTCCGGTTTTTTCCTATGAGCCGACCATGATCAAGAAGTCTGTAGTTGGGGTTGGCCGGGCGGATAAGGACCAGGTTGCCTTTATGGTGGCCAGGCTGCTGGGTGCCAGGGACAGTCTGGCCAGAGACGCCACCGACGCCCTGGCCGTTGCCGTGACCCATCTGAACCATCGTCGGTTAACCAGACTCAAGGGGTGGAAATGATAGCCTTTATCCAGGGGACTGTATTGAGCCTGGCTGAAAAGTCCTGTATCCTGCTGACTGCTTCAGGCCTTGGCTATGAAGTGCATGTTTCAGCCCGGGACCTGCAGGAACTTCCCGGGATCGGGCAGGATGCTCAGCTGTACATCAGCACCGTTGTCCGGGAGGATGCTCTGGACCTGTATGGTTTTTTTTCTCTGGAAGAAAGGGAAACCTTCAATGTCCTGCTGAATACTCCTAAGCTCGGCCCCAAGACAGCTCTGGCTATTCTGGGTATTTTCAGTCCGGAAAAACTGCAGAATATAGTTTCCAGCGAGGATGAAAGAATGCTTTCCCAGGTCCCGGGTATTGGGACTAAATCAGCCAGAAGGATCCTCATTGATCTGAAGGACAGACTAAAAAGCGTTGCACCTGGAAAGCCAGGACCGGCTTCCAGCCGAAAAAAGCCTTCAGTAAGAGAGGATGTGCTGGCTGGCCTGGTCAGCCTGGGCTATGCCCCGGTGGAAGTGGCCCACATCCTTGACAGTCTCCTGGAGAACGAGCCTGATCTGGATGTCAGCTCAGCCATCAGGGCTGTGCTCAAGGAAAAGGCAAAGGAAAAATTATAGCAGGGCATATGTCTTTAACCAGCACTGACGACCACATCAGGCCCCAGAGCCTGGATCAGTTTATCGGACAGGACGATTTGAGGGCCAACCTGCGGGTGTATCTGGAAGCTGCCAAGAGCAGGGGGCAGCACCTGGATCACGCCCTTTTGTACGGAAATCCCGGCCTGGGCAAAACAACCCTGGCTCAGATCATGGCTTCGGAGCTGGGGGTGAATATTGTCTCCACATCCGGACCGGTGCTGGAGAGAAGCGCTGATCTGGCTGCCATCCTGACCAATCTGAGCCGGAACGATCTTCTTTTTATTGACGAGATCCACAGGATGCCTGCCAGTGTGGAGGAGATACTCTATCCGGCCATGGAAGACTTCAGTCTGGACCTGATCATCGGCCAGGGGCCGGGGGCCAGAACAGTCAAGATAGAACTGGAGCCGTTCACCCTGGTGGGAGCCACCACCCGTATCGGTCTTCTGACTTCGCCCTTGCGGGACAGGTTCGGAGTCATCTGCAGGCTGGAGTTTTACGACCCTGATGATCTGGCCAGGATTGTGCTTCGTTCAGCCAGGGTGTTCAAGGTCAATATTTCCAGGGATGGTGCTCTGGAAATAGGAAAAAGGTCCAGGGGAACCCCCCGGATTGCCAACAGACTTCTGCGCAGGGTCCGGGACTTTGCCCAGATGGACGGAAAAAAGACCATAGATGCTAAACTGGCTGCCAGGGCTCTGGACCGGATGGATGTGGACTCCCTGGGGCTGGACCAGATGGACCGGAAAATCCTTGAGTGCATCATCAACCAGTTTTCCGGCGGCCCGGTGGGAGTGAAAACTGTTGCCGTGGCCTGCTCTGAAGAAGTGCGTACCCTGGAAGAGATTTATGAGCCCTATCTCATCCAGTGCGGATTTCTCAAGCGGACTCCCAGGGGCAGGGTAGTCACGGCCCGGGCTTATCAGCACCTCAAGGTGCTCAAGCAGGGCATGCTGCCTTTTTCTTCCCAGGATTAACCAGAACAAAGGATCTCAGATCAGATGCCTGAATCAAAACTCCAGGTCAAACTTCTCACCGGTACTCCCAACCCTGTTTCCCTGATCTATGCTGCATTCAGGCAGTGCTACAGTCCCGGCTTTGCAGGCGATCTGTGGCCCAGGCTGGTCAATGGGGATGTTTCCAGGGATGAGCAGGCCGGGTTCATTGCCAAGGTCCTTGAATCCGGCCATGACAGTCCCATAGAGCATGTCAGTTACAGCTTTGCGGTTCAGGGTGTTTCCAGGGCCCTGACCCACCAGCTGGTCAGGCACAGGATTGCGTCTTATTCCCAGCAGAGTCAGCGCTATGTTGATGAGAGTGGCTTTGAATATGTTCTTCCGCCGGCCATTGCCAGAATTCCCGAGGCCAGGAAAAGGTATGAGGATTTCATGAGCATGACCGGCCAGGCTTACAGGGATCTCAAGGCCATACTCCAGGAACATGGACGGGGAAAAAAAGCCAATGAAGACGCCAGATTTGTACTTCCCCAGGCAGCAGAATCCAAGATTGTCATAACCATGAACTGCCGCAGCCTGATTCATTTTTTTGAACTCCGGTGCTGTGAACGGGCTCAGTGGGAGATAAGGAAAATGGCCTGGAAGATGCTGAAGCTTTTAAGTACAGAGCTGCCGGTTATTTTTCAGCTGGCCGGTCCCAGATGCCGGCGCCTGGGATACTGCCCGGAGGGAGAGAAGTTCACCTGCGGGAAAATGCCCCTACAGCCCTAGTACAGGCTGGGCCAGTCCCTGACAAAGGTCTGAATTAGAGGTTCGTCCGAAGTCATGGCCGCAAATTCCAGATAGGAGACCATCCGGAAGACGAACACAGTCCAGATGATTACCGGACAGATGACAATGGCCGCCTTGTTCCTTAAAGGCTGGGGGCTCCGGACAATCCGCCACAGAACCAGAGAGGAAAGTACCAGGCATCCGGCATAGACTGCCCCGGGCAGGGCGGTATAGGTGTAGTCAAAGCTGAAGGGCATGACCAGGAAAAGCCAGGCACAGGTCAAGGGGGACAGGACCAGGAAGAAAATACCCCACCTGGCTCCAAAGCCCAGGGCAAAACGGTAGTAATCCCGACCGTAATCGTCCCTGTTTCTGCGTACCAGAAGATAGACCAGGCCGAGGGAGGCTCCGGCCCCTGCAGACAGGATAAAAACCTGAGTCAGAATGGGCAGGAAGATGGAGTCAAGGCCGGGAACAACCTCGGGTATGACCAGGAGCTCCCGGAAAACCCCCCAGAACAGCAGGGCCAGAAGCATCTTCATGGCAGACAGCCCCACAAGCCCGATGACAATATGAATGGTCTTGTGTTTTTTGAGCCGATTCCACAGAAAATAGTACAGGCTGAAGAAAAGGGAAGCAATAAAGCTCAGATAGATGCCGGTTTTCCAGAAAATATCGTATGTTACCCAGACTCCGGCACTCTGAAAGTAAGAAGATGACAAGACCCAGAGTCCAACCACGACAAGACTTACCGAATATACGAACACAAGCCCCAGCCTGGCGGCCTGGGCTGCAAACTTGTCCATGAACACCTTTTTGCGGACAATTCCTGTCAGTTCGCTCAAAAGGGCAATGGCTGGAAGTCCTGTTGAGCATCCCATGAGCATGACAGCCAGTCCTGTGGACATGGCATCGTATATCGAGTATTCCAAAACCATAGGTTCCTCCGGAAGTTCTGAGCAGGACAGCCCAGTGATCTTAAGGCCAGAATCTTGCCTTAAAACCATCTGCCAGGCAAGGATATTATGGTTCTGCAAAATCATATTTCTTGAAAATTTTCAAATGATAACTTACATATCCATCAATGAATCCCTATCTTTTGCTAAACCCGGACTGACAATCCACACCCCAGGGAGCCGAGCATGTTCTTAAGAAAAGCAGTTTTAACGGTCTGCCTGGCACTGCTTGCCGGCTGTGCCTATGGCCCACACCCAGGCAGTCTGCAAAGTCAGGAAAGAACCATTGGTGAGCTTGAAAGAAAAATACAGGACCATGAGCGCAGACTGGACCTGATCCGGGCTGATCTTGACCAGACCCGGACAAGTCTCGATCTTCTGCGTCAGGAAACAGCCCAGCGGATTATGGATCTGGAGCTGAACCTGGAGCCGGTCGGGGACGTGGCCGGACCACCCCCGGACACTTTGCAGCCAGAGTCTGGAAAGCAGGTCAGGACTGAGACGGTTCCGGCCCTTCAGGACTCTTTGAGGCAACCCCAGCCAAGGGGCACTCCTGAGCCGGCTCCGGCCCCTGTGCTTCAGGGCCGGTCCGATTATGACCGGGCTTTGGAGATGTACTTTGCTGAAGATGCTGAAGGGGCCAGACAGGGATTCAGGGATTTCATGGAGCGATATCCGGACAGTCCTCTTCTTCCCAATGCCTGGTACTGGCTGGCTGAAACATACTACATGGAAAAGGATTATCCCAGGGCCATTCTGACCTTCAGGCAGGTTCTGGACAGGTTTCCGGAAGATCCCAAGGCGCCCGATGCCCTGCTTAAGATCGGTTATTCATATGAAAGGCTGGGTGATCTCAGAAATGCTCTGTTTTATTTAGACGTCCTGACCAGGGATTACCCCGGGTCAGGCTCTGCAGCCAGGGCTGCGGACAGGAGCAGGGAGATCAGACAGAGACAGTAGTTGATCATGGCTGAGTATTCCAGAGAAGAGCAGCTTTTTGCCGGACTGGCTCTGATCAGATCCAGGGGACTGGGGCCCAGGACCTGGCGGAAAATTCTGAGCAGGTATGGTTCTCCTGCCCGGGCCCTTGACCGGTGCGACCAGTGGAAGGATGAAGGCCTGGTCCGGGTTGATCAACTCCGGTCATTCAAGTCCGGATCCTGGAAAAAGGACGTTGAGCAGGAGCTGGAGGTAATCATCCGGAAAAAAATGCGGGTGGTTATCTGGTCGGACCCGGAGTATCCCCAGGCACTGACCAGGATAAGCGATCCTCCGGTCATGCTTTACTGCCGCGGCGATATTTCCCTGCTCAATAATCCCTGTCTGGCAGTGGTTGGTTCAAGACAAAGCTCAGCTTATGGTCTGGAAATGGCCAGGGATATCTGCGCAGAGCTGGCTTCCTGCGGGGTGACCATTGTATCCGGGTTTGCCTATGGAATCGACAGGCAGGCCCACCTGGCTGCGGTGGACCGGACCGGGGGGACCATTGCCGTCCTGGGAACTGGAATTGATCTGGTTTATCCGGGAGGAAACAAGGATCTGTGGATCAGGCTGGCTGAAAAAGGGTTGATTCTCACGGAGTTCAGTCCTGGAACCAGGCCTGATCCGGGCAATTTTCCATATCGGAACAGGATCATCAGTGGTCTCAGTCTCGGAGTGCTGGTGGTCCAGTCGGCCATGAAGAGCGGAAGCATGATCACAGCCAGACTGGCCCTGGACCAGAACCGGGAAGTCTTTGCCGTGCCCGGAGCTGTGACCATGGAGAATTACGGTGGATGCAACCATCTGATCAAGGAGGGAGCCCACCTTGTCCAGTCGGCTGAGGATATTCTCCAGGTCCTGGCCCCCATTGTGCGGATATCTTCCCCGGCCACCCCGAAGCAGGCTGACCAGGAGCCGGCCCGGAGTCTGCCGGAAGATCTGGATCCAGGGGCAAGGAAGGTGGTCCGCCACTTGCAATCCAACCCCGGAGTGCATATTGATGAATTGTCAGAAAAACTCGGCTGTTCCAGTCAGGAGATAAGCCGATCTCTGGTATCGCTGGAGATCAGGGGGCTGGTCAGAAGGGCGCCGGGCATGTATTATTCCCTGAAGGATCAGACAGGTTGAAACAGACCTTTGTCTGCACCAGGGAGAGCAGCTTCCTGAAGCATTGCAGGAGATAAATTTTGCAGAAAATACCTTTGAATCTGGCCAGACCGGGAATGGTTCTGGAAAAACCAGTGCTCAGAGACAATGGGCTGGTCCTGGTGGCCCAGGGCACCCAGTTGAGTGATGCCCTTCTGGGCAGGCTGGAAAATATGGGAGTCAGTACCATCACTGTGGAGGGTTCCCCCCTTGACCTGGAGGGCGGAGCCAGGTCTGTTTCCTATGAGGAAAGAATTGAATCCCTGGACCATATGTTCCGCAACTTCAGGGATGACCCGTGGATGATCAGGATGAAGGAGTTTATCCGGTCCTATTTTGAACGGAAGATGGCGGCCGGATCTTCGGGCCGGGATGCCGGTACCCAGGATGATTCCAAAGACAGCCATCCCCAGGAGCAGCAGTGATGGAAGATCTGTACACCCAGAATAAGGACAGGATCTTGTCGGTCAGGGATCTTCCCACTCTCCCTTCAGTCCTGGACCAGGTAACCGAGCTTGTCCAGGATCCTTCATCCTCAACCGATCAGGTGGCCAAGGTAATATCCCAGGACCAGGTTCTGTCGGCCAAGGTCCTGAAAATGGTCAACTCGCCCATCTATGGGTTTCCCCGGCGTATCAGCACCATCCAGCACGCCCTGGTCCTGCTGGGGTTCAATGTTGTCCGGGGGCTGATCATCAGCACCTCGGTTTTTGACATCATGGCCAAATCAATGATGGGGCTGTGGGAGCACAGCCTGGGCTGCGCCATGGCCTGCGCCGGCATTGCCAGGCAGGCCGGATTCAAGGATCCGGAGGAGTATTCAGTGGCCGGACTGCTGCACGACCTGGGAAAAGTTGTCTCAGCTGTCCAGCTTCCTGAGGTCAAGGATGAAGTGGATGCAGCGGTCCGGGAAAAGGATCTGAGCTATTATCAGGCTGAAAAGGAAGTAATGGGTTTTTCCCATGACCGGATCAATGCCTGGCTTTCGGATCACTGGAACCTGCCCCTGAGGCTCAGGGAGGGCCTGGTCTGGCATCATCGACCCAAGTCAGCCCAGCACTACCCGGATGTGGCCTGCGTGGTCCATCTCGGGGACTTCATGGCCAGGGTCTTTCAGGTGGGCAGCAGCGGGGATGACCAGATCAGCTATCTGGACGGACATATTTTCAAGGTGCTCAAGCTCAAACAGTCCAACCTGGAAAAAGTAATGGATGAGCTGGACCGGGAATTCGCCGAGCTGAGCGGATTCAGGCCGGACCAGGATTAGGTCCTGGAACAATGATGAAAGCAGAAAAGCACTTTTTTCTCATCTCTGCCAATGCCGGGCTTTACCAGGGATTCAAGGATGTTTATCCAGAAGCCCAGTGGACCGTGTTTGAAAGGGGCAGGGGAGCCATTGAGCTTATTTTCAATAATCCTCCTGACCTGCTTATAGTGGACAGCAGGCTGCCTGACCTGGGAGGCACGGAGCTGATCCGGATATTCAAAAGTGAAAACGTCTACCGCCAGGTCCCTGTGATCATCTGCCTGGACAGGGAGGATATCGGCCCGGATCTGAACCTGACCGAGGTGGAGGTGGACGACTTTGTAATGAAGCCCCTGGACCCGGATCTGACCAGGATAAGGCTGGATCTGGTCATGGCCAGAGCCTCCTGGGAGCTGGATGCCAGTCCCCTGACCAAACTTCCGGGCAATACCTCCATCATCCACAAAATCCAGGACATGATGGACCGGAAAAATGACTTTGCCCTGGCCTATGCCGACCTGGACAACTTCAAGTCTTACAACGACAAGTACGGCTTTTCCAGAGGCGATGAAGTCCTGATGATGACGGCCAGGATTATTGTTAACACCATCAGGGCATTTGCCGGTATAGAGTCCTTTGTAGGGCACATCGGTGGAGATGATTTCGTTTTCATGGTTCCTCCGGACCAGGCAGAAAACGTCTGCCAGATACTGATCCGCAATTTTGACGGCATAGTGCCAAATTTTTATGATCAGGAAGACCGGGATCAGGGATATATCCGTTCCACGGACAGACAGGGCAATATCCTTGATTTTCCCATGATGAGCATTTCCGTAGCTGTTGTATTTAATATTGATGGAGAGCTGACCCATTATGGTCAGGCATCGGAAATAGCCATGAATCTCAAGAAACTTGCCAAACAGAAATCCGGAAGTGCCTATGTCCTGGACCGCAGAAAAACTGCCTGAAGAAATCCAGCATTTTCTGGCCTATCTGGATATTGAAAAAGGGTATTCCCGGGCAACTCTGGCTGCCTATGGCCGGGACCTGAATCAGTTCGAGGTCTTTTTACAGAAAAGGGAAAAATCCTGTGCCAGGCCCGGAGATATAGGCCGGCCCGATATCCATGCCTTCCTGGTCGAGCTGCACAAGGACTCCCTGTCCAAATCCTCCATGTCCAGAAAGCTGTCTTCTCTGCGCTCTTTTTTTGGTTTTCTCCGGAAAAACCGGAGGATTACAGCTGATCCCTGTCAAGGGGTTAAAAATCCCAGGCTGGAGAGAGCTCAGCCCAGGTTTCTGAATGTGGACCAGGCCCTGAACCTTATGGAAGCTTCCCTGGAGCCGTCACCCAGGTCCCTGCGCGACCAGGCCCTGGCTGAGCTGCTTTATGGTTCAGGACTCCGGGTCAGTGAAGCGGTCAGTCTGAACTTGGATGATGTGGATACCGGTCAGCTGGTTGCACGGGTTATGGGCAAAGGGGGTAAGGAGCGCCTGGTTCCCCTGACCAGGGCAGCATCGCAGCGGATCAAAGAGTATATCCTGCAGCGCAAGGCTTTTAAGCCTGATCCCAGGGAGCAGGCTCTTTTTCTCGGGCTTCGGGGGAAGAGGCTGAATCGGCGCGAGGCAGCCAGGATCATTCACAAACTGGCTGGAATCGCTGCCCTGCCTCAGGGCGTTAATCCTCATGCCCTGAGACACAGCTTTGCCTCCCACCTGCTGCAGGGGGGAGCTGATCTTAGAAGCGTCCAGGAACTGCTGGGACACAGCCGCATCTCCACCACCCAGAGATATACCCATCTGAATCTGGAAGAGGTGACCAGGGTCTATGACCGCGCCCACCCCAGGGCAGGCCGGAAAAAATAGGTCTGGTCCGGGCCTGCTCCACCTGCTTAAATCCCTGCTTGCCTAACAGGCTAAAAGTTACTAATCTTAATAAATCTGGAGTCATCAGACCAGGAGAGAAAATTTTTTCACGGGGTATCTTACAATATGCCAGCCATCATCTTTAATGACCGGGAAAAGGAAATTCTGCGCATTGTTCAGGCCGATCTGCCCGATTCCCAGACTCCTTTTGCCGATATTGCCTCCAGAGCAGGGGTTTCTGAAGAGGAAGTGATTGATCTTCTGCGCAAGCTCAAGGATCAGGGTCAAATCCGCAGGTTCGGGGCCACTTTGAGACATCAGCAGGCTGGATATGGATTCAACGCCATGGTGGCCTGGTATGTTGATGCTGAAAAGGATATTGGTGAGGTTGGCAGTATCATGGCTGAGCGCCCGGAAATAACCCACTGCTATGAACGAAGAAATTGCCTGGACTGGCCCTATAATCTGTACACCATGATCCATGGCCGCTCCAGTGATGACTGCAGACGGGTGGTGGAGGAGCTCAGCGCAGAAACAGGGGTTGCCCAGTATGAAATGCTTTTCAGCAACGAAGAGCTGAAAAAGACATCCATGAAGTATTTCTAGGCCGGACATCGCTGGATGGCTGGAATGCACCCGGCCCCAGGCAGGCTGGGCGTTTCAGGATCAAGACGTCTGATGTTCATTGTTCCGGCCTTAATTTATCAAGCAGACCATGAGGAAGGTATGAGCATTTCCAGAGAACTTTTTGAGCAGGCCGTAAAGGTGATACCGGGCGGGGTGAACAGTCCTGTAAGGACCTGTGCCGGAGTGGGGGCTGATCCCCTTTTTATATCCAGGGCCCAGGGTCCGTATATTTACACCGAGGACGGACAGAAGATGGTTGACTATGTCATGTCCTGGGGACCAATGATTCTGGGGCACAACCATGAAGCCGTAAACAGGGCTCTGCATGAGGCCGTGGACAGGGGAACCAGCTACGGAGCACCATGCAGGCCGGAAATTGATCTGGCCGGACTTATTGTTGAGGCCCTGCCCGGAGTGGATATGGTCCGCATGGTAAACTCCGGCACAGAAGCCACCATGAGCGCCCTGCGTCTGGCCCGGGGATACACCGGCAGGCCAAAGGTGCTCAAGTTTACCGGCTGCTATCACGGGCATGTGGATTCATTTCTGGCCAGTGCCGGCTCTGGAGCGGCCACCCTGTGCATTCCCGGGACTCCCGGTGTTCCAGAGGAGGTCGTTGCCCATACCCTGCTGGCCGATTACAATGATTTGGAACAGGTCCAGGCCCTTTTTGCAGAACATGGCCAGGAAATTGCAGCAATATTTGTGGAACCCGTGGCCGGGAATATGGGCCTGGTCCTTCCCAGGGACGGATTCCTGCAGGGTCTGAGGAAGCTGGCTGATGAATACGGCTCCCTTTTGGTCTTTGATGAAGTCATAACCGGCTTCAGGGTGTCCTTTTCCGGAGCCCAGGGCCGTTTCAAGGTTATTCCGGACCTGACCTGCCTGGGCAAGATCATCGGAGGCGGTCTGCCTGTAGGGGCCTACGGCGGCAGAAGAGAGATTATGGAAAAAATAGCCCCCTGCGGAGAGGTCTACCAGGCCGGGACCCTTTCGGGCAATCCCCTGGCCATGACTGCAGGGTACCATACCCTGAAGACCCTCCAGGAAATGGATTATGATCAGCTGGAAGCCAGGACCGGAGAACTGGCAGTCAGCCTGAGGGATATCCTTGCACAAAAAGGGGTCCCAGTTCAACTTAATACCATTGGCTCCATATTTACGCTGTTTTTTTCAGACGCCCCGGTGACTGACTTTGCCTCGGCCAAAAAGGCGGATCAGGATCTGTTCAGGGCCTTTTACAACGGCATGCGTGATCAGGGTATCTATCTTGCTCCGTCAGGTTTTGAATGTGCGTTTAACTCTTTTGCCCACAGCGCCCTGGAGTGGGAAAAGACCCTGGAGGCGGCCCGCAGAGTTTCTTTCAGCCGGTAGACCGGTTAGAACTGTTTCTAATGCCGGATGAGCACCCTGCCAAAGCTCAAAGCAGCCGGTGAAAAACATTGCGCCCACTTGACAGGGTCGAATGTTCTGACCTAGAGAGGACTTAGTTAGATTGTTCATTTTTTTACAAGCGTTTTTTTAAGGAGGTGAAAAACCATGAAGAAGTCCGTGATTGTTGGAGTGATTTTTGTTTTTGTTCTGGGCTTTCTGGTCCTGCCCAAGCTTTACGCCGGTCTGACCACACAGCACAAGCAGCTGGACCAGGACATGTCTTATAAGCATGGTGAATATGCAGACAACTGGCTTTTGTATGCACCTGTGGAATACGGTGAAATGAGGGAAGCCCCGTCTCCATTCTCCCACAGCGTCCACGCTGATTTCGCTTGTGGTGACTGCCATCACGATGAGTTCGGAGAACCAAAGACTGAAGATGACAAGATTATCGGCTGTATGAGTGCCGGCTGTCATGACATGGCTGTTGCCGAGTCTCCCAGGGACAGACGCGATATTCGCTATTTCTACAAAGCCTATCATGATATGTGCATGTCCGGATGTCACCGTGACCTGGCTCAGGCCGGAGAACCCACCGGTCCCACAGCCTGTGTGGACTGCCATCCTAAAGAAGACTAAGCACTGAGTTAACTCCCAGGGGAAGCTTTGCTTCCCCTTTTTTTTGGCCTGCCTGTTTTTCATTCATTTTCAAGGGTTGCCCATCTGCCGGTGCAGCTCCCCCACTTTTATTTTTCCGGTATTATGCCGGTCCTTCCAGGTGCAGTTACTTTACAATGCAGATGTTTTTTTAGTATCGTCTGAACCGCGTTGCTCAGTAACATCAGCGAAACAAGGTGGTGCTTATGGCTTCAGACAGAGAAAAAAACGATCTCACTGATGAGGAAATAATCGACCTGACCGATGTGGTAGAAGAGGGGAAGGTTCCTGAACAGGACAAGGACCAGCAGGACGATTCCTCTGGTGAACGGGATTTTGACGAGGATCTGAACGATCTGTTTGAGAGCCTCAGCTCGGAAAAAGATTCCCAGGATGGACAGGACGAATTTGAAGACCTTTTTCAGGATAAGGAAGGTGAACCGGCCGGGGAAAAAGACTCAGGCCCGGATGATTCAGCCCGGGAGCAGGATCAGGCTGAAGATGATTTTTTAAAGGATTTTCTGGGTGATGAAGATCCTCAGGATCAGCCTGAATCAGCCGGGATAACAGATGAATCAGCTGAACTGGAAGATCTGGTTGCAGACCTGGAAGGGGAAAAGGGCGACCCGGGTCCTGACCTGGAAGAACAGCCCCAGGTCCCTGAGCCGGACCCGGACCTGGAAGAACAGCCCCAGGTCCCTGAGCCGGACCCGGACCTGAGAGTTGAGGGCCAGGCTGAGCCTGAAAAAGAGCCTGACACCAGTGAAGATAAAGAAGTCTCTCCTTCTTCTAAAGAGGACTTGCCCCCAGCTGCTGATCCTGAGCCGGAAAAGCCGGTCAGCGGGATAGAAACTCTGGCTGATCAGCTGGAGACCCTGGCGGATCGACTGGAAGTTCTGGAAGAAAAATTCAGCCAGGAACAGGAACGGCTTGAAACCAGGGCTGTCCAGGCTGTGGAGGAAAAGGGCCTGGACCTGGGATTTATTGAAGAGCTGTCAGCCCGGATCTCGGGCCAGGTCAAGGCCGGACTTGGCGAACTGATTGAGGAGAAGCTGGGAAATATCGAGCTGCTCAAGGGAATGGAAGATGAGTTCAGGGCCGGGGTCATTGAAATCATGGAGCAGAAAGGCCTTGAAACATCTTTTGCCAGGGATCTGTCCCAGAAAATATCTGAGGACACTGAAAAAAGGATTCAGGACCAGGTTGCCGGGCAGCTGGAGACTCTGACCATGTCTGATGAGTCTGAGTTCATCCGGAAGATCGAGGCTCTGGAAAAAAGGCTGGATTCCCTGAATGTTCCGGATCCCTCAGAACTCCAGCAGGGGATTATGAAGGATGTTGAAATTCTTCTCGAGGAAAAACTGTCCGGCCAGGACTCAGGTCCTGATTCCCCGGACCCGGGTCAGGAACTGTCAGACCTGGTGGATCAAAAGATCAGTGAACTGGTGGAGTCATGGCAGGCTGAAAAAAAGGCCCTGGCTGCAGAACTGGAAAATGCCCTCAAGTTCTGGGGGAAGATGCAGGAGAAGTTGACGGTCCTGAGTCAGGACATTGGCGAATTGAGAGATAAAAGCACTGAACTGGACCCGGAACTCCTGGAACGGATTGATTCCATGAGTGAGCTGGCTGTCACCAGGACTGACCTGCGCAACCTGGCATCTCAGCTCAAGGTGGAACTTGAGGAGTATATTGAGAAAAAGGTCCCGGCGGCAGCTGCCCGGGTTATCCGGGAAGAAATCGCAGCCATTCTCAGGGATCAGTCAGAATAAGACCACTCACATGCGGGGCGACCCAGGTTGGTTGCCCCGTCCCCAAACAATACTCGACTCGGATGAAACTTAATGCTAAACCTCAGGTCAAACAGGAGGGGCTGCAAGGTTTCTTTTGTTTTACCGCCCGGAAATGTCTTGTCAGGTCAAGCCGTTTCCCCAACCGGGCGGTTTTTTCAAAATATGAGGAGAGCAGATGGATCAAGCCCAGAAACAGGCCCTGCAGGTGACCAAGGAGATCGTGGTCAAGTTCATTGAGGTGGGCCGGATTTCCCCCAACAATTGCCACGAGTTTTTCTCCCAGATATATCACGAGGTCCTGAGGACCATAGTCAGTGGACAGGAGTCTGAATCCGGCTCCCTTGAAAGTGAAGAGAAATCCGAATGAACCGGACCGGGCACGGCAGAATGGTTGCCGGGTATTTTGCAAGCATTGCCGGCTGGTATGATTTTCTGAATCACTTTTTGAGCTTTGGTCTGGATGTTTACTGGAGGAACAGGCTAGTCAGGCATGTGCGGGCACCTGAAAACGGCCTGGTCCTGGATCTGGCTGCCGGGACCATGGACGTGACCAGCAAGATTCTCAGCAAGTACCCTGGAGTTCAGGTCCTGGCGGCTGACTTCACCCTGCCCATGCTGACCAGGGGGCAGAAAAAAGTGGCCTTCAGAGCCGGGGATGTAATTCCGGTCCAGGCCGACGGCAGGGCTCTGCCTGTACCTGACCGGAGCATTGACACTGTGACCATAGCTTTTGGCATCCGGAATATTGTTCCCAGGCCAGAGGCGTACCAGGAGATACTCCGGGTTCTCAAGCCCGGGGGCAGACTCTGCATTCTGGAGTTCGGCACCGGCAGAAAAAAAATCTGGCAGGGTCTTTACAATTTCTACCTGAACAGGGTCCTTCCCTTTATTGGCAGGGCCATTTCCAGGGACAAAGGAGCTTATTCATACCTGGCTGATACCATAAGACATTTTCCTGACTCATCCCGGCTGGCCCTGGAAATGAAACAGGCAGGATTTTCCAGGGTTTTTTATTATCCGTTGAGTTCCGGGATCGTATATATTCATGTGGGAGAAAAAGGCAGAGACTAGATCAGGCTTCGGCCCAGAAAGATGACCAGTACTCCCAGGATGATGGCTGTAAATCCCATCCGTCTCAGATTGGAAGGGGGCTGTTTGGAAAGGAGTTCCAGGAACCTGGGCATTTTTTCGGCCCAGACAAAATAGGGGATGCCCTCCAGGATGAAAGCCAGCCCAAGGGCGCACAGGAAAAAGGCCAGGTCAAACTGCATAATTAAAACTTTAGCGGGTTTGCCGTTCAAAGTCCAGAACATGGAAATCCGGCAAGGTTTCTGAAGACGGATGATTTTATTTGCTGCTGCCACCCGGAAGGAGATGGATTTTTTTTTAAAAGGGCATCTGGCCCTGGATGTCCTGGATCAGGATCATCCAGTCTGCTCCTTTAAAAACAGGCAGCTGGGCTTTCTGATCTGCGGGGTGGGTCCTCTTAATGCGGCGATTCACCTGGAACGTTTCCTGGCATCAGACAGCAGAGTCCAGGCGGTTTTGAATGTTGGCATTGCCGGAAGCTATGACCTTGATCAGCTGCCTCTGGGTTCGGTGGTGGAGGCGGGAATGGAGATCTGGCCGGAATACGGAGTGTTGACTGACCCTTTTTTTGCAGACCCCAGGCAGCTGGGCTTTCCACTGTCCGGAAGCGGTTCAGACGCGGTCTGGAACCGGATTGAACTGGATCCGGACCACTTCCGGGAAAAAGCGGGCCTGCCTGCTGTTCCCTGTCCATGCCGGGGGATCAGCATAACAGTGGCTGGAGTGAGTTCCAGTCCCGAACGGCCCCAGGCCCTCAAGTCCCGGTTTCAGGCTGATATTGAAAACATGGAGGGGTTTGCCCTGGCCTACTGCTGCCACCTGAGGTCCATTCCCTTTGCCGAGATCAGGACCATATCCAACCTGGCCGGCTCCAGGGATAAGTCTGACTGGGATTTCAGAGCTGCTTTTTCGTCCCTGAACACGATCTGGCCGATGCTCTGGTCCGGGAGTGACTCATGAGCAGCCGGGAAGGGCTGATGACCTTGAGGGCAGCCATATCACCCTGCCCCAATGATACCTTTATATTCGGGGCCTGGATTCTGGGTCTGGTGGGGGACATCCCTGGAGTCAGGACCAGATTTGGCTGGGAGGATGTCCAGACCCTGAATGAAATGGCCGGCCAGGACCAGGCCGACCTGATAAAAGTTTCTGCTGTTACGGCCCTTGGCCTTGAGCACCGCTATGCTCTGCTCAGGGCTGGAGGTGCCTTTGGCCTTGAACATGGTCCCAAGCTGGTTGTTTTGAGGGGAGCCGGCAGCAAGCCGGCCAGAGTGGCTGTTCCCGGCCTGCAGACAACAGCTTATGCCCTGCTCAGGGCAGCTGTGGACCATGACTTTCAGACTGTGCCCATGCCTTTTGACCGGATTCCCGGGGCTGTAAGCAGACAGGAGGTTGATGCCGGGCTGCTCATCCATGAGACCGCCCTGGTCCACAAGGCCCTGGGATTTGAAGTGCTCCTGGACCTGGGAGACTGGTGGCGGGAAAAAACGTCCGGCCTGCCCCTTCCCCTGGGAATGATAGTGATCCGGAAGGATCTTGGCCGGGAAATGAAGACAGAGGCCGAGGAAATCATCAGGCGGAGCATATCTGCGGCCGGAGAAAAAAGGACAGTGGTTGATCCTCTTATCAGGCAGCTGGCCAGGGAGCTGGACCCTCTGGTCATAGAGCAGCATATCCGGGCCTATGTCAACAGGTTCAGCCTGGATACGGGGCAGGAGGGCGGGCTGGCCCTTGCCCGCCTGAGGCAGGTTGCCGGGATTGGATAAGTTATGAACGGGTCCGCCTGCTGGGCTGGAGCCGGTGTGTTTTGTCCGGACTGTAACACTGAGAAGCATGAGATGAAAAAGCTGAAAGATTTTTTTGCCGGAGAACTTCCGGTTGTGAACAAGGTGCTGTATCAGGAAATAAAGGGCCTGAACCCCCTGGTCCGGGAAGTCGGTGAGCACGTGCTCATGGCCGGGGGCAAGAGGCTGCGCCCCATGCTGACCATTCTCACGGCAGCCTGTTTTGGCGGTTCAAAAAAGGATATTCATCCCCTGGCCTGCTCCCTGGAACTGCTGCATTCGGCCACCCTGATCCATGACGATATTCTGGATAACGCCAATGTAAGAAGGGGCAGGGAGTCAGTCCACCTTGTCTTTGGTCTGAAGCGGGCCATACTGGCCGGGGATGCCTTTCTGGCCCTGGCCAATATGATCGTGGCCCGGTATGATGTTCCGGCCATGAACTTCTGTGTGGCCGAAGCCATTCAAAGGACCGTGACCGGGGAGATCCTGGAGATCGACAATCTGCGGAATCCTGAGATGGATGAGCAGGCCTATCTGGAAATTGTCACCGGCAAGACCGCATACCTGATTCAGGCGGCCTGTTCCTGCGGAGCCATGGCCGCTGGAGTGGCACCGGATATTCTGGACAAGGCCTCATCTTTCGGTCTGAACCTGGGGATCGCTTTTCAGCTTGTGGACGATGCCCTGGACTATGCTGCAGATGCTGAACTTCTGGGCAAGCCCCTGGGCGGAGATTTAAAGGAAGGCAAAATTACCCTGCCCTTGATCCTGCACCTGAAAAGTCTGCCCGGAACAGAACGCAATGAGCTCCTGGAAAGAATTTCAGCTGATTCCCTGGATCAGGATGAGATCCAGAATATAATCAAAAGCATTCAGCAGGCCGGGCTGGATCGCCGGGTCAGAGCCAGAGCGGATGAGTATCTGAAGAGTGCCGGGCTGTGCCTGGATGTATTTCCGGCTTCTCCCCAGAAGGAACTGCTGGAGGAAATGCTGGAGCTGGTCAGAACCAGAAGGTTTTAAGATGAAGACCCGGACAAACAGGGAGATAACCAAGCCTTTAAGGGAATGCTTGAATCTGGTTTTTCCTCCAGTTATGCCCATGCTTGTCCGGGAGGCGGCCAAGCCGGCTCCGGATCTGGAGGAGCTGGCCAGGATCGTGGCCCTGGATCCAGGGCTGACAGTCACGATTCTATCTCTGGCCAATTCTTCCTATTACGGTTTGACCCAGAAGGTCAGTGATCTCAAAAGGGCCATGGTGGTCCTGGGCAGCAAGGAGATACTCAAGCTGGCCATTTCCGTTACCCTGAAAAAGAGCCTGTCCCTGAAGCTGGGCAGGTGCAGGCATGTCGAGTTTCAGAACTGGGCAGTGATGCTCTGGGGCGCCCTTGCTTCGGATATGCTGGCCAGAAAGGCGGCTCCCACAGAGGCGGACAACGTATATATCTGCGCTCTGGTCAAGGACCTGTCTCTGCTCCTTCTGTGCTGTTCAGAAGATCCAAAACTAAAAAAGCATGCCTCCCTCTGTCTGGAAGGTGAGCAGGGGATTCTTTGCCTCAGGGAGAATCAGCTGGAGGAGGAGCACAAGGCCTGGGGTATTACTCACGCCCGCCTGACCATGGACCTTCTGGAGTACTGGGGGTTTCCAGAGGGTGGGTGCATGATGCTGGCTGACCATCATGACCTGGAAAATATCCAGGATCATGAACCGGCTGTCCAGACCCTGATCCTGGGGACCTACTGGGCTGAAGTGGAGATGGGCGGGCAGGACATGTCCAGGCTGTTTCAGGTCAGGGGAATGGTCAAAGGCCTTTTCGGTCTTGATGAGAACGAATTTGAACAGATGAGGTCCAGGATATCATCCGGATTCAGGGCCATGTGTCAGAACCTGTCCCTGACCCCGGAAAAGGAAGATGTTGTTTTTTGTGACTTTCCGGTCCACAGGATCCAGGATCTTTATTTCACTGTCCAGGAGGTCCAGGATGTCCAGGGCGGGCTGCAGGATGTGGTCAGGACCCTGGTCAAGCACCTGTACTGGCTGTGGGGGATTGATGCCTTTGAAGTCTGTCTGCTTTCCCCAATTACCCATGAATCAATTCTTTTTTCCTGGACCAGGGACCAGGGGATCATGTCCCAGAAGGAAAGCATGGCCCAGGAGCATACCGGGGCCGGGATCCAGTTTTTTCTGGGAACCTATGGATACCTCCGGATCAAGAAGGTGGTGGACGAGGAAACTCTGTCCGAACTGGACCTTTATGCCGGCTTTTTAACCAGAAATTTTGAGACATACTTTTACCGGACTCTGAAGACAACTTCCAAGGCCAGGCTTATGGATTTCATGCCTGTGGGAGTGGCCAGGCTCTCAAGCCGGGCCAGGGTGCTCCAGGTCAACAGGCGCTTCAGAGAGATATTCAGCCTGAACCAGGATCCCACTGGCCGGGATTTCTGGGAACTGGCCCGGGGCATTGTCCAGCAGGATGAGGATGATTCATGGAAACATTTTGTCAGCGGCAGGACCCAGCGGTTCAGCAAGATTTTCTGCCCCCTGGAGCCGTCAGCCATCAACCCTGACTCCCCCTGCTGGCATATGACCGCTCACCGGGTGACCATGGAGGGAGACCTCCAGATCCTGATCATCCTGGAGGATGTTGCTGAGATATCGACCCTGGAGCAGGACATAGTCAGGCAGGGAGAATATCTGCGCGGGATTATCAACTCCATGCAGGACCTTGTCTTTACCATAGATGAGCAGGGCACAATCCTTTTTACGTCGCCGGGCTGCAGCCGGCAGCTGGTTGGCAAGAATTTCTTCAGGCTGAGCAATCCTTCTTCGGTCCTGGCCGGAACCTGGGGTCCGGGGATTTTGACTGAAAAGACCGGTCCGGTTGAAGTCAGTTTTTTTACCGAAGATTCAGTCAAGTCCCTGGAGCTGATAATCTCCAGACTGAGCGGGCATTCCAGGCCTCAGTACCTGGTGGTAGGCAGGGATCTGACCATGATCAGGCGCCTGGAGGAAAAAATCAAGAAGCAGGCAACCTTTGATCACCTTACAGCCGTGTTCAACAGGCATCAGTTCTCCATATTCCTGGACAGGGAGATCCTGAGGTCCAGGAGAAAGGGCAGCGGACTGGGCATAATTTTTTTCGATCTGGACAGGTTCAAGGAATTCAACGACAGGTACGGTCACCAGGAAGGTGACGCTGCCCTGAAAAATTTTGGAAAGACACTGATCAATAACTCCAGAAAAGGGATGGACTACCCCTGCCGGTTTGGCGGGGACGAGTTCGTGCTCCTGGTTACTGATGCCGACCGGACCGGTCTTGAGGACCTGGTAAATCGACTGGTAGAGTCCTACAGCACAGGACATGACTTTGATCTGACCCTGAGTATCGGAATGGCCATTTTGAATGAAGGTGAAACCAAGGAACAGTTTCTGGACAGGGCTGACAAGGCCCTGTTCAAGGCCAAGGCAATCAGCGGCAACGCCTTTGTCTGGGCTGAAAACAGTTAGGAGCAAAACATAATCATGCTGGTTAAACTAGAACTTGATCTGCTTCCCAGGGTTGAGGATGTCCAGGGCAAAAGGACTGCAGACAAGATTAGAAATCAACTGAACATTCCTGTTGACTCGGTCAGGACCATAGCCTGTTATACTATTTCCGGAATAACCGGGATGCAGCAGCAGGAAGTGCTGGAAAAAGAGGTCCTGTTCGACCCTGTGCTGCACCGTCCCTCCTATACACCGCAGGCCGCGGATTTCGACTGGATCATCGAGGTCGGGTTCAGACCCGGAGTCACCGACAACCAGGGCCGGACCGCGACCCAGACCCTGAGGATGGTCCTGGGGTCCAGCGATAATAAGATCCGGGTGTATACCAGCAGGCAGTTTCTCATCAAAGGCCGCTTGAGCAGGGACCAGGTTACGCATATTGCCAGGGATCTGCTGGCCAATGAACTCATCGAGCGCTTTGAAATCAAGAACAGTCAGGAATGGGCAGAAGAACCGGGATTCAAACTGGTTGAACCCAGGGTGACCGGCCAGGCCAGCGACCTGGTGGAAACCATTGTCCTGGAAGGATTGAAGGATGAGGAACTCATGAACCTGAGCCGGGAAAAGGTACTGGCCCTGAGCCTGGAGGAGATGCAGACCATCAGGGACTATTACCGTGATCCCCGGATCAAAAGGCAGCGGGCAGACCTGGGCCTGCCGGACCAGCCCACCGATGTTGAGCTGGAGTGCCTGGCCCAGACCTGGTCAGAACACTGCAAACATAAGATATTCAATGCCCGGATAAAGTACAGCAATACTGATACCGGGCGGGACACGGTCATTGAAAGCCTTTTCAACACGTATATTGCCGGGAGTACTGCGGACATCCGCCGGGCCAGGGGGGATGGCGACTTCTGCCGGTCAGTGTTCAAGGACAATGCCGGAGTCATCAGCTTTGATCAGGACCTGGATGTCTGCATCAAGGTCGAAACCCATAACAGCCCTTCGGCCCTTGATCCTTATGGAGGGGCCCTGACCGGCATTGTCGGGGTCAACCGGGATCCCATGGGAACCGGCATGGGCGCGGACCTGCTTTGCAACACAGATGTGTTCTGCTTTGCATCACCGTTTCATGATGACCCCCTTCCTCCCAGGCTCCTGCATCCCAGGCGGGTCATGGAAGGGGTCCGGGAAGGGGTTGAGCACGGAGGAAATAAATCCGGAATCCCCACGGTCAACGGAGCTGTGGTCTTTGAGGACAGATATCTGGGCAAGCCCCTGGTATTCTGCGGAACCGTAGGCACCATCCCGGCCAGCATTCACGGCAGACCCGGCCATGAAAAAAAGGCTCTGCCCGGTGACCTCATCGTCATGACTGGAGGGCGCATCGGCAAGGACGGGATTCACGGGGCCACTTTTTCCTCTGAGGAACTGCACGAGGGATCACCAGCCACTGCAGTTCAGATCGGAGACCCCATCACCCAGCGCAAGATGTACGACTTCATCATCCGGGCCAGGAATCTGGGTCTGTACAATGCCATAACCGACAACGGGGCCGGCGGACTGTCCTCATCAGTGGGAGAAATGGCTGAAGACAGCGGCGGGTGCGACCTGGACCTGAGCCTGGCTCCTCTCAAGTATGACGGCCTCAATCCCTGGGAAATACTCCTGTCCGAGGCCCAGGAGCGGATGACCCTTGCTGTTCCGCCGGAAAACAGAGACCGGTTTTTAAGCCTGGCCAGGGAGATGGATGTGGAGGCCACAGTGCTGGGCCGGTTTACTTCAGATAAAATGTTCCGGGTTTTTTACGGTAAAAAACCAGTGGGCTGCCTGGAAATGGACTTTCTGCATAACGGGCTTTCCAGAATGGAACTGGAAGCCGTCTGGACCCGGCCCGAGTTTCCAGATCCTCCGGTGGAGTCAGGAGAGCGGGATGGAGCTGAGCTGCTCAAGACAATGCTGTCCAGGCTCAATATCTGTTCCCGGGAATATATTATCAGGCAGTATGACCATGAGGTCCAGGGCGGAAGCGCTGTCAAGCCCCTGGTGGGTGTGGCCAGCGACGGACCCGGAGATGCGGCTGTTGTCCGTCCGGACCTTGGCAAGGACAGGGGTCTGGTCATATCCAACGGGATATGTCCCAGGTTCAGCGACTTTGACGCCTACTGGATGATGGCCAATGCCATTGATGAGGCTGTCCGGAATAACGTGGCTGCTGGCGGAGATATCAGACACATGGCCGGGGTGGACAATTTCTGCTGGTGCGACCCGGTCCATTCACCCAGAAATCCTGATGGAAGATACAAGCTGGCCCAGCTGGTCCGGGCCAACCAGGCCCTGGCCCACTTCTGCCGGGCCTACGGGGTGCCCTGTATTTCCGGGAAGGACTCCATGAAAAATGACTACGTTTTTGGAGAGATCAAGATCTCCATCCCGCCCACGGTCCTGTATTCTGTGATCAGTGTCATTGAAGATGTCAACAGGTGCGTGACATCGGATTTCAAGTTCCCGGAAGAGGACATCTTTATCCTGGGCCTGACCGGCAGGGAGCTGGGCGGAAGCGAGTATTATTCAGAACTGGGGATCAAGGCCGGAGAGGTGCCCCAGGTGGACGCTGTTTCAGCCCGGAAAAGATATCTTGCCCTGAATCTGGCCATGGAAAAAGGCCTGGTCACAGCCTGCCACGACCTTTCCGACGGCGGCCTGGGGGTTGCCCTGGCTGAAATGGCCATTGGAGGCCGGATCGGGGCAGAGGTTGACCTGTCCAGGGTGCCGGCGGTCCCGGGCATGGCCTGGACAGAGATCCTTTTCAGTGAGTCAGCCAGCCGGCTCCTGGTTACGCTGAGACCGGAATGCCGGCAAGCCTTTGAAGCCCTTTTTCAAGGGGAGCATATGGCCTGGATAGGCAGGACCACTGCCCTGCCTGAACTGGTGATGGCCGAGGACGGCCGGACCCTGTTCAAAGCCCCGGTCACCGACCTGGTCCAGGCCTGGAAAAAGACCCTTGACTGGTAGAGACCCTTTGGATGCGGGCCTTCCGGCCGGGCAGAATCTTGTTCTGCCCGGTAATCTGAAAAATATGCTTGTTATTTTATCTGGTACTGTGTTAGCCAATCTTTAAAAAGCGGGCAGGAGGGCATTCTGCATCCACCAAGAAACCGGAGGTACACAGATGGGTCAGGTCAAGATCGACGCGCAGAGCAAGAGCATTTCCATTCCCCAGTGGCTGTTTTTCAGCAAAAAAATTCCCTTGACCCAGATAAGGGAAAAAACCGAGCGCATTGAATCTTCAGGTGGCGGAAAGGTATTCAGGATGACCCTGAGCGGTGACTTCGGAAGTCAGGAAATCAGCTTTGATAATTATGAGAGCTACGCCACCTTTATTTATGAATATCAGAAGGCCATGCTTGGCGCCTGATAATGCCGTTTATTTCAGCCCGGACGGATATTTTTGAGGAGCATGCTGTTCAGTTCGATCCGGGCCAGGGCTTCTATTTCATCGCACAGAGCCACTGCCTGTTCCAGAGTCGGACCCCAGCAGGTCAGACCGTGGGCGTGCATCAGGATGCATGAGTGGCTTTTTGCTTTCAGTCCTGCTGCCTCAGCCAGCTCCCTGCTTCCCGGGACAAGCCCAGGAATATATGAGAGCTGCTTTCTGATCGCCTCTGCCTCAAACAGTTGAGCATTTTCCAGGGGGATATGTCCAAAAAGTCCGTCGAGACAAAGCAGGTCCGGGGGATGGGTGTGGGCTATGGCCCGGGCCTGGGGCTGCTGCCTGTAAATTTCCAGATGCATCAGGGCCTCGGAAGAGGGCTGGCCATTGCCTGCAACCTGCTGTCCAGTGGACAGGTCCAGGATGCACAGATGGTCAATGGACAGAAACCCTTTGGCGCTGCCGGAACTGGTGATCAGGACCATATCCTGCTTTTTCAGGCTGAGGTTTCCGTTGAGTCCATTGAGAAGACCCTTGGAGCAGGCCCTGGCCGAGGCATTGAGCAGAGATTTTATTTCCTGATCTGAAAAGTATTTCTTCACCGGGTGAAAGTGATCTTTTGATCTCAGAACTGGTTTGATGTCCAGCACCGGGGTCTGGTCCACTACTTCCAGGGGATGGACCAGGAGATTTTTGTCTTCCATCTCCAAAAGCCGGACCTGGTGCAGACCAATGGGATTGGGTCTGTTGGGGCTGCGGGTGGCAAAGACGCCGTGTACAGGCAGTTGAGGATCATTTCTGGGCCTGCATTTCAGGGTTTCCCGGTCAGCCCGGTCCAGCCAGGTCAGGATAATAAGGTCCATGCCCGGGGTCAGCTTTTCAAGACCCTGGGAATAGTCGGGCAGAATCCGGATCCGGACCGGCGGACACTGTTCATCGCCCTGAAATGGGCATTCCTGGATGTTTTTAAAGGACGAGTCTGCATATCCAATGGTTTTAAGGTGGAACTGGTTGATTTTTTTCATTTGATTCCTCATAATTCAATAAGACAGACCATCAGGCCGGGCCGAACAGGTTTCTGGGGCAGAATGATCAGGCTGAAGGCCTGGACGCCCTGAAATCTGACTGGGTCCAGGATGCTCTTTTCCCAGGCTCGTTTATTATTAAGGGGCCAGACAGTTTAACTGCCGTTGAAAAAAAATAAACATATGACCAAGGTGTTGTCATGGCCATGGAAGATGTCCAGGATCAGGCAGTAGGCCGGATTCTGGCTGAAGACATTGTCACTCCCAATGGAAGGCTTATTCTCCCCCAGGGCACAGTTCTTTCAGGAAATCATATCTCTTATCTGAAAAAATGGGGGATATCCAGAATAAATCTGGAGCGACTGCCCGGCCCTAAGGAGTATGGCCACGGGATCAGGGCCATGCTGGAGGAAGCCGCCGAAGGCCTGCTTTCCCCAATGTACGCCTGTAATGACTACCAGAATCCCATGGTCCGGGCAACCTATCATGCCGGTCTGGGGCGCATGGTGGAACGGGCTGTGTCCGGATGGAACATCCCCAGGAAGGGGGTCAGCCTGCCGGTCAATGACGGCCGTTTCCAGGACCTGTTTTTCATGGGCGAATTCACCCTGGATGACGTGATCAGCCATGAAGTGGAGCTGGCTTCTTTTCCGGACATCTATTTCAAGGTCAATGAAGCCATTAATTCTTCAAAAAGTGATGCAGATTACCTGGCCAGGATCATCAGCAGTGATGTGAGCCTTTGCGCCAAGCTGCTCAAGCTGGTTAACAGTCCGTTTTACGGACTCAGCACCAGGGTTGACTCTGTATCAAGAGCCATAGCCCTTCTGGGGGCAGATGAGCTGTCCACCCTGGCCCTGGGCATTTCAGCCATCAGCGCCTTTCAGGACATCCCTGAAGAGCTCATTGACATGAAGAGCTTCTGGACTCATTCGGTGGCAGTGGGCATTCTGGCCCGGCACCTGGGCGGAGAAATCCCGGGGCTGTCCGGGGAAAGGCTGTTTGTGGGCGGCTTGCTGCACGACATGGGCCGGCTGGTGCTTTTCAAGAAGCTGCCGGCTGCATCCACTGAAGCCCTGATTTATTCCCAGACCAACCTGCTGCCCATGGTGGAGGCTGAGCGGGATATTTTTGGTTTTGATCATGCCATGGCCGGCCTGATGCTGGCCAGGGCCTGGAATCTGCCGGAATTTCTCCAGGACCAGATCGGTGGACATCATGATTCAGGGGACCTGACTTCTCTGGAAGCAGCCATTACCCACCTGGCTGACTTTCTGGCCATCGGGCTGGTCTTTGCAGACAAAGGCTCGCTGATCCTGCCTCCTCTGAATGACTCGGCTCTTAAGCTGACCGGGCTCACTCCGGAAGGTCTGGAAAAAATCCTGCCTGACGTGGAAAGGGAATTTAACGAGATTGTTGGAATTTTTTTCGGATAAAAGGCCCCATCCGGAAGAAATCCGGACAGGGCCTGGAGATTAATGGGCGCTGAGGCGGCGGGTCCGTTTCTTGAGACTGTGAATTTTTTTGCGCAGGGCCTGCCGGGCTGATTTTTCCTCCTGGGGCAGTTCAAGTTTTTTGGCCTGAAGTTCTTTGATCTTTTTCTTCAGGCTGCTGATCTGTTCCTGGTAGGCTTTTTTGGCTGAACCTTCTTCATCAGTGATTCCCAGAACCTCCTTGATGGCAGCCACAAGGGATTCCTTGTCCATTCCGGATGCGCCGGTGATCTGGGGGATCTTGTCCATGGCCAGCTGACGCAGTTCCTTGGCGGTCATCCTGTCCAAGGGCTTTTTCAGTTCAAGGTTGATTTCATCACTCATTGTATCCTCCTTAAAAAAATCAATTTTGAATCATTTTTCTTCAGTCTGGTCAGGTCCTTCCGGCTTGAAAAACCGGACATACCTGGCATAGCACCTGGCTACAGGAGATTCCGGGTCCATCTTTTCTCCGAGGCTGCCCAGGCGTTGAGGGGTCCTGACCTGCAATGCACCTTCTGGTCTGGAAATGAGCTTTCGGTCCAGAGGGGTCCTGCCCTTTAACAGTTCCACGCGTACCTTGTCAAAAAAATCAGATCCACAAAATGAATTGACCAGCTGGACAATGTGGTCGGACTGAAAGGTTATCTCCTGGATGACAATACTGTCCTGTGCGCCCAGGATCAAGGTCCTGTCCTTGCGCCCGATGGGCTTGACCAGACTGGCTGCTTCAGGTCCGACTATTTTTTCCCAGCTCCGGCAGATGCCGGTGAACAGATATCTGGAACCGTCCGGGTCCAGCCTGTCCAGCCATGTGCCTAGGGCTTTGTGCACGGGCTTCATGAACAGCAGTCTAAATCAGGGCCGGACGTCTGACAAGATGTTTCAGGGATGAGAATCCTGTTCTGTTCAGATTCCCAGGATACTGATTTCAATCTTCCTGGTCCTGGGCTTGACATCGTGATTAATGGCCACCACCTGCTGCCAGGTACCGAGCACGCATTTTCTGCTGCGGATCTGGATGGAAACTGACGGACCCAGAAGGGCTGCCTGGACATGGCTGTGACCGTTGCCGTCGTGCCAGGCTTTTTCATGTTCGTATTCCCTGTCCGGTAAAGCCAGTTCGTTTACGGCCCGGGTCAGGTCTGCAATGACCCCGGGTTCGTACTCAATGCAGGTCAAAGAGCCGGTGGAACCTGTGCAGGTGGCATGCAGAACGCCTGAGACAATGTCTGATTTCCGGACAAGGTCCTGAAGCTGGCCGGTGATGTCAGTAATGTCCACACCGGTTCTGGAGGAGACCTGGATCTGGCCGGTGATGTCAGTAATGTCCACACCGGTTCTGGAGGAGACCTGGATCTGGCCGGTGAAAAGTCTTAGGGCTGACATATCAAACCTCTTTTTGGCTCAGAATACCCCGGGAAGCCGGAAATGTCCAAGTCAGTTCCAGGCAGGACGGTTTTGAGGAAAAGGCCTGGCCGGTGCAGTATTCAGAGTGTGATGGCTGTGTCTGCTGCGCAGATTTCAGACTTTCTGAAAATGTATTATCAAGGTGGTTTCAAAAAACAAGCTTGATCTAAATTGTTTTTTCTGTTCAATATTCACATGAATCAAAAAAACTATATCTGCACGGGTCCTGTCTGACATTTTGAAGCCTGGGACCGGCTGAGCATTTGATTTGGCTGACAGCAATGAGGCTCGGGCCTGCTGTTTCCGGAGACAATCTTGTTGACGGTTTCAGGCCCAGGATCAGGAATAATTGAGCGTTTACCCACGGTTCATGGAGGAGCTAATGTTTTTCTATATTAAGCTTTACCTCATGGCAGTGCCTGTTTTCTTCCTGGTGGACATGGTCTGGCTGGGGGTAATCGCCAGAAATTTCTACCAAAAAAATCTAGGTTTTATCTTGAGCCCGGAAGTAAACTGGACTGCAGCAGTTGTCTTTTATCTAATTTACATAGTCGGGATTATCTTTTTTGCGGTGGTCCCGGCCCTGGAAAAGGACTCCCTGGCCAGGGCCATTGTCTGGGGCGGCCTTTTCGGTTTCTTTACCTATGCCACTTATGAACTGACCAGCATGTCCCTGATAAAGGGCTGGCCCTTGAAGGTCGTGATTGTTGATGTGGCCTGGGGTTTTTTTCTGTGCGCTACGGTCGCAGGTCTGACCTTCAAAGCGGCTAAGTGGATAAGCTAGCCTTGCTGACCGGACTTCCAAGGTCACTTGTCTTCAGAGCTGAATCGACAACTTCCTGCCCCTGCTCAGGGACCAGCCCCCTTGCCATGAGCCCCAGGATATCCATTGTCGTAGAAATAATAAGAAAAATACGATAGTTATCATCAAGGGTCGAGACATTGATGGAATCATGAAAAATGTCACCGTCAGTCGCAGAGGTAAGCACTGGTATATTTCTGTTCAGGTGGAACAGGAAATCCCAGATCCAATACCAACACAAAAGCCAAGTGTGGGTATTGATATGGGCGTAGCCAGATTTTGCACTCTGTCAGACGGTTCATTCTACACACCCCTTAATTCATTTAAAAGGCTGTCCAAGAAACTTGCCAGATTGCAGAGGGGCTTAGCTCGAAAAGTCAAATTTTCAGAGAACTGGAAGAAAACCAAAGCCAGAATAACGAAGTTGCATGAGAAAATTGCTGATGTTCGCAGGGACTATCTGCACAAGCTGTCACGACTGATAGCCGACAAGTATGGGCTGGTGGTAGTTGAGGATTTGAGAGTCAGCAATATGAGTGCTTCATCCAGGGGTACACTTGAGAGACCTGGTAGAAATGTCAAAGCCAAGTCAGGTCTTAACAGGTCTATTCTGGATCAGGGCTGGAGTGAGTTTTTCAGACATCTTGAGTACAAGCTTTCATGGCTTGGTGGCTGGCTGGAAAAAGTGAATCCGAGGAACACTTCAAGAACCTGCCCTGTATGCGGTCATACAGACAAGGAGAACCGCAGGAGTCAGAGCAGATTCAGGTGTGTAAAGTGTCTGTTTGAAGGCAATGCTGACTACGTGGCAGCCATAAACATTCATACCGCAGGGCATGCGGGAATCAACGCCTGTGGAGATGGACGGCCATCGTTGAAGCAGGAACTACCGGGAAATAGTGATACAGTACCGACCTTTTTTCCTGTCACGCCAACGGCGTGATTAAAAGGGAATCCTCTTCCTTCAGGGAGAGGAGGATGTCAATAACTTGTTGTCTTAGCTTAACAATAAAGCCATGGAAAATCCGGCCATGGGGGTCAGGCTGAAGCCGACACATAAGGCCACAAAGATCAGCAGGCCACGGCTGCCGGGCTTGCTGTCCAGGAAAGGGATGCCTGAAGCCCACAATACAGCGCATGCCGCAAAGATATACAGGTTTTCCGGTCCCCTGGTCTGTGCTGCCGGTACCAGCACAATCAGGGCCAGGGCCAAACCGTTAAGGACCAGGATCAGTCTCTGATTGATGCGGTTTCCGAAAATGACTGAGCTGCTTTTTTTGCCGCTCATCCTGTCTGATGGCTGGTCCGGGAGTGAAGTGCTCATGGCACAGGTGAGGGACAGCAAAAGCATCAGGACTATTAGCGGCCAGGATATGCAGCTGAGGTTTCCTTGCTGGGCCAGATAACCTGTAACCGGGAGCAACCCTCCAACTCCCAGCATCTGCAAAAACTCCCCACCGCCTCTGTAAGAAAGCTGAAAGGGTCTGAAGCTGTAAGCCCAGACCAGAACATGGCCGGAAAGAATCAGTAGAAGAGGGCCCCAGTTATTCCAGAGCCATCCAAGGACCAAGCCAACGGCTATGCAAAGCAGGCCGAAGATAAGGGCTGCCATGGTCAGGCTTTTCCTGGACAGGGATCTGTCCACCAGAACCCTGGACCCGCCGGAAAATATGTTGTGGGTCCTGTTCAGGGTATCTGTTTCTACGTCAGCAATATCATTGGCAAAAACAATGAAAAGCTGAACAGCCAAGCCATAAAAATGACAAAGGGCGAAAATTTCCCAGGAAAAATTACCTTGAGCATGGGCCATGGACTGGCCCAGAAGCAGGGGCAGAAAAATATACAGCTGGGAAGGCATTCTGGATGCCTGGAACCAGGCCCCTGGACTTGCAGAAAAAAGACGACCAGGTTGTCTCAGGCCTTTTAACCGGCTTTTTCCGGAATATATCTCGGATTTCATCAGGCTCATGTTTTACAGGATAAAAGATACGGCAATTTTTCAATGCTAGTGTTCAGGTTCTGTTTTGTCCATGGGATGCGCAGAAAAAACTTTGCTGCTGCCCAGGCTTTCCAGGACAGGCTTGTTTCCTTGACAACCATTGCTTGTTGCTACATATTTTTAGGATCGTATAAAATAGTATCCTTTTTGAAGGAAGTCCATTTTCTTTATGTCGTTACCTGGTGTCCTTCTGATCGCACTCGGGGCTGTCCTGCTCCTTATGCTGGGAGCCTGGCTTCTGGCCTTGGTCCGCAAAAAGGCCTGTGTGGCAGATTCGTTCTGGGGTCTGGGCTTTGTGCTGATTGCCTGGCTGTCCTGGTCAATGGGACCGGAAACTCCCAGAAGCTGCCTGGTGGCGGTCCTGATAAGCATCTGGGGACTGCGTCTTTTTTTACATATTACCATGCGCAACTGGGGGCAGCCCGAAGACCGGCGTTACAGGGCCATGCGGGAGCATTACGGTCGATCTTTCTGGTGGATCAGTCTTTTTCTGGTCTTTCTTCTCCAGGGGACCCTGCTCTGGATCATCTCTCTGGCCCCGCTGCTGGCCCAGCTGTCTCCTGTCCCGGCCAGGCTGACCTGGCTTGACTGGATGGGCTTATTTGTCTTTGCCGCAGGTCTCATATTTGAGGCTGTCAGCGATTACCAGATGAAGCGTTTCCGAAGTAGTCCAGCTAGTAAGGGCAAGGTTATGGATAAAGGATTGTGGGCTTATTCCCGGCATCCTAATTATTTTGGGGAAAGCCTTATCTGGTGGGGCATATTCATCATCGCCCTGGCTACCCCTTACGGGTGGTGGGCAGTAATCAGTCCATTACTGATCACCTTTCTGCTGCTCAAGGTTTCGGGAGTGGTCATGCTGGAAAAGGATATCAGCCAGCGTCGCCCTGAGTATGAAAAGTATAAGCGTGAAGTCAGTGCCTTTATTCCTTGGTTCCGGACCGGAGAATAAAATCTTTATGTACAACCAGAAAAAACAGCGGCAAAAAACCGGCCTGCGAATCGCTGTGGTCGGCGGCGGAGCAGCTGGGATGGCTGCCTCGTACTATCTTGGCCAGAAACATGAGGTTGACCTTTTTGAAGTGTCTCCAAAACTTGGAGGACATGTTCAGACAGTCATGGCTGATGACGGGGACAACCGGAAAATTCCTGTTGATATGGGATTTATCGTATTCAACAACAGGACTTATCCAAAATTCTGTCGATTTCTGGATGATCTTGGAGTAAAATCAGCTCCCACTGACATGTCTTTTTCCTACAGTGAGCCCCAGACAGGGTTTGCCTATGCCGGCACAGGCCTTTCCGGTCTCTTCGCCCATCGGATCAACATTATTAACCCGGGTTTCTGGAAAATGATCCTGGCGGTTCTAAAGTTCTGCAGGCATATTTCCAGGGACCTGGAACAGGGACGCCTCAAAGATGGTACCCTGGGAGGTTATATCCGGGCAAACAACTATCCGGGTATCCTCATGGACCGCTATTTGGAGCCCATGGTCAGGGCAATCTGGTCTGCCGAGGAACACGAGCCAGAAAATTTTCCTCTGGAGCGCTTTGCCAGGTTTTTTTCCAATCACGGCCTGCTAAGCATCAGGGGTGGTCCGACCTGGCTGTACATACCGGGTGGAAGCCATACTTATGTCAAGGCCTTTGAACAAAGATTTTCCGGAACCATCAGGACCGGGTGCCCTGTAAAGGGAGTATCCAGGAGTAAAGACGCAGTCACCATCCACCTGGAAGACCAGGTCCTAAAGTACGACGCTGTCGTTCTTGCCTGCCATGCGGACATGGCCCTGGAACTGCTTAGAGATCCTGGCAACGAAGAAATCAGGCTACTCATTCCCTGGCAATATGTTGGCAACGAGGTGGTCATGCATACTGATCCGTCCTTTCTTCCTCCAAATCCCAGGGCATGGGCCTGCTGGAACGTTATTGCCCAGTCAGGGGATAAGGAAAAAAGGGTCCATGTGCATTACTGGATGAATCTTTTGCAGCGTTTTTCCGCCAGTAAGAACCACGTTGTAACCCTCAATCCGCGCCGCACGGTTCCTGGTAAGGCTGTATCCCGCCGCCTGGAGATGTTCCATCCAGTGTTCAATGCTTCTTCACTCTCAGCTCAGGCAGATCTTGCCTCTCTGCAGGGAGTAAGAAATACTTTTTTCTGTGGCAGCTATCACGGCAACGGGTTCCATGAAGACGCAGCTGCTTCGGGGGTGCGGGTTGCCGAGCTTCTGGGTGCTGGTCAATGAATTCCAGAGTAATCCCGGTCTATGTTTCTCATGAGCGGCATCTCAAAATAAGTCACCGCTTCCAGTACAGATTCATGCTTCTACTTCTGGACCTGGACGAGTTGGTCCATCTGGACCGGTCCTCAAGGCTGTTTGGTTTGAACAGGTTCAGGCCAGTCTCTATTTTTGATCAGGATTTTCTGAGTCCAGGAAAGGGCAGCATAAAGAATAAACTGGAAAATCTTCTCAAGTCCAGGGCCTCCATTGAATTTTCAAAAGATTCGACCATCCTGCTTTTGACTGCGGGCAGGGTTTTAGGCCATGTATTCAACCCGGTCAGTTTCTATTTCATCTACAACCCGGAAAATGAGCTTATTTGTGTTGTGGCCGAGGTGAACAATACCTTTGGAGACAAACACGTGTACGTGCTTGACAGCCCGGAAAACTCAAAGGGGTTTCCAGCCAGGTACAGTGCAAACAAGGCCTTTCATGTTTCCCCTTTCTTTGACATGACCGGGCATTATGCCTTCAGGTTCAGCGACGTGCAAAAAGAAATGGATATCTCCATAAGTCTGATCAAGGAGGGTAAAACAGCCCTTGAGGCCAGATTGTGGCAGAATGGTCCGGCCAGAATGTTCAGTGACGCTAACCTGTTAAAGACATGGCTGGCTCATCCGCTGGCTCCCAGCCTGACCTACATGCGTATCCTGCGTCAGGCCCTGAGCCTCTATCTGGTCAAGAAACTGCCTGTCTTCACCAGGCCTGATCCTGAAAGTCCCATGACCATCAGGACAATGAAAGGAAAAACAGGCCTTGTGGACAAGGCCGCCCAGAGCCTGGTCATGGGCAACCTGAAAAAAATCTGGAAGGGCCGCCTGGAGCTGGAACTGCCGGACAAAACAGTCCGCGTGTTTCAGGGAGAAGAGCCTGGACCCACGTGCCGGATGCGAATACTGGACAGTCATTTTTTTAGAAAAATCGTGAAAAAAGAGGATGTGGGACTGGGCCAGGCCTACACCACGGGCATGTGGGCCACTGATGACCTGACAGGACTCATGGAGCTTCTGATCATGAACATGGACCGGATGTCATACAAGGAAAACCTCGGTTTTGCCGGCAGAAGCCTGCACAAGGCCATGGTTCTTGGCAGAAGAATGATCCCTGACAATGATCCCTCAGGGAGCAGGAAAAATATCCAGGCCCATTATGACCTGTCCAATGAATTTTTTGCCAGGTTCCTCGGCCCTGACATGACCTATTCATGTGCGGTTTTTGAAAACCTGGCTGAATTGAAATCGTTGGGCAAGAGCATCACTGCCAGGGAACTCCAGATGGCTCAGCATCACAAGTATGCTCTTATTGCCGGGGCTGCAGGAATAAAGCCTGGAGACCATGTGCTTGAAATAGGCTGCGGATGGGGAGGCTTTGCAGTTTTTGCGGCTGAAAAACTTGGGTGCCGGGTCCATGCGGTTACCATTTCAGACAAACAGCACAGCCATGTTCAGGAGTTGATCAAGTCTAGGGGACTTGAGAAGAAAGTTACTGCCGTCCTTGCTGATTACCGCAGCCTCAAAGGACAGTATGACGCCCTGGTGTCCATTGAGATGCTTGAGGCTGTGGGGCACAGATATCATCCTGATTTTTTCCGGGCAATGGACAGGCTTCTCAAACCCGGAGGATTGGCCTGTATCCAGACCATTACCATAATTGATCAGCGTTATGAAACTTATCGCAAAACCCGGGACTGGATCAGCACATATATATTTCCGGGCGGCCTGCTGCCCTCCCTTGAAAGGATTACCCGGGTCCTGGCCGGTCACACCTCCCTGTCCATAGCCGGAATCCGGGACATCGGACTTCATTACGTTCCCACACTGGAAGCCTGGAAGAAACGTTTCCTGGATAACAGACAGGATATTATGGCCATGGGTTTTGATGAAGAATTCTTCAAGACCTGGGAATACTATTTCAGCATCTGCCAGGCAGGCTTTAAGCAGCGCCACATCAGAGACCTGCAGATAGTCCTGGACCGTCCAGAATACATGAACAAAGGCGATCAAGGATAGTATTATGCCGGTTTACCGACTTGAATATACCCAGATCCTGCCTGTTGAAATCAGCCGGGCCTGGGATTTTTTTTCCAGTCCTGAAAATCTGTGTCAAATTACCCCTGACTGGCTTTGCTTTGAGATTAAAAACCTGGAGTCTGACGCAATATATCCGGGAATGATAATCCAGTACACAATCAGGGCGGTTGCCGGAATTCCCATGTCCTGGACAACGGAAATCACCCAGGTCAGAAAACCTGTGTTTTTCGTAGATGAGCAGCGCTTGGGTCCTTACAGGTTCTGGCATCACCAGCACATTTTTCAGGAGACTGACCTGGGTACCCAGGTGATTGACCTAGTCCATTACGCCCTTTACCTGGGATGGCCCGCCGCCTTGCTGAACCATCTGCTGGTCAGGCCCAGGCTGGAAAAAATATTTGCCTACCGCAAAAAAGCACTGGAAGATATTTTCAGGCCAGGGGTACAGATGACTTAAGGTCTTCCAGGAGGATCATTTCCTGGCTTTCCAGGTCCTGTTCCTGGCGGTCCTGTCTTGTTCTGTGTCCAGGTCCGTCTCATTTCGGGGGGGAAATATTCTTTTTCTTGTTATGAAAGTCCGCTTAAGCTGGAAGTGCCAGAAATAAGGTTTGTGGAGATTTCAGGAAAGAAGTTTGTCAGCTGTTTGCAGCTTTATCAGACTGATTCCCCAGCCGGCCTTATGAGCAGCCGATTCCACCATGCCCACGCCCAAGACTACTTCAACCAGACCATTGAGGTAGATCCATCCTCATTTCTTTTGCCCCGAGTAAAACACTTTATGCCTGGATCAACAGTTCTGGATGTAGGCTGCGGCTCAGGCCGGGATATGCTCTGGCTTACAGAGCGCGGTCCCCACTGCACCGGTCTGGATCGCTCCACTGAGATGGCCGCCCTGGCCAGGGAGCATACCGGCCTGCCGTTAATTGAAGCTATTTTTGAGTCCTATGACTTCAGCCGGATGAACATGGACGGACTCCTGCTCATCGGCGTCCTGGTCCGCTTCTACCAAACCCATGCCCTCATCACTATGAAACAAAACAGTGGCAGGGCATAGATCAAATGAAAGATGGCACTTTAAGTTTTTTTAAATGATTGACGACCTGCACGAATTTGCAATATTTGTATGTCAGGAGAAAAAATATGTTAGCTATCAGCCTGCCTGAAGACATCGAAAAAAGACTCGTTGATCTGGCTGAAAAAACGGGAAGAACAAAGACTTATTATGCCCGTGAAGCAATCATTGAGCACCTGGAAGATCTGGAAGACTATTACCTTGCGGTACACAGGTTAGAGAACCCGCCTGAAAGGACCTGGTCCTTAGAAGAGCTGGAGCAGGAAGTTGATCTGGAAGATTGAATTTGACGATCGGGCCAGAAAAGAACTGCGCAGGCTGGACCGACAGGCCCAGGTCAATATCCTTGCTTACCTGAGGAGCCGGATTGCCACAGCAGATCAGAAAATGATTTTATGACAGGTAGCCTGCATCAGGAAGTTAATGCAAGGCCCGATATATTTTCACTTATGTCCGGAGAGTAATTATGACAACACTTAATATTGAAAAATTAAGCGTGGCTGAGCGAATTCAGGTCATGGAGATCATCTGGGATTCTCTGGCTCACCATCAGACTGAGATTGAGTCTCCACAATGGCATTATGATATTCTTAAGCAGAGAAAACAAGAAATTGATAATGGTGCTGCCCGGTTTATTTCTTTTGAAGAGCTTGCGGCAAGGCGCAAATGAGAAAGATCAGAGAAGTGGTCATCCTGTCTGATGTGGCTCATGACCTTAATAATGGCAAAGAATTCTATAACCGTAGTGAGCCGGGAGTTGGTGACTATTTCTGGGACAGTCTGGTTGCTGATATGAAGTCCCTGATTATCTATGGTGGTGTTCATATAGTAAAAAATGGCTATTACCGTATGTCAGCCAAACGTTTTCCTTACTCCATCTACTATACCATTGAAAAGCAAGTTGCTTATGTAATTGCAGTTCTGCCAATGCGAAAAGATCCACTGTGGATAGAAGATCAGTTGAGGGTAAGGGAGTGATAATAAATATCTGACCAGTTTGCAGCTTTATCAGACTGACCTCAGCCCGTCCTTATGAGCAGCCGATTCTACCAAACCCATGCCCAAGACTACTTCAACCAGACCATAGAGGTTGATCCTTCCTCATTTCTCCTGCCCCTTGTAGAACACCTTACACCTGGTTCAAAAGTTCTGGATATCGGATGCGGCTCAGGCCGGGATATGCTCTGGCTTTCAGAGCGCGGTTTTCATTGCAAAGGCCTGGAACGCTCCCCTGACTTGGCTGCGCTGGCCAGGGACCATACCGGCCTGCCGGTAATTGAAGCTGACTTTGAATCATATGATCTCAGCCGGATGAATATGGACGCTGTCCTGCTCATCGGCGCCCTGGTCCACCTGCCTTACGAGCGCTTTTCGCCTGTGCTTACAAATATTCTCAAGGCTTTAAAGCCCGGCGGCCACGCCCTGATCACCATGAAGCAGGGACAGGGGAGACAGGAGGCTGATGATGGCAGGATATTTTATTTATGGGACAGGGAAGATTTGAGCAGGGTTTTCAAAGTTAATGGCTTGATTTGTGTTGATTCTTCTGTTCAAACTTCACAGGTGAGAGAAACTGATATCTGGTTGAGTTTTGTTCTGCAGACATGAAGTTTAACCATCCCCAACCATGACAGATAACTCAGAAAATAATCCCATATACTATCAGAAGCTGGTCCGCGATAAAATTCCTGCAATTATTAAAAAAAACCACCATCATCCTTTTGTCAGAACCGTATCAGGTCTTGAATTTGTAAGTGTTGCCAGGCAAAAGCTTATTGAGGAAGTCTATGAACTTTATTCAGAGGTTAAGCCAGGTAATGAAACTGCAATCCTTAAGGAATCAGCCGATGTATTAGAAATTGTCCTGGCAATTTTAAAAGAAAACAATCTGGATCTAAACGATTTGATTTCTGCGCTTCACAAGAGAAAAGCAGAAAAAGGTGGATTTGATAAAGGTTTTCTGCTTGAAAGTGTTGACGGAGATTTCCAGGGGCTGATGGATGATCATCCAGGTTTTATCTTCAGTCATCTGGATGCTGATCAGCTGATTCATCGTTTTCGGTCGGAGCTTGAGAAAAGTGATGAAGCCTGGATTGCTACGGCTTTTTGTACACCAGGAATCACAAATATTTTAACAAGCGACTTTGAGCGATTTATCCAGAGAGGTGGATCTTTAAAAGTCATCTTGTCAACCATGGGATGTGTAATCAGACCAGAATACCTTTCGCATATGAGGGATTTTGTGCCCGGACTGGACTTAAAAGTCTTTCATCCGCATGACCATCCCTATGACAAAGAGCCGGACAGAAATTTTCATGTCAAAGCATATATATTCAGACACAGAAATGGAAAAGGTTCAGTGATAATCGGTTCTTCAAATCTTACTACAGCAGGTTTTTCAAACAATATTGAATGGAATTACTATAGCTCCGGGGAAATTAACATCCCAGGCAGAACTGACGGTAAAAGTCCCTGGCAGACGGCAGTTCAGGAATTTGATAGTCTCTGGAGTGATTGTTGTGTGCCGGTTTCTGACGAGTTCCTTTATGGTTATCAGCAGAGGTATAATCACGTCCCAAAATCCAGGCAGGATTTATTTCAAGTACCTGATGAGTATGGAAAGAAAAAAACATCTCTATCATATCAACCAGGTCTGCCTTTCGATACAGACAGAAAGATTGAAGCACCTGGATACGCTGTTGGATTGAAGCCTAATGTTGCTCAAGCCGAAGCTTTGGAGGGCCTTGAGGAACTCAGAAATAAAAAAGCAAAAGCTGGAGCAGTTATCGCAGCCACCGGAGTTGGCAAAACTTATCTGGCTGCTTTTGATTTTCAGAAAAGCGGCAAAGACAAGGTTCTATATATCGCCCACAGAGAAAACATCCTTGGCAAGGCCAGAGAGAGCTTTGCTGATGTTATCGGTGCTGACGGGCTTGATATTTTCAGCGGCCAGAATAAAAATGTATCATTTGGGGCCAGAGGCGTATTTGCCATGGTTCAGACCATGTCCAGAAAGGCCAATCTGGAAAAGTTTCATCCCAGGGAATTTGACTATATTGTTTTGGATGAATTCCACCACGCCATGGCTCAGACATACAGAAAGATCATTGAATACTTCCAGCCTGATTTTCTCCTTGGCTTGACTGCTACTCCTGAACGGATGGATGGAAAAGATGTTCTGAGCATATGCGATTATAATATAGCCTATGAACTCAGACTTTTTGAAGCTATCGACAGAAATCTGCTTTGCCCGTTTCATTACTTTGCGGTCCACGACCCGACTGACTACAGCAAAATAGCCTGGAAACGAACTGATTATGATCCTGAAGAACTGACAAGGATATTAAAGGACGATACCAGAACAAAGCTGATTGCCAACAATCTGAAAAAATTTATGCCCTACCAGGGCAAGATTAAGGCCCTGGCCTTTTGCAGCTCCATTGATCACGCCCGGTATACCGCCTACAAGTTGAAAAACGATCACAATATTGATGCCATTGCCTTGACAGGAGAATCTCCTGAACCCGAGAGAAGATCGGCAATCGCCAGAATTGAAGATGAAAATGACACGCTGTCAGTTGTTACCTGTGTTGATATCTTCAATGAGGGCGTAGATATACCAAGGCTTAGTCATGTTCTCATGCTCAGGCCGACTCAATCGTTCACCGTATTTTTTCAGCAGCTTGGAAGGGGTCTAAGAAAAATCAATAATAAGGAGAGTCTTGTAGTTATTGACTTTGTGGGCAATTTTCGAACTGCTCATGTGGCTCCCATTGCCATGGCAGGGTATAATTCAATCCAGGAATACATCGATGGCAATAATGGTAAACGTTCTTCATCTTCCCCGGAAATGTCTCTGCCAAAAGGCTGTTTTATTTCACCTGATATTGAAGTCAAAAGGATATGGGAAAACAGGTTAAGAGAAATAGTTCCCATGCCCATGAGGGAACGCCTGAAAGCTCTTTATGATGAGATTATTCAGGATCTTGGTCTGAGGTCTCCAGGGCTCAGCGAGTTCTTTTCAGATCCTCAAAAATCAGATCCTCATGGCTTTATTAATTTTTTTGGCAGCTGGATAAAGACGAAAGACATTTTCAATGACTTATCCCCTGAAGAAAAAAAGATTATCGGGACTTCAAAAGAGCAGTTTCTTGAATATCTGGAAAAGGACCTGAATCCAGTTAAGTCATACAAAATGGTCGTCCTGCAGACGATCATCAGCCTTAAGGGCACATCATGGAAGGTTGAAGATATTGCCCGGGGGTTCTTGGAATATTACATAAATCACCCAGAACACCTTCATGACTATGAAGATCTCGCAAAACAGGCAAATCCTCATGATTATCGTATTTCCAGTGTTGTTTCCCACATCAAAAACATGCCCTTGAAATTTTTGAGCAACAAAGAGAGTGACTGGTTTATATTAGATCGTGAAAATGATGTTTTTTCCCTCAAGCCGGAATTGACTCCACACTGGGATGATTCTTTTTTCAAAACTCTGATCAAAGACCGGCTTGACTACGCCCTTCGCAGATATTTTTATCGGAAAACCCGCTGGCTGAATATATATTTTGACAAGCAAAGCTTTGAAAATAGAAACATTGCTTTAAGCCGTTTGTTTGTCTCATCAACCCTGGCTGAGAAAGCACCTGCACCTGGAAAGAAGTTAAGCATCAGTTTAGTGTGTCAGGATGAGAAGCATAAGGCACAAATTGTCCGAATCCCTGGAAATAAGCATTATATTCTGGATTACTCTCAAAACAATGAGCTTGCCGGGATTATGGATAGTCAAATTACCGTGAAAGCCAAAAGAGGACAGAAAGTCTTGAGGTTGTCTTATGCTGGTCAGAATGTTTTCAACATCAATCTTTTGATGTGATTTTGAGATGCCGGTTAAACTTGTGAGACATCATTAGCAATGGCCCCAAATGGTTCCTTGTCAGCTGTGTCATTGGAGCTTTGACCGGGGATTCATGAGCGTGGGCAAAGAGTATGAAGTTCTGATCTCCCCGTTATCCAGAGGAGAGCAGAACAATTCCGGCCCAATCATGACCCTTGATCACAGGCCGATTTTCAGGCCTTCGGATGAGAGACACATCCCGGATCAGAAGTGTCTGGGGTGGCACAGAAAAGAGGTTTTTAGGAAGTGAGCCTATAACAATTGGCAACTAACCATGAAACACATCCACGTAACCTGCGCAATCATTGAACGAAACGGTTTGGTTCTGGCAGCCCGACGGAGCGCTGATATGAAGTTACCCCTGAAATGGGAATTTCCCGGGGGCAAGATCAGGGCTGGGGAAGATCCCGGAGACTGCCTAAAAAGGGAGATTCTTGAAGAACTAGATCTTGAGGTTGATATTGCTGATAAACTATCTCCGTCAACACATACTTACCGCGACTTTATTGTTACGCTTTATCCATTCATCTGTAAGGCAGAGACATCTAGATATAACCTTACGGAGCATGCTGAAGCAGTCTGGTTGCGCCCTGATGAACTTTTCAGCTTAGATTGGGCCGAGGCTGACCTACCGGTCCTTGACGCTTACCTTGGCTGGCTTGAGAGAAGGAGCTGATGACAAACAAGCTTGCTTACGGCATTTACGATGCCTTGCTGGACAACCACCTTCAGGCAATTCTCGACCAATTTCCTGAACTGCGGACCGTTCTGGGCAAAATAGATGCAGAGGAGCAGCCTGCAAAGTATGCAGATTTTGTGGCTAAAGTTGTCAGGCAGGTTCTGCGTGAAGAGACGGATTCAGACAGAAGACTCCTGATCTGCAATGCTATCCTTGCTCAACTGTATGATGGCACTGAACAGCAAGTAAACATAAGACAACTGGTTGCGGGTAAAAAGCCAGTTCTCTTGGAGATAACCCCTCCCAATTATGCAAGGTCAGGCATTCCCAGACCCCACACGCCAATATTTGAAAGCAGTCTTTTCACGGGCTCTCCCCGAGACCCTCAATTAGTTCATGAGTTATTAGCCGAGATGAAGTCCGCAGATGCAGTTGATATTTTGATTTCCTTTATCAAGTGGTCAGGGCTGCGCTTGCTCATGCCTGCTTTTGAAGATCTGCGGGACCGTAGAGTGCCTGTGCGGCTCATTACTACTTCTTACATGGGTGCGTCTGATGCCCCTGCTGTTGAATGGCTGGCCCGCATGCCCAATGTGCAGGCCCGTGTTTCTTACGATACGCAGCGGACCCGGCTGCATGCAAAGGCTTATTTCTTCAAGCGTGATTCCGGTTTTTCCACGGCCTACATCGGATCGGCCAACATGTCCCACGCAGCTATGACCAGCGGCCTGGAATGGAATCTCAAGGTCACTGAACAGGACATGTTGCATATCCTGGAAAAATTTACTGCTGAGTTTGAAACCTACTGGAACAGCCGTGAGTTTATACCCTTTGATCCGGATGATCCCGGGCAGTTGCGCGAAGCGATCAGCAGGGCAAGAACCTCTAAGGCCCGGGCTCAGGTATTTTTTGACCTGCGGCCACACCCTTTTCAGGAGCGTATACTGGAAGAACTGGAGCAGGACAGAAGGGTCAATAATCAACACCATAACCTTGTTGTAGCTGCTACTGGAACTGGAAAGACTGTAATCGCAGCCTTTGATTTTCAACGCTTCTTTCAGAAAAAGCAAAAGCAGGCCAGACTCTTGTTTGTGGCCCATCGCCAGGAAATTTTAGAACAGGCCCTGGATACTTTTAGAAATGTTCTCAAAGATCACAACTTTGGCGATCTTCTTGTGGGCCAGCACCAAACTGAACAGGTAAATCATCTTTTCTGCTCGGTGGGCATGCTCACCAGCAGAAGGCTGTGGGAACAGGTGAGCAGGGATTTTTATGACTTTATCATTATTGATGAGGCCCATCACGGCACTGCAGCCAGCTACAGGCCAATATTCGACAACTTTGAACCTCAGGTTCTCCTGGGCCTGACCGCAACACCGGAACGCATGGACGGAGAAAACGTTCTGGCTGACTTCGGCAACCGCATTACTTCAGAAATCCGGCTGCCTGAAGCCCTGGAAGAAAAGCTGCTTTGTCCCTTTCACTACTTTGGCGTGGCTGATCCCATCTCTCTTAATGAGGATCGTTTCTGGAAAAGAGGCAAATATGACCTGGCTGAGCTGGACAGAATTTACACCGGCGCCCATGTTCTGGCCAGGAAGCGCCTGTATGTTGTGCTGGATGCCTTGAAGCGATACGAACCTGACCTGGATCAGGTCAAAGGCGTTGGTTTTTGTGTATCCATCAACCATGCACACTTCATGGCTAATATATTCAGCCAGCAAGACATACCTTCAGCTGCCCTGGTCTCTGGGGTTGACAACAACCAATGCCACAGCCTGCTTGAGCAGCTAAAATCCGGAGAGCTTACTTTTCTCTTCACAGTGGATAAGTTGAGCGAAGGTGTAGATGTTCCGGACTTAAACGTGGTCCTTTTTCTAAGACCCACTGAGAGCCTGACTGTATTCATGCAGCAGCTGGGACGTGGCCTGCGCCATGCACCGGCGAAGGATTGTCTGACCGTGCTGGACTTTGTGGGCCAGGCTCATAGAAAATATCGCATTGATACAAAATTGAAAGCGTTGTTGCCCAGACATCGCTTTTCCATTGACCATGAAGTGGAAATGGATTTCCCCCATCTGCCGCCTGGCTGTAGCATCCAGCTGGACCGAGTCTCCCGAAAGTATGTGTTGGAAAATATACGGGAAAACCTGCGCAACCTGGCAGTGCAGATCCCGGAGAGACTGCAGAACTTTGAAAATGAAACCGGAAAGCAGCTAACCTTTGGTAATTTTATCACCCACCATGATTACGAGCCGGAGCGCTTGCTGGTCAAAGAGACCTGGAGCGGCTGGAAGTCAAAAGTGCAATTATCAGAAATACCCAATGATCCTGATCTGAACCGCTTGAAAAAAGCATTGATCAGAATTGCCCAGATAAATGGTCCCTGGGAAATCGGCAGGCTGAGAAAAATCCTAAATAACTTGCAGGAAAAGGACATTGCCCAGGCCCTGGCAGCTGCCGGGGATTCAGCCATTGCAATGCACTACAGGATCTGGGCAGACAAGACTGACAACCTGGACATGTTCTCTCTGGAGGATTCATTTACCCGGCTTTCCAGGAATCCCACTATCCTTGCTGATATGGACGAAATACTTGCTTGGGCTGCCACCACTTCAAAGATCGGAGGCAAATCATTGGATCTCCCTTTTGAGAACTACCTGGAGCTTCATGCTAAGTATACCAGTCGGGATATCAACGCTGCCTTGGGCCTGGCAAATCTAGATTCAACAGGTCCGACAGGCATTGGCATACTGCATGCCAAACAAAATAAGACCTATGCCCTGCTGATCACATTTCAAAAAACAGAGCACGAGTTCTCCCCAACCACAATGTATGCTGACTATCCCATCAGCAGACAGCGCATTCACTGGGAGTCCCAATCCACCAATACCCAACAGGGCCAGACCGGCCAGAACCTCATCCATCACCGGGAAAAAGGTTACACTGTTCTTTTCTTTGTCCGGGAACAAAAGAAAAGCCTTGGCGTTACCATGCCATTTACTTTTCTGGGACCTGGGGAGATGGTAAGCTATGAAGGGGAACGCCCCATCAAGATGGTTTGGGATCTGCACCATCCCATGCCGGTAGAAATGTTTGAGAATAATAGACTTGGAGGATAGTCGTGCTGATTAAAGACAGAATTCCACGAACAAAGGAAATTCAAGAGCTAAAAAAATTATTACAACTCCCATTGACATCACAACAACGCTTTTTGTTAAAACGAGAGCTATGTTTTATGATTTCAGGGGAGAAGGGTGAGCAGGATTCTGAGTACTTTATCAATTTTTACTACAAGCCGTCTAATAATTGGGTTGTACTGCACGATCTTAGGCTTGAACACAGTGGACAAAGTGCTCAAATAGATCATTTATTAATCAATAGGTTGATGGACTTTTATGTTCTTGAAACAAAAAATTTTTGCTATCATTTGAGAATTACAGAGCATGGTGATTTTTTGGTATCTGACGGAAAGGAAGAGCATGCCATTGAATCACCCATTGAGCAGAATAAGAGGCATATTCATCTTTTGCAGAAAGTAATCGAAAATAATGATATTATGCCAAAGAGGTTTGGTATTCCGATTATTCCGAGATTTAGAAGCTATGTTTTGATTTCTCCAAAATCAAAGGTAATTTGGCCAGATCGTTCTAAATTTGATACTAGTCACATTATTAAGGCCGATACGATGGAAAGTACAATTATGGATAATGCTGAGCGTGACTCAAAAAAGATTTTGGGTTCAATTAAGTCGATATCAAAGCTTTCCTCTTTGGACTCTATTACAAAGATTGCAAATAGATTAGTTCAGCTGCACAAGCCCTGCTCAATTGACTATAGAAAAAAATTCGGAATATTTGAGCAGCATAAAAGTAACGATAAGAATAAGTTGTCTAAGGTTAAGCAGAACGAGGCAGACTCTATTCAAGGCGAGTACTATTGCTACGAATGTCAGAAAGCAATCAGTCTAAAGGCAGCAAAATTTTGTTGGGCGGATAAAAGTCGGTTTAGCGGAAGGGCCTATTGTTTCTATTGCCAGCAAAATTTTTGATACGTGAGTAAAAAAGGTCCTTCGAGGTTTGAAGTGGAATTCGATTTTGATTAGTCGACCCTGAAAAATTGATATTTAAGCCTGTAAGGGCTGCCTGATTCTGTTTGCAAGGTTGAATATGGATAACCTGAGATGCCAGAAATAAGGGAAAAAACGGTCCCATTTCCGGAGCAGTTTCCTGAAACTAAACGCAGCGCCGGACATGAAGGCATTGGCGGCGTTACTGGTTGTCCTTTTGAGATGATTTTGTCCATTCGAAAATCATTTTTGACATGTCCTCTTCTCACCGGTCCTATGGCCACCCTTCGCCTTAAGCTCTGCATCATCTTCCTTTTATGATAGGGGCTGCCAGAGCTTTGCTGCGTTCAGGGTATCTTTTATGATACAACAATAGTCCGTCTAGACGTGAGCTGCTACGGATTCTAATGACAATAAGCGCAACCGGTGGAGGATGACCTGACACTTCCTGTGGAAAAGAGGGAGGCGCCGGCACCACTGCCAAAACCCATCTTATGCCGCCCTCTCACCCAGTGCGGGCAGTCGAAATCCCGCATATCCTGCATGAGACAAGCCGATCTGGCGATTGCGCATCCATCCAGGCAATCCATGTCGCCCGGAGGACAGAGGGCATCACACTGATCCCGCCTGTCATCGCAATGTCTCAGGATAACTCTGAAAGACTCATTGCAGCAGTTGTAGCAGGCTGGCAGATCCGGGCAGCCATGAATACAGTCAATGTAGGTGCCTGTTTGACCATGGGCAACCGGCACTACCATGAAAATCAGAACCAATGCAAAAAGAGCGCTCAGCAGCATTGCTTTAACTTTTTTCATGTTTTCTCTCCTTGGCATTTATGGATAGTGTACCTGAATACCGAATAAGCCTAAAACAGGATGGAGCCTTAAAAAGTGATTGCCTCCCTGCGGATTATTGCAGGGCGGCTTTATAAATTGCATACTTTATGCCAGATAGCAAACTCCTGGGTTCATGGCACTTGCAAAACTAGGCCTGCTTCCATGAAAGGTCTGTTTGCGCCAACCCTACTGGCACTGCCAACTTCAGGCCCATACAGGACAAGCCTATCAAGACCAGGGGGCTTTTCATGCAGAGACATCTTCAATTTCTGGCATCTGAACCATGGCTGAGTTTTTTTAATGCTTTATTGTTGCTGTAGAGACCAGACACTGAAAAACATGTTTTGGCTGACCGGGCATGACTTCCACTACACCGGCCTTGAATAGTTCCCCTGCTTTGACTGCCCTGGCTGGCCAGGCAGGCAGGATCTTGAAGATGGAAGGGTGCTTCATTTACTGAAAAAACGAGATTTTTTCAGTATGTCTCAAAAAACAGGCTTGATCTGGACTGATTTTTCTGCTCAAAGTTCACAGGTAGGAAAAACTGATACATGGATGAGTTTTTTCATAAAATACAGGGCTGTTTTATTCTTCATGAATACTGATTTTCTAAGCAGGCTTACCCGGCTGCGTACGGATGCAAACCGCAGCCTCTGGACAGAGGTTACTTTCTTCCGCGCCCCGCACAAGCCATTTCTGCTTTTATCGGTCATGGATATTGCCGCTCAGGGCCAGCTGACCTCGTCCTTTGTTGAACCCTCCTTTGATCTCATTGAACGCTTTGCCCGCTACTGGGATCTGGTCCAGCCGCCAGGCGGCCAAGATCGAATCACTCAAGACCCACAAGCGCGGCCTGATGCAGCAACTTTTCCCTGCGCTGGAGGCATCTTGACATCATGAACAACCTGATTCTTTACACCACTGAAGATGGCCTAAGCCGGATTGAGTTGCGGGCGGACCAGAACTCGGTCTGGCTGACACAGTCGGAGATGGCGGAGCTTTTCGATGCCACCAAGCAGAATATCTCTCTGCATTTGAAGAATATCTTCGAGGATGGGGAGTTGGATTCTGATTCAGTTGTCAAGGAATCCTTGACAACTGCCGCCGATGGAAAGCGGTACAAGACATTACTCTACAATCTGAACGCCATACTGGCCGTGGGATACAGGGTGCGTTCTCCGCGAGGAATGCAGTTCCGGCGCTGGGCTTCGGCCGTCCTCAAGGAGTATCTGCTCAAGGGATTCGTGATGGACGACGAACGGCTCAAGAATCCGGACGGCCGCCCGGACTACTTCGACGAAATGCTTGAACGCATCCGCGAGATTCGGGCCTCTGAGAAGCGTTTTTATCAGAAGGTACGGGATCTTTTCGCCCTCAGCAGCGATTACGACAAGACGGACCAGGCCACCCAGCAATTCTTCGCCACGGTCCAGAACCTCCTCATATACGCTGTTACGCGGCAAACCGCGGCCGAGCTCATCATGGAGCGGGCCGACAAAAATGATCCGCACTTCGGTCTTCTGCACTGGCAGGGCGAGAAGGTGCGCAAGCAGGACATTCTGATCGCCAAGAACTATCTGACCGAAGACGAGCTCGACACGCTGAACCGCCTTGTGGTGATCTTTCTGGAAACAGCGGAATTGCGCGCCAAAAACCGCCAGGAGACTCGGATGAGCTTTTGGAAGCAGAACGTGGATCAGATTATTACGTCCAACGGATTTCCCCTGCTCAACTACGCAGAGTCGGTCAGCCATGAGCAAATGAAGAAACACGCCTCAGCGCTGTACCTGGAATATGACCAGCAACGTAAAATAGAAGAAGCGAAAGAGGCCGACCTGCAAGACGATGCCGAGCTGAAAGCTCTTGAAGCAAAGATCAGGAAACGAAAGCAGTGATCCGGGCACTGAGTCAAGTCCTTGACTAGGCTTTCAGACTTAACCACGAGTTTTCTCCGAATAGTTCGTAATATCAATCTCCACTTTCAGACTTAACAGTAAATTTTGTGAAAAGATCAATTGATAACAGCATTATACTGCTGAAAGGCCTGTAGTACCCCACTTTATATTCTGCAGACGAGAGCATTCAGGATCTCGGCCTGGTCAGGAAAAGACTCCTCCTGAATTACAGCCAGCCAGGTCAGTGGCTGACACTTCCCTGCCCATTTTATTTTCTTTTCAGGCAGCCCTGTTCCAGGGCGAAGGCTAATGTTCCAGATGAGAACCCAGGATCAGAACCGGGTTTTTTGATATCTGGACTGATGTCTTATTCAGAACTATATTTTCTGTTACGTGAACACGCCGGGCATCAGCATGTCCGGCAGCTGTCCCGACTATTTTAAGGCATGGTTCAGGCATCTTTGCAGGTCATGCAGGCATGAAAAAAACAGAGGATAATGATGATAAGAATACTGGCTCTGGGCGACAGCCTGACCGCTGGCTACGGCCTGGCCCCGGAAGATTCCTTTGCATCCAGGCTGGAGCAGGCCCTTGACAATGAAGGCTGGGACATCCTGGTCATCAATGGCGGGGTGTCCGGAGATACGGCCCGGGATGGTCTGAGACGCCTTCCAGGACTTATGAAGCATGAGCCGGATCTGGTCATTGTCCAGTTCGGAGCCAATGACCTGTATGCCGGGCTGGCTGCAGCAGAGGTCAGGTCCAGTCTGGAGAGGATCATGGATATCTGCCTGGATTCCGGGGCCAGTGTTCTTCTGGCGGGCATCAAAGGCCTGCTGAACCAGGATGATGACTGGAGCCGGCAGTTTCAGCAGGTTTATGAACAGGTTGCCAGGTCAAGAAACATTCCGCTTGTCCCGGATTTTATGCCCGGCATACCAGGCAATCCTGATCTGACCCTGGCCGACGGTCTGCACCCAGGTCCGGCCGGGGTGGACATAATGGTGGCTAATATCCTGCCTTTGGTCCGGTCAATGCTCAAGAACCTCAGGCCAGGGTCTGTTGAAAAGAAGGAGGAAAATTGAGTCCAGACAGTCGGACCGGGCAGATGAATGATGCCTCGGTCCTGATCAGGCAGGGACAGTACGACCAGTCCCTGGACCGGCTGGTGGAAGAAATATTCACCCTGTTTCCCGGTCCAAGAAACACCAGCAAGGTGCTGGTCAAACCCAATATGCTTGGTCCCCATCCTCCGGAAAAGGGGGTGACCACTCATCCGGCCCTGGTGGGGGCAGTGATCCGGGTGCTCCGGGATCAGGGAGCCAGGGTGATGGTCGGGGATAATCCGGGCATGAGCGGATATGGCCGTTCCCGGAAAGCAGCCAGGGAGTGCGGACTCCTGGAGTGTGCCGGCCAGCATTATGAAAACCTGAGTCTAAGTCCGGTCCGGATAAAAACGGATTCAGCCCATTTTCAGGAAATCAGCATTTCCAGGCAGGTTCTGGAGGCGGACGAAGTTATCAACCTTCCCAAGCTCAAGACCCACTGCCTGACAGTGCTGACCGGAGCTGTAAAAAACACCTTTGGCTACGTGGTGGGTGCGGACAAGATGCGCATTCATGCTGCCTGCCCCACCCCGGCCCGGTTTGCAGAGGGCCTGGTGGATATTTACTGCATCCGTCCCCCTGAGCTGAATATAATGGACGGGATACTGGCCATGGAAGGAAACGGCCCGTCCAATGGAAAACCGGTATTTCTGGGTAGGGTCCTGGCTTCGACCAATGGTGTTACTCTGGATGCGGCAGCAGTCCATATGCTTGGTCAGCGGCCTGGTGCTGTTCCCCACCTGGATGTGGCAGGCAGGCGGGGACTGGGCGAAACTGATCCAGCCAGGATCAAAATCCTGGGCGAACAGAGTCCGGTCAGAGGCTTTGGCTTTCCCAGGACCTTTGTGCCCGGCCTGGTCGGAATTGTACTCAACAGATACCTGTCCAGGTGGACTGTCACCTTGCCGGAAATCGTGGCTGAACGCTGTACAGGCTGCGGAATCTGCGTTTCCCACTGTCCGGTGGAGGCCATGGTCCTGACCCCCGGAGGACCCGGCCTGGACAGGGGAAAATGTATCAGCTGCTACTGCTGCCAGGAAATGTGTCCGGAGAATGCGGTCAGGCTGTCAGGAAGATTCCTGAACCTTGTCCAGGGGAGATCCAGAAAGTGCAGATAACCGATGACATTCATATCAGTGAATCAGAGCTGGACTTTCAGGCTGTCCGGGCCAGGGGACCTGGCGGGCAGAATGTGAACAAGGTTTCCTCGGCTGTCCATCTTTTTTTTGACATCCAGGCCTCTTCTCTGCCCGAGCCTTGCAAGCAGAGACTGCTTGGACTCAGAGACCGGCGGATAAACTCCAGAGGGGTTGTGGTCATCAAGGCGGGCAGGAGCAGATCCAGAGAGAAAAACATTCAGGAAGCCCGGGAAAGGCTCAAGGAACTCATCCTGAAGGCAGTCAGAAAAAACAAGCCCCGCAGACCAACCAGGCCGACCAGGGTCTCCCGGCAGAAACGCCTGGACCAGAAGACCGGCAGGAGCCGGATTAAACAGATGAGGCAAAGGGTTGAACCTGAATAGAAACATCCGGATGATCCAGGATCAGTCAGGTTTCCGGATCATCCGGCAGCAGCGGCCAGGGAGGCAGTTATGAAGACCAGCCGGATCAAAAGGATTTTTCCAGAGGATCTCAAACAATTCACCACTGAGCATAAAGAAAAGGAGTATGTGCTGGTGGATGTGCGTCTGCCCGGGGAATACGAGCAGGAGCATATTCCCGGGGCCAGACTGATTCCTCTGCACGAACTGGAGACCAGACTGACCGAGATTGACCAGTCCGGAGCACCTCTATTTTACTGCAGCAGCGGAAAAAGATCCATGGCTGCAGCCACTCTGGCCCGGGACAGCGGCCTTTTTTCCGGGGAGGTATTCAGCCTGGAGGGCGGAATCAGTGCTTATGCAGGCAAGGTCCTGCCGGATTATCCCCGGGTGGACCTGTTTCAGGGTCTGGACAGCAGCCAGGACGCCCTGAAAAGGGCCATTGCCCTGGAAAAGGGAGCATACAGGCTATATCTGGGCTTCATGGACAGGGTCCAGGATGAAGCCATCAGAACCCAGCTCAGCAGGCTGGCCAGCCTGGAGGTTTCCCATGCCAGGATGATTTACTCCCGGGCAGGCGGGGTGTTTGACCAGGACTTTGAGGCTCTTTTTGACCAGGCTGATCAGGACCGGATTGAAGGGGGACTGGACCCAGACTCCTGGCTCCAGCAGCTGGATAAGGTCCAGCCCGGGGACATGTGTTTTTTTCTGCTGGAGCTGGCCCTGGAGATGGAGAGCATGGCCTATGACATGTACCGCAGTCTGGCAGAAGAGGACCTGCCAGGAGAACTCAAAGAGTGTTTTTTCAGGCTGTCGGAGCAGGAGAAATCCCATATGCGGCTGATCAGCAGGATCTTCAGGGATTGTCCGGGGCAGACTGACCAGGCAGATTATTTTGGATCCGGTCCAGGGGCCGGACCGGTCTGATCCCCATTTTTCGGGCTGTTTCAGGGTCCGGCCAGGCAGACATGACCTGAATGATCCGGCCGAGCTTTTCCCGGCCGGCGGTCTCTGGAAGGCAGGCCAGCATCTTCAGGGACCTGACCAGGTAGGACCGGTAGAGCAGGGAAACATTTTTTAAAACACCTGTGCCCAGGAGCAGATCATACAGGAAATGTTCTTCCTGAGCAGTGGGTTTATGGCCGTTCATTATCTTTAAGAGCTTTTCTCTGCTGACCGGGTCTGCTTTTTTCAGGGACCAGATAAGGTAGATATTGGGCTTGTTATTGATGAGGTCGGTAAATCTGCCTTTGAGGGAGGATGATTCACAGGAAAAAATATCCTTGGAATCATCCAGGATCTGAAAGGCAATTCCCAGACTCCGGCCAAACAGGGCCGCCTGCCTGCGGAACTTCTTTTTACCGGCCACAATGGCTCCTCCTTCACACGGTCCTTCAATGAGGGAGGCGGTCTTTCCAGCCACCATCTGCAGATAGTCCCTGATGGTAAAGGTTTCCGGGGCCAGCCCCATGACTCCGTCCATGAGCTGCCCCCGGCAGGCCTTGAGGCCCATGCGGGCAGTGCAGGAGATGAGGGCCATGAGATCTTCCCTGGACAGATCGGTTTCTCTGTACTCCTCAATCATCTGAAAGGCCCGGATGAGCAGGGCGTCTCCGGATACAATGGCCGCATCCAGGCCGAAGCGCCGGAATGCCGGCTCCCGGCCCCTGCGCAGGCCTGCGTTGTCCATGATATCATCATGGACCAGGGATGCAGTATGGGCCATTTCATAAGCCAGGGAGCCGGGCAGGGCTTTTCCCGGGTCTCCACCCAGGGCTTCGACCACCAGGAGGTGCAGGATGGCCCGGAGCCGTTTGCCAGGGGCTTTGAGGGAATACCCGGCCACCCGGTCCAGCAGGCTGTCATCCTGGAACAGCAGATTCAGGCGCTCATCGCACTTTTTCTGATAGGGCCGGATAACATCCTGGATGTCTTCCTGCATCCGGTGAAAAACGTGTTCAAACATGTCTAACTCCAGAACCATCTGGCCAGCCGGTATTTCCATGCAGACCAGGGAGGGTACCTGAACCCGGGGTCGGGCCGGGCGGGTTTGAAAAGAATGCTTTTGTAGTTGGAAAACTCCCTGAAACCGGCCTGACCGTGATAGCGGCCCATGCCGCTGGACCCGACTCCGCCAAAAGGCAGGTCTGATCCTGCGGCGTGCATGATCACGTCGTTGACCGCACCTCCTCCGAAACTGACCTGGTTCATGATCCGGCGGGCGGTCCGGGTTGAAGAGGTGAACAGGTAAAAAGCCAGGGGCCGGGGCAGGGAACTGATAATTTCCAGGGTCCGGTCCTGGTCCTGATAAGGAATCACCGGCAGGACCGGGCCGAAAATCTCTTCCTGCATGCAGGGGTCGTCAAAACTGGACGGATAAAGAATGGTGGGAGAGAAGAAAAGCCTGTCCCGGTCCCGGATGCTGCCGTAAGCCACCTTTGCCGGGTCCACCAGCCTGTCCAGCCGGTCAAAATGGGCAGCATTGATTATCCGTGGCAGGAAATCAGCATGACCGGGCCGGATATATCTGTCAAATTCCAGGGAGAGCAGTTTGATCAGCTCCCTGGCCCTGGATTCATGGACCAGGACGTGGTCCGGGGCAATGCAGGTCTGACCGGAATTGATGACCTTGCCCCAGGCAATGCGCCGGGCAGCAGCATCCAGGTCAGCATCGGACAGGATCAGGACCGGGCTTTTTCCCCCCAGTTCCAGGGTCGCTGGAGTCAGGTTCCTGGCTGCCCTGGCCATGACCATCCTGCCCACCCGGGTGCTGCCGGTGAAAAAAATCTTGTCAAAGGGCATGTCCACCAGGTCTGAAGCCAGGTCGGCCCCTCCCTCAAGGACATGGACATATTCAGGTTCAAAGCATGAATTGATCAGCCGGGCAATAATGCCGGAAGTACGGGAAGCGGTTTCACCAGGCTTGATCACAGCAGTATTCCCGGCGGCCAGGGCCGGTATCAGGGGGGCCAGGGTCAGCTGAAAGGGGTAGTTCCAGGCCCCCAGAATCAGGACCGTGCCATAGGGTTCGGGTATGATCCGGCTTTTCCCCGGCCAGTTGATAAGGCTGGTTCTGACCCGGACCGGGGAAGACCATTTCCGGGTTTTTTTAAGGGCCAGCTTCAGCTCCTGGTACACAACACCCAGCTCAGTGCAGAAGGCCTCAAAACTGGACTTGCCCAGATCCAGGCGGATGGCCTCCAGAATATCTTTTTCCAGAGCCCTGATACCTGCTTCAAGCTTCTTAAGCTGCCTGATCCTGAAGTCAGTGTCTCTGGTCCGGCCCTGGAGGAAGAATCTTTTCTGGGCACTGAAGACCTGTTCAGGAGGGATCATTTTTTCCTCCCGGCCCTGGGATGAATCTGTCCAGGCCCATGACCCTGCCGGTGATGAATTCAAAGATCCTGGATGGAATCAGGGATCCGGCAAGAGCCCCCAGACGGACCAGTACGGGCATGGTCAGGGTTGTCCGGTTTTTCCGGACAGCTTTGACAATCCGGGAAGCCACCTGATCCGGATTCATACAGGGCATCCAGACAGGCTTTCGCACTTTTTGAAACATTGCTGTATCCATGTAGCCAGGGTTGACCAGGGTGACCCTGACCCCGGTCCGGGCCAGGTCAAGCTCTCTGGCCAGAGCCATGCTCCAGCCGGAAAGGGCGCATTTGGAGGCGGAGTAAACTGCCAGGCCTGGAATGGGCAGCAGGGCTGCTGCTGAAGAGATATTGACAATATGACCCTGTCCTTTTTCAATCATGCCCGGCAGCCAGGCCAGGGTGCAGTGCATGGGGCCGGCAGCATTGGTTTGCAGGATGGTGGTGATGGTATCATGATCGTGGGATGCGAACCAGCCCTTGGCAGCTGTGCCGGCATTGTTGACCAGGATGTCTACAGTGATTCCGCTTTTACTTAGCTTTGAAGCGCAGTGCCGGACCTGGTCAGGGTCGCTGATGTCCAGGACCTGTCCGGCTGCCTGGTGCCCACGCCCCTGGAACCGGGTCAGGGCTGAGTCGAGGTCGGTCCGGTTTGAATCCCAGATGATCAGGCGGGAGGCTCCCCAGCGGAGAAAGAGTCTGGCCAGGGATTTTCCCAGCCCGGAGGCTCCTCCGGTGATGAGGACGGTGGAATCAGTTATCCGGCTCATGTACATGGTCCAGGGATTGGGGCAGCTGAAAAAAGCAATAGACCAGGACGGACAGGGATTGTCAATTCAGAGACCGCTAAAAATGAAGTAAGATCAGGCCGGAACCGGACCTGTTCTGTGGGGGGGCTTAAGGCCCTGCCGGACAGGTCCGGTTCCGGCAGGGCTCAAGAAGCTATCTGTTTTCCACAGAAAGCTTCCGGCAGATCTTTTCCACTTCCCGAAAGTTAACCTTGCCCGATCCCATGACCGGAATATCAGGAACCACAAAGAATTCTCTGGGAACAGCAATGGCTGGAAGCTCTCTGGCCATCTGCTTGATGATCTTTCTCTGGTCAAGGTCCCCGGAAGTAACTGCAGCCACGACGTCGGCCCCTTTGGTGGGATTGGGCAGCCCCACTACGCAACAGATGACATCTTCGGGAATGTGCTGATTGAGAACCTCTTCCACCCGGACCAGGGAGACCATTTCCCCGCCAACCTTGACAAACCTTTTCAGTCTCCCCTTGTGCCAGAGATAGCCGTCTTCATCCATCTGACCCATGTCTCCGGTATCGTACCATCCGTTATGGATGCGCATGGTTGTTTCCTCCAGGTCCCCAAGGTAGCCTTTCATGACCATATCCCCTTTGACCAGGACTTTTCCGGTTTTGCCCGGCGGCAGGATCTGATCTGTGTCTACGTCCATTATCTTGACCTCTACTCCGGGGATGGGCCTGCCCACACTCCCTTTGCGACTGGCCTTGGGAGTGTTGATGGAAATGGCCGGGCTGGTCTCTGTGGCACCATAGGCGTCCAGGATGGTCAGGTCGTGTTTTTCCAGGAATCCTTCATAGATCTGGGGAGCCAGGGTGTCAGCCCCGGACAGGGCCACCCGGACCGAGGCAAAATCACCGGGCTGGGATTTTCGCAGATATCCATGGTAAAAAGATGGAGTCCCGGTCATAATGGTCACCTTGTATTGACGGATGAGTCCGCAGATGACCTTGAACTCAAGGGGATTGGGATAGGAAACAATGGTGGTTCCCGTGGTCAGGGGGAGCCAGAAGTTGGCGGTCAGCCCGAACACGTGAAACAGAGGCAGACTGGCCAGAAACACATCCTGATGATCAACATGGACCACTTTGGGGATGCTGTCCAGATTGTGTCCGATGTTTTTATGGGACAGCTGAACACTTTTGGGTTCTTTTTCACTGCCGCTGGTGAAAAGGATCACTGCGGTTTCATCATCGTCACCGCCATGGACGGATTTTAAGATCATCTTTTCCGGAAGTTTGGATTTGATAAGGGCGGGAAGTTTTTCAGTGATCTTGACTGAAGCCACAATGTCTTCAAGGAATATCATCCCGTCCACAGGTTCAAGTTCCAGTTTTTCCAGGAGTTTTTTGCTGGTAATGATGGTCTTGAAGCTGCACCTGTCCTGGGCGTAAATGGAGTTTTCCCTTGCTCCGGTGGCATAGTTGATCATGACCGGAATCTTGCCGGCCATGAGCAGACCCAGGTTGGAGAGCATGCAGCCAGCAGAAGTGGGAACCATGACTCCAACATATCTGGTTTTGATTTTCCTGAACCGGCTGGCAAGGATGAGACTGACAATGAGCATCCGTCCATAGGTAAGATCGCGCTCAGCAGCTACGTCATGGACAGCAATCTTGTCTGGAAATTTTTTGGCTGTCTTGATAAATCTGTGGTGGAGTTGCATTGTTATGGATTCTCCGTAAAAATGATTGTTGACAATAGGGAAAAGCTGGAATGCCTTCCAGCAGGCCTGGCAAAACGCTTCCTTATTATAGTATCGCTTAAAAAAAAGCAACAAGAAATTTGACCCTGAAAACAATTCAAAGGCATGGTTCAGGGTCCATCCCTGGTTTTGTCCAGAACAGGGAAAAGGGCAGCAGGAGGAAATTGTGAAGATGACCGACAGGTTCAGGGGGTGTCTGGCAGGTCTGGCAGCAGGAGATGCAGTGGGCACTGCTGCAGAGTCTCAGCCCAGGGGAAGCTTTGTCCCCTTGACCGGTATGACCGGTGGAGGGCCTTACAGGCTGCAGCCCGGCCAGTGGACCGATGATACTTCCATGGCCCTGTGTCTGGGGATCAGCCTGGTAAAGAAGGGCGGGTTCCACGCCCTGGACCAGATGGAAAGGTATGCAAGGTGGGCAAAGACCGGGTACTTGAGCAGTACCGGGACCTGTTTCGGCATGGGGGGGACGGTCCGGGCTTCCCTGGACAGGTTCACCAGGACCAGAGATCCCTTTTCCGGTCCAAAAGATCCCTGGACAGCCGGAAACGGCTCCATCATGCGCTTGGCTCCGATACCCATATTTTATTACCCTGACCTGGAAAAAGCCGGATCAATGGCTGAAAAGAGTTCCAGGACCACCCACGGCACCCGCGAGTGTCTTGATGCCTGCCGGCTTATGGCCCGGATAATTGTCCGGATCTTTAAGGGCAGGTCCCGACAGGAAGCGGTTCTGGGCGATAACAGGGACTTTTCCGGAAGCCCCGGCATGGCAGCTATTGCCCAAGGGGAGTATCTGGACAAAACCAGGGATCAGATCCGGGGTACTGCTTATGTGGTGGACAGTCTGGAAGCGGCATTGTGGTGTTTCATGCGGACCGGCTCATTTGAGCAGGCCATTCTGGAAGCGGCAAATCTGGGGGACGATGCCGACACCACGGCTGCTGTCTGCGGACAGATTGCCGGGGCATATTACGGCTTGTCCGGAATCCCTGGAACCTGGATTGAAAAGCTGACCATGGGCCCGGAGATAATTGACCTGGCCGATGCCCTGGCCAGGGGATGACCAGCCCCATACTCCCCGGCTGCACTCTGCTGCCAGTCCGGACCAGTGCTGCCCAGGCCAGGAAAAGGTTTACACTGGCAGAAAGGATGGATATGTTCCAGGTTTATTCGACTTTGAACTGGAACTGAATTTTTGAAACCGTGTCTGCCGGTCTGAATCCCGGACCAGGCAGTAACAGGAGGAAGATATGTTTCTGGAACTTGATCCCAAACTGGACCACAAGGTCGCAGATATGTCCCTGGCTGACTGGGGCCTGATGGAGATGCAGCTTTCCGAGAACGAGATGCCCGGACTCATGGCCCTGCAGGAAGAGTATGGCCAGGAAAAGCCCCTGAAAGGTCTGAAGATCATGGGCAGCCTGCACATGACCATCCAGACGGCCATGCTGATCCAGACCCTGCATAAGCTTGGGGCGGACTTGCGCTGGGCCTCGTGCAATATATTCTCTACCCAGGACCATTCAGCTGCGGCTGTGGTCAAGGCAGGTCTGGCCAAGGTTTTTGCCTGGAAGGGCGAAACCCTGGAAGAGTACTGGTGGTGCACGGAACAGGCCCTGACCTGGCCTGATGGAACCGGCCCGGACCTGATTGTGGATGACGGCGGCGATGCCACCCTGATGATCCATCAGGGAGTCAAGGTTGAAAAGGACCCGTCCATTCTGGATCAGAAAGTGGAGAACAAAGAGTTTCAAATTGTCATGGAACGCCTGCGGCACAGCCTGAAAAAAGATCCCGGCAAATGGACCAGGATGGCTGAAAAGATCAGAGGGGTCTCGGAAGAGACAACCACAGGCGTGCACCGGCTTTACCAGATGGAGAAAAAAGGGGAGCTTCTTTTCCCGGCCATTAATGTCAACGATTCAGTTACCAAGTCCAAGTTCGATAACCTGTACGGATGCCGGGAATCCCTGGCTGACGGCATCAAGCGGGCCACTGATGTCATGGTGGCCGGCAAGGTGGTGGTAGTCTGCGGTTACGGAGATGTGGGCAAGGGCTGCGCCCAGTCCATGCGCGGATTCGGGGCCAGGGTCATTGTCACTGAGATCGACCCCATCTGCGCCCTGCAGGCCGCCATGGAAGGCTATGAAGTAACCACCATGGACCAGGCGGTCCAGGTCGGGGATATCTTTGTTACGGCCACAGGGTGCTGCGATGTGATCCGGGGCGAGCACATGGAGAAGATGAAGGATGAGGCCATCATCTGCAATGTCGGCCACTTTGATTCAGAGATAGAAATGGTCTACCTGGAGAACAATCCGGACTGCAAAAGGCTGGTCATCAAGCCCCAGGTGGACAAGTGGACCCTCAAGTCCGGCCGGTCAGTCATTGTCCTGGCCGAAGGCAGGCTGGTCAACCTGGGCTGCGCAACCGGACATCCCAGTTTTGTCATGAGCAACAGCTTCACCAACCAGGTTCTGGCCCAGATTGACCTGGCCAGAAACGATTACGATCCCAGGGTCAGGGTGCTGTCCAAAAAACTGGATGAGGAAGTGGCCAGACTGCACCTGGGCAGGCTGGGTGTTAAGCTGGAAAAGCTGACCCCGGAACAGGCCGAATATCTGGGTATTTCCCTGGAAGGACCGTTCAAGCCTGATCATTACCGGTATTAGGCAGATAGTTATACTGGCGGGCCAGGACCGGAAGCTGGAGATTCCGGTCCTGGATCAGATGAAGATGGCCGGTTCCATCTCGTCCAGCTGCTTTTTCCGGTCCGGATCTGTTTTGGCGGCTGCCTGAAAATAAGGGTTCCGGGGTTCCAGGTGCAGTTCAAAGGTATTGGTGAACAGGTCCTGGAAAAGTTCCCTGGCCTTGGGGCTGGTGGAGCCGAAATAGACTGTGCCGGCCGAAGTGTCCCAGATTACATCAAAGACCGCAGGGATGGGCAGAATCCGGGCAAAGAGCTTCAGCTGGACATTTTCCCGGATCTCTTTTTTCTGGTCCCGGGAAACAAACTTCTGACCTTTGGATTCCAGCTCCATTCTGGCCTGATCAAGGGCCAGTCGAAGATGTTTTTTCATCACTGCCGGAGGAATTCTCCTGGTATCCAGGCGCAGGGCAAAGGCCAGATAGTGGCCCTTATGGGGTGAAGCCAGGGACCAGTTGGTGTCCAGCATATCGTCAAAGGATGTCCAGCCAAAGCTTCGTTCGTCAGCGGTCTGGTCAATGTCCTTGAATTTATGTTTTTTCAGGCGGTCCGGGATTTCAGCCCAGAAATCATCCGGGATTTTCTGAAATACCCTGTACCTGGTCAGGCTCAGACTCGAGCTGAGTATTCCCATGAACATATCTCCAGTTTAAGGTTTGATGGTGGTTTGGCCCGGAAGGCTGGACTCAGGCTGCCATGCCCCAGGATTGAATAGTTGATTTTGCCTTGTCCAGGCCGGTTTGGCAATATTTTAAATTGTCCGGATAAAACCGGGCTTGACCGGAGAAAGTTGAATGTCCTCCAAATTATGCATCCATGGCCATTTTTATCAGCCGCCAAGATTTGATCCCTGGCTGGAAGAAGTCCTGCCCGAAGCCAGTGCAGCCCCGTTTTCCAACTGGAACCAGAGGATAAGCAGAGAATGCTATACTCCCCTGGCCTTTGCCCGCCGGGTGGATGACAATGGTTTTATATTCAACATGATCAATTGTTACGAGTACATCAGCTATAATTTTGGCCCCACCATCCTGGCCTGGATGGAAGAGCACAGTCCTGAAACCTATGCCAGAGTCATTGAAGGGGATAAAAAAGGCCTGGCCCGTTTTGGACAGGGAAACGCCATGGCCCAGGTCTATCACCATGTGATCATGCCTCTGTCCACTGATCAGGACCGGGATATTGAAATCCACTGGTCCATCCTTGACTTTGAACATCGGTACGGACGAAAGCCTGACGGGATGTGGCTGGCTGAAACCGCGGTGTGCACCGATACCCTGGAGGCCCTGGCCAGGGCAGGGATAAAGTATACCGTACTTGCGCCCAGACAGGCAGATGCAGTTTCCGGTCTTGATCAGGAAAACTGGATCAGTATTGAGGAAAATGGCCTTGATACCACCAGGCCATACCTGGTCAGGCTGCCGTCTGGAAAGGAAATCAGTCTGTTTTTTTATGACGGCTCACTGTCCCAGGCTGTAGCCTTTGAAGAGCTGCTTCGAGACGGCAGGGGTTTTCTGGACAGGATCCTGAGCCGGAAAGATGCCCCCCTGCTGAGCCTGGCCACGGACGGGGAATCTTATGGTCATCATTTCAAATTTGGAGAAATGGCCCTGGCTTATGTCCTGGAAGAGCTGCACAAAGATGACAGCCCCATGGGTCTGACCAATTACGCCTCCTACCTGGAGCAGCATCCGCCTGAATACCAGGTACGGATCAGGGAAAAGACCTCCTGGAGCTGTATTCACGGGGTTGAGAGGTGGAGGGAAGACTGCGGGTGCAAGGATGGAGGTCATCCCCATTGGAACCAGAGATGGAGGAAGCCCCTGCGCCGGGCTTTGAATCTGCTTAAATACTATATTGACGCCCACTACCGGAGAGCCGGCAGGGAAGTCTTCAGGGATGAAAACCTGGCCCTCAGGCATTATGGCAGCTGTCTGTGTAACGCCCTGGACAGGGACACTTTCCTGGATGAGCACCAGAAGGGCAAACTCACGGCCAGAGACAGGACAAGGGCCCTGAAGCTCCTGGAAATGCAGCGTATGGGCCTGGCCAGCTTTTCCAGCTGTGCCTGGTTCTTTGATGATATTGGACGGATAGAGCCCCTGAATGGACTCGGCCATGCTCTGAAAGGGCTGGATCTTTTAAGAGATCTGGGTGGGCCGGATGTTGAAGGGGAGTTTCTGGAGGTCCTGGAGGAGGCCTACTCCAATGAGGAAAAGGTTGGTGACGGCAGAAAGCTCTGGTCTGAGCTGGTTCGGCCCAGGCGGATGACCCCTGGCAAAATGGCTCTGACTGCAGCTGCCCTGAGGGAAGACGACTCAATATCCTTTCCAGGCCTTGAGTTCAGGCTGTCTGAACAGAAGGACGAACTCCAGCTTGATTACCAGTGGAAAAGTACCCTGGAGCAGGGCCGGGTCAGCTTTAAACAGCCCAGAAGCAGCAAGGGGTATGACTACCCTGAAATTGATGACGGACAGGGCAGCATCATAAGCATGGCTGACCTGGATAAGAGGCTCAGGGATTTCATCCTGTGCAGGTTTGAGCACCGGCTGGAGAGGTCTTTATGGGAGCTGGAACTGGAGCTGCCGGGTTTTATCAGGGATCAGCTCATGTGTCCTTTTGAGCAGGGTCAAAAGGCCCCCCTGGCTGGTGCCGGAGTCCAGTCGGCCGGGACAGTGTTTCAGTATCTGCTGTCCGGAGGACGGTGTGCTGATTTTGAAGACTTCTGGAGCCGGGTGGTCAGGGACAATCCTTTTTTCAGACAGATCATGGAAAAAAGGATTACTGATGAACTGGACAGCCTGACCACCGGATCTGATCCAGACTGGGACAGGGCAGGTCAGCTGATGCACGGATCAAGAAACATGGGACTGTTTCCGGATATCTTTTATCTGCAGAACAGACTCTGGGAGGACGGTAAAGGGGATGTCCAGAAAGAGATCCTGGAAAAATTCTATATCAGAAAGGCCGGGGAAGATGAATAAAGCCAGTTTTTTTTCAATCCGCTTCCTGCTGCACGGGGTGCTGCTCCTGGCCATTGCTGGTCTGGGCCTTGACCTGTACCTGCGGATTTCAAGCGGGGCCAGTCTATGCCCCACCCAGGCCTGCGCCATTGTTGGCGATTATGTGCGCCTGGGTGAAACAGCCCTGGTCTCCCTGGGTCTGGCCTTTTTTGCCCTGCTCTGGGGGGTTTATTTTTTTGCTTCCAGGTATGAGTCAAAGTGGCTGTGGGTCATTGCAACCCTTCTGCTTCTGGGTGCCCTGGCTTTTGACGGCGGCCTTCTTGGCTTTCAGTTTTTTTCCATCCAGGAGAACTGCCTTTTATGCATTGCAGTGGGCGCTGGTCTGATCCTGGCTCTGATCCTTGTGGCCCTGGTCCGGAAAAAGCTGTCGGTTTTGATTCTGGGTCTGGCTGTCTGGGCTGGAGGGGGGCTGGCCGGAGCCATGATAACCATCCCTGACCGGGCCCCTTTCCTGGAACAGCTGAGCAGCATAACCTGGTCCGGACCCGAGGCCGGGGAATGGCCCAGATTTCATTATTTCTTCAGTCTGCACTGCCCCCACTGCACTGAAGTGCTCCTTAATCTGGCTGTGAACGAGCCCAGGGAGTATGTCTGGAATCTTTATCCTCTGGATACTGCAGATCCGGATCTGAAAAAGATCTCCTGGGTCATGGATCAGGACCTGGAGCAGGTGAATCTTTTCCTGGAAATTGTTCGCCTGGAACAGTCCGGGACAGTTCCGGATACGCAAATCCGGGATGGTCTGGAACACAAGGTAGAGCAGGCCAGGGCCTTTTTCAGAGGGAGCGGGTTCCGGGGTGTACCCCTGATGATCGTGGATGAAGGTCCAGGAAAAAGGGTGGTGCTGACCGGTGGATCAGGGATTATCAACTACCTTCTGGAGCAGGGTGTTCTGGCTGGAGGAGAATCCAGTCAATAACGGCCCTTTGCCGGGACGACAGCCGGTTTCTGATGAACCAGGTCTGTCTGGCCGGTCAGCTGCCTGGCCAGAATGGAGATCAGGCCCGCAGTCTGCTGACCAGTCGGCCCATCAGAGTCTAAAGCAAACAATTGGAGATAAGAATGGAATTACTTTCAAAACAGGTGCAAGGTTACCTGGAAAAGGCATCCTGGATAAGAAAAATGTTTGAGGCAGGCAGTGAACTCAAGCAGAAGTTCGGTGCGGAAAATGTGTTTGACTTCAGCCTGGGAAACCCTGACCTTCCTCCTCCCCCGGAGATCGGGTCTGCTTTGAGGGAGCTGGCTGACCGAGCTGATCAGCCTTTTGCCCTGGGCTACATGCCCAATGCCGGCCTGCCGGAAGCGCGCAAGTCTCTGGCCGGGTTTCTGGCAGCTGAACAGCAGGTGGATATTGCTCCTGAAGATATTGTTCTGACCTGCGGAGCAGCCGGCGGGATCAACGCATTTTTCCGGGCTGTGCTGGAACCCGGTGACCAGGTGGTTTGCCCGGCTCCCTATTTTGTTGAATACGGATTTTATGCTGAGAATTTTCAGGGCAGACTGGTCCCGGTCAAGACCAGGCCTCTGACTTTTGACCTGGACCTGGAAGCTCTGGAAGGGTCTGTAACGGCCAGGACCAGGGCAGTGCTCATAAATTCGCCCAACAACCCGTCAGGCCGGGTGTATACCCAGGAAGAGATTTCTGGTCTGGCCAGAATCCTGGAAGCCAAGAGCAGGGAGGCGGGCAGGCCCATTTTTCTGATCTCTGACGAGCCCTACCGGTTTCTGACTTATGACCAGGCAGAGGTACCTTCAGTCCTGGCTGCCTACCGGTACAGCATGGTGGTGAGTTCTTTTTCCAAGAGCCTGTCCATGGCCGGGGAAAGGGTGGGCTATATTGCAGTCAATCCCGGGATCCCGGAAAAATCAGAACTTTTAAACGGCCTGACCCTGACCAACCGTATCCTGGGGTTTGTCAATGCCCCGGTCATTGGCCAGATCCTCATGCAAAAGGCTCTGCAGGTCACAGTGGACAGGGGCATTTATGAAAAAAGAAGGCAGGCCATGGCCGGTGTTCTGTCAGAAGCAGGACTTGAGTTTTCCATGCCCGGAGGGGGGTTCTACTTTTTCCCCAAAGCCCCGGGCGGAGATGATCAGGCCTTTGTTCAGAACCTGTTCAAGGAAAACGTCCTGGCGGTGCCCGGGACCGGTTTTGGATATCCAGGCTATGTCAGATTCGCCTTTTGCGTACCAGACCAGGTGATCACCAGCGCCGGACCGGCCCTGAAAAGGGCGTCCAGTCAGCCGGTCCGGGACATGAAAACCCCTGGATAACAATCCTTGACTTGGAATTCGGTTCAGGATAGTCATATCAACTTTTCTTTTTTTTGACCGGGGACACCTATAAACAATGTTTGACAGTTTATCCGACAGACTCAATTCAGTATTTAAGAAGCTCAAAGGCCACGGCCGGCTGGATGAAAAGAACATCCAGGACGGCATGCGGGAAGTCCGTCTGGCCCTGCTGGAAGCCGATGTAAACTACAAGGTTGTCAAGGACTTTACCGAGCGGATCAGGGAGCGGGCCCTGGGCCAGGACGTGCTCAAGAGCCTGACCCCCGGGCAGCAGGTCATCAAGATTGTCAACGATGAACTTGTGGAGCTTTTGGGCGGTGAGCAGCAGGGGCTCAATCTCAAGGTCAAGCCGCCGGTGGTCATCATGCTGGTGGGGCTTCAGGGGTCGGGTAAAACCACCTCCACAGCCAAGCTGGCCCTGCACCTGCGCCGCCTGAAATATGATCCCTATCTGGTCCCGGCCGATGTTTACCGTCCAGCCGCCATAGATCAGCTGACCAGACTGGCTCAGGAACTGGAAATGCCGGTTCATCCTTCAGTCTCAGGGGATGACCCGGTGGATATCTGCTCCCAGGCCATGGATGTGGCCAGGCAGAAGGCATATACAGCTGTTATTCTGGATACTGCCGGCCGGCTGCATGTTGATGACAAGCTCATGAACGAGCTGGTCCGGATAAAGGAAAAGTGCTCACCCCATGAGATCCTGTTCGTGGCTGACGCCATGACCGGGCAGGATGCAGTGAATGTAGCCCAGAAGTTCAACGAGCTTCTGGACATAAGCGGGATCATCCTGACCAAGATGGAAGGCGATGCCAGGGGCGGAGCAGCCTTGTCCGTCAAGTCAGTGACCCATAAGCCCATCAAGTTCATTGGAACAGGGGAAAAGCTCAGCGATCTGGAGGTGTTTCATCCGGACCGGGTGGCTTCCAGGATTCTGGGCATGGGAGATGTGCTGACCCTGATAGAAAAGGCCCAGTCCGGCATAGATGAGGCTGAGGCCAGGGACATGGAGGAAAAGTTTAAAAAGGCCCAGTTCGATCTGGAGGATTTTCGCAAGCAGATGCGGCGTCTGAAAAAACTGGGCTCCATTGAAGGTCTTTTGAAGATGATTCCAGGGATGGGCAAGGTCAAGGAGAAGCTCAAGGATGTCAAAGTCCCGGAAAAGGAGATGGTCCGGCTGGAGGCCATCATCAATTCCATGACCCCTGAGGAAAGGCGCAGCCCCAAGATATTCAACGCTTCCCGGAAAAAGCGGATAGCTGCAGGCAGTGGGACCACGGTTCAGGACGTGAATCAGCTCCTGAACAATTTTGAACAGATGCAGAGAATGATGCAGAAGATGGTCGGCGGTAAAGGGGGAGGCAAGCAGGGGGCCGGAATGCCCGGCCTTCCAGGAATGTCCGGTGCTGTTCCTGCCCAGGCCAGGGCCAAAGCCAAGGCCAAAAGGAAGAAGCTCAAGCGCAGGAAAAAGAAAAAATAATCTTCTGGACAAAAGTTCAGCCAGATATATAGAACACAGTAAAATTATTTGACTATAACCTGTCCGGGTGGTCAGCGTCGCCAGAAACAGGCGCCTGCAGGCCGGACAGGACGCTTTTTCAGGGGAATCATTGATTTTTCGAACATGATCAGCTAACAGGAAATATATTACTATAAACGGGGGATAACTCACATGGCACTCAAAATCAGACTGACAAGAATGGGCTCCAAAAAGAAGCCCTTTTACCGCGTTGTTGCCTTGAACAGCGAAACCAGACGCGATGGACGGGCTCTGGAATACCTGGGATACTACAATCCCATGAAGAGCCCGGCAGAAATCAGCATTGATCTGGACAAGGTCAAGGCCTGGATGGACAAGGGGGCAAAGCCCACTGATACTGTCCGTTCACTGCTCAAAAAAGCCGCTTCCTGATCAGCCTGTTTGCTGCTTTCCTTGCCCGGGATCCAGACAGCTCTCTTGAATCGCACTTAAATCGGAGGTGATTATGTTGAAGGATTTGATCGAATACATTGCCAAATCATTGGTTGACAACCCGGATCAAGTGTCGGTTTCTGAAATTGAAGGTGAACAGACTTCTGTAATTGAGCTTAAGGTCGCCAAGGAGGATCTTGGAAAGGTAATAGGCAAGCAGGGCCGGACAGCAAGAGCCATGCGGACAATTCTGGGCGCGGCCTCAACCAAGGCCAGGAAAAGAGCGGTCCTGGAAATCATCGAATAGACCTGCCTAGGGCCCCGGCCATGATCATGACCGGATCCGGAGAAGAGGGGCGGTTTCTGGAAAGCCTTTTTATTTAACCACAACCAACAGCTGAATGGCTTCCACCAAGCTTATCCATTGCGGCCGGGTTCTGAAGCCACACGGACTTAAAGGGGAGCTTTGCATATTATGGTTTGCAGGCTCCCCTTCGTTTTTGCCTGACCTGTCCAGGCTTTACCTGTCCGCGTCCGGATCAAGGCCCAAGGCGTTTAATATCCAGTCCCTGAGGCGCCATAAGGGTCGGGTCCTGGTCGTTCTGGAAGGCGTTTCCGGCCGTGATCTGGCTGAACAGTGGCGCGGGGCAGACGTCCTGGTGCCCCGTAAAAATCTTCAGGACTCGGACCAGGACGGAACTTATGTGTTTGAACTGCTGGGCAGCAGGGTCTTTCTGAAACAAGGTGTCCTGCTGGGTACTCTGGACCGGATTTTCGACAACAAGGGCTCTGAAGTCTGGAGGATCGTGACCAGGGACGAACAGGAGGTTCTTTTCCCCTACAACAGCCAGTTTGTCCTGGAGGTGGATGCGGACAGCAAGAAAATAGTGATTGATCCGCCTGAAGGACTTCTGGAGATTTACGGAGTTGATACTCAGACCCTTAGCCGGGGCTGACCTAAAGATATTTCTGATGCATTTTCATCTGATCAGCATTCTTCCGGAATTTTTCCAGTCACCATTGTCCTGCGGACTTCTGGGTAAGGCCGTTGAAAAGGGGATAGTCCGGACTTCCATTATCTTTCCCCGGGACTTTGCCCATGACCGGCACAGCACTGTTGACGACCGGCCCTATGGCGGGGGTCCGGGAATGGTGATGATGGTTGATCCTCTGTTTCAGGCTCTGGGCACATTGCCTGAAAACTGCAGAAAGATCCTGCTCACTCCCAAGGGAAGGCCCTTTGACCATGAAACCGCCATGAGGCTTGCCAGGGAAGAAAATATCGCCCTGATCTGCGGGAGATACGAAGGGATCGACGCCCGCCTGGAAGAGCTTGTAGAGCTGGAACACCTTTCTGCCGGGGATTTTGTTCTCAATGGAGGGGAGGCTGCAGCCCTGTGCATCATGGAGTCGGTTTCCAGGTTTCTGCCCGGTTTCATGGGTAAGCTGGAGTCGACTGGTGAGGAAAGTTTCTCCCGGGGTCTGCTTGAGTACCCCCACTACACCAGGCCGGAGGTCTATCAGGGTCTCAGAGTCCCGGAGGTTCTCCTGTCCGGTCATCACGGCCGGATTGCCAGATGGAAGAGGGAGCGCTCCCTGGAGAACACTTTGCACAGCAGGCCCGGCCTGCTGGATAATGCCCTGCTTGATCAGGATGACGCCTCCTTTCTCCGAAGCCTGGAAAGGGCTCGGCCGGCCCGGAATCTTTATCTGGCCCTTGTCCATTCCCCGGTCATGAATAAAACCGGCGAAGAGGCAACAACTTCTTTGACAAACCTGGATATTCACGATATAGGACGCGTTTCCGAAACGTACGGTCTGGGTGGTTATTATATATGTACTCCTCTGGAAGATCAGCAGCAGCTGGCCCAGAGGCTTATCAGCCACTGGACCTCAGGCCCCGGGGGCAGGGCCAATCCGGACCGGGCTGCAGCCCTGTCCAATATCCAGGTGTGCGGCTTTTTAGAGGACGCTGTTGCCCTGATTGAAGAAAGGTCTGGTCAAAGACCGGGCATTGTTGCCACCAGTGCCCGCGGAACAGGGGATACGACCTTTGGCCGGGTCCGCAGAATGCTGGATTCGGGACCGGTCCTGGTTGTGCTGGGTACCGGCTACGGCCTGAGCCCCGGAATACTGGAAAAAGCCGACGCACTGCTGAGGCCGGTGTGTTATCTGAGCCGCTTCAACCACCTGTCCGTCAGATCGGCAGCCTCGATCATGGTTGACCGTATTGTTGGAGATTACTAATAATTCAGGAGATATGAAAATGAACATGCTGCAGAAGATCGAAAGAGAACAGATTAGAATGGATATTCCCTGGTTCAAGGCCGGGGACACTGTTAAAGTGCACGTCCGGATAATTGAGGGTGAAAAAGAAAGGATCCAGGTTTTCCAGGGTACAGTCCTCAGGGTGAAGCGTGGAACCACCAACTCCACCTTTGTGGTCAGGAAGATATCCGACGGCATTGGAGTGGAAAGGGTTTTTCCCATGAACTCCCCGTTTATCGAACGAATTGAAGTGGTCAGTGAAGGCAAGGTCAGACAGGGCCGGATTTTCTACCTGCGAAAGCTCAGGGGCAAGGCCAGCCGCATCAAGACCAAAACCAACTGGGATCGGCCCAATTAGTTCCGGCAGCAGGACAGGAACCAGGATTCTCAGCCTGGTCTCCATGTATGTTTAAGTGGATGCTGGTCGCTTTTATTTAAGCAAACTTGACTCAGCAGCAGGCGTAGACGAGGCCGGCCGGGGTTGCCTGGCCGGACCTGTTGTGGCTGCTGCAGTGATCCTTCCTTTTCCCTGCCCTGTTTCAGGGCTGGACGATTCCAAGAAACTTTCTTCGGGCAAAAGAAGCCTGCTGGCTGACCAGGTCAAGAGACAGGCAAGGGCGTGGTCCATAGGACTGTCCTGGCCTTCTGAAATTGATCAGATCAATATCCTTCAGGCTACTCTGAAGGCCATGGCCAGGGCAGTAAAAGGCCTGAAAATCATTCCCGATCAGATCCTGGTGGACGGGAATCAGAAAATTCCTTTAGAAATACCTCAGAAAACAATTCCCGGCGGAGACAGCCTTGTGCCGTCCATCTCAGCGGCTTCAATACTTGCCAAGACCTTCAGGGATGGATTAATGGTCAGTCTTGAAAAGAAGTATCCGGGCTATGGATTTGCCGGACACAAGGGCTATGGAACCAGGGAGCATCTCCGGGCCATCAAAAGCCTTGGGCCCAGCCCTGTGCACCGGATGACCTTCAAGGGTGTCAGGGTGGTCACCCGGGAGAAGATGCTGTGGCTGACCAAAGGATAAGTCTGGGCAGGTTCGGGGAAGAGGTGGCTGGTTCGTATCTTTCAGAAAAAGGATACCAGGTCCTGGAGCGGAACTGGCGCTGCCGGCAGGGTGAGCTGGATATCATCTGTACCCGGGGAAAAACGATTATTTTTGTTGAGGTCAAGACCAGGTCCCAGGACAGCCCGGGACACGCAGACGAGGCCCTGGGCTACAGTCAGAGATTGAAGCTTCTGCGAACCGCCAGCCACTACCTGTGCAGTACCGGCCAGTGGGCAAAGCAGTGCAGGTTTGATTTTATTTCTGTGACCGCAGGATCTGAAATCAGAATAAATCATGTCAAAAACGCCATTGAATTCAGCCTTATGGGTGGTGGCAACACCCCTTGGCAACCTTGGTGACATCTCATCCAGAGCAGTGTCTGTCCTGAAGAAGGCTGAAGTTATTCTGGCGGAAGACACCAGAAGGGCCGGTCGCCTGCTTCAGGGGCTGGACATTTCCGGAAAACGTCTCTTAAGTCTGCACGAACATAACGAGGATCAGCGGATCAGCCAGGTGGTCAAAAACGTGGACCAGGGAATGGACTGCTGTCTGATCAGCGACGCAGGGACTCCGTTGATGGCTGATCCGGGCTACAGGCTGGTCAGGGCTTTCAGGAAAAAGGGCCTGCCGGTGATTCCTGTGCCGGGTCCCTGTGCCCCTGTGACAGCCCTGATGGCCTCTGGAATCGCCCCTTATCCATTCAGCTTTCTTGGTTTTGTGCCCAGGAAAAAGGGAGAGCTGGAGGCCCTGTTCACCAGATGGAAGGATGTTCCCACTACCCTGGTTTTTTTTGAACGCAAGAACAGAGTTTCCTCCTGTCTGGAGGTGGCCTGCAGGGTGCTTGGCCCCAGGGAATTCTGCCTGGCCAGAGAGTTGACCAAAAAATTTGAAGAGTTTATTTTTGGGGTGCTGGGCAGTACAGAGGTCAGCAGCCAGGATCTGCTGGGGGAGATAACCATTGTTCTCGGACCGCCGGACAGGGAGCCATCCAGAACAGATCCGGCCAGGGTGCTGGAGCTTATCCGTGAATACCGGGACAGGGGGCACAGGCCCAGAAAGCTGGTCGGGCTTGTCCAGGCCGGAACCTCAGGGTGGACCTCGAAAGAAATCTATGACCTGGTGGTCAGGGGCGATAATTAATGTCCAGAATCAGTCTGAAAGCCCTGATCCTCTGTTTTCTGCGCTCCTATCTGACCGGCAGCGCCTGCAATACCAGAGGCATGCAGAATATCGGACTGGCCTATGCCATGGACCCGGGACTCAGGGAGCTTTATCCTGATCCCCTGAAACTGCAGAAGGCCAGGCGCAGACATTTAAGGTTCTATAATACACATCCTTTCTGGAACCCCCTGCTGGTGGGACTTTTTCTGTTTCTGGAAAGCAAGATATCCAGGAATCTCTTTCCTGCCCGAACCCTGCCCAAGGTTAAATCCACCCTGGTCTTCACTCTGTCGGCCATAGGTGATTCCTTTTTCAGTGGCAGCCTTCTCGTCACCTGGTCCATGGTGACCATCATTCTTATGTTTCTGGGGCTTAACTCCTGGGCCCTGGGACTTGGACTGGCCCTGTTTGCAGCTCTGCAGTTCTTCAAGCTCTTTGTTTTTCACAAGGGTCTGACCCAGGGCCTGGTTTTTATCAATAATCTCAAAAAATGGGACCTGATCAACTGGGGCGGCAGACTCAAGGTGATCAATGCCCTGCTTGTCCCGGCATTTTGGCTTGTCATTTGGCCCTTTAACTGGCATTTGTACAACTTTGTCACTGTATCTATTGCATGTATTGTTCTGGCGTATGCCTATAAAAATCTCAGGTGGGTCAGGGGAATTCTGCTCCTGTCCGTCCTGGCCCTCAGTCTTGTAATGCCCGATCTTTTTCTGTGGCTGGAAGAGCTGGGCCCATAGGGTGCTGCCGGGACAGGAACTTATACCTGGAAGATTCTGATCAGGAATATTAAGGTGGATGAAAACAATCAGGAAATACTGGTGAGCCTTGACAGTGAGTTCGGGCTTCACGCCAGGCCTGCAGCCCTTCTGGCCAGGGAGGCCCAGAAATTTTCCTCGGATATATGGCTTGGCTTTGATGGCCGAGAGGTTGACGCCAAGAGCATTCTGGACATTCTGACCCTGGCGGCACCCAATGGAAGCACCTTGAGGATCCTGGCCAGGGGAAGCGATGCCCAGGATGCTGTCCGGCATATCAGGAGGCTCATAATGGGAAGGTTTGAGGAAAAGGGATAGATGGCCAAAGAGATACTCAAGGGCATTCCTGTTTCTGCCGGCATAGCCATCGGCAAGACATATTACCTGAACCGGGGAGAAAATACCTCCACCATCCGCATGGACATCGACAAGGGGCATGTTCCTGAGGAAAAAAACCGTCTCAGGGAGGCCTTCAGCCTGGCCTTGAACGACCTTGAGAAGATCCGGAAAAAGATCCCCAGGGAACTCAAGGAGCAGGCCGCCATAATTGATTCTCACATCATGCTTCTCAAGGACCGGAAGTTTCAGAATGCTGCTGGAGATTATATCCGCAAGGACATGATCAATGCTGAATGGGCTCTGGAAAAGGCGGTTTCAGACATAGAAAAGGCCTTCAGCAGAATCGAAGACGAATACATCCGGGAAAGGATCCAGGATGTCAGACTGGTGGCTGATCGAGTCCGCAGCCAGCTTCACGGCAGTCCTGCAGATCCCGGGACATTCACCCAGCGGATGATCCTTCTGGCCCCGGATCTTTCCCCGGCCGACACCATCGAGCTGCAGCTGGACAAGATAATGGCCTTTGCCACGATTTCAGGGGGAAAGACCTCTCATGCCGGGATTATAGCCAGGTCCCTGCAGATTCCGGCCATAGTGGGAGTGGAAGGGCTGAATGAGCTTCGGCATGGACAGTTCGTCATCCTGGACGGGTTCAATGGAAAAATAATTGTGGAACCAGGGGAAGATGAACTGGCCCACTATACTGAACTTAAATACCAGTTTGAAGAGTATCAGTCCCAGGTCAACAGAAACTGCCACCTGCCTGCTGAAACCATTGACGGCTATAAAATTCAGGTGTTCGCCAATATTGAGCTGTTTGAGGAGGTTGCAGCCGTCATTGACAACGGGGGTGAAGGAATCGGGCTTTACCGGACCGAATACAGCTTTCTGAACCGGGACGATCTGCCAACTGAAGAGGAGCTTTTCGAAGAATACAGGGACCTGGCCTCCATCATTTATCCGCATAAACTGGTCATCAGGACCCTGGATCTGGGAGCGGACAAGATCGCCTCCCAGTTCGGACCGATAAGAGAAGCCAATCCTGCACTGGGGTTAAGAGCCATCAGGTTCTGCCGCAGACACCCCGGGCTTTTCAAGATGCAGCTCAGGGCCATCCTCAGGGCCAGTGCTGCCGGGAATATATCCATCATGTTTCCCATGATTTCCGGCATGCAGGAGCTGCTGGAGGTCAAGAAGATGTATCACAGCGTGCGCAGCGAACTCAAAGCCGGGAAGGTAGACTTTGATCCCACCATGCCCATGGGTATAATGGTTGAGCTGCCCAGTGCAGTGCTGGTGGCTGACCTCCTGGCCAGGGAAGTGGACTTTTTCAGCATTGGAACCAATGATCTTATTCAGTACTCTCTGGGCATTGACCGGACCAACAAGCACGTTTCCTATCTTTATCAGCCCCTGCATCCGGCCATCCTGAGAAGCATCAAACACGTTGTGGATGCCGGGCATGAGGCGGGTATTGAGGTCAGCCTGTGCGGTGAAGTTGCCTCTGATCCGTATTGCGTCCCCATTCTCATGGGCATGCAGATAGATTCCATCAGCCTTAATCCCCAGGCCATTCCGGGCATCAAGAGAATTGTCCGCCAGGCCACCATGGATGAGTGCAAAGAGCTGCTCAAAAGGGTGCTGGAAAGCAAGGATGTACAGGAGAGCAACAGACTGGTCAGGGAAATGATCTTTACCCGTTTTCCCGAAGAACTCATGTTTTATACGTCTCTGATTGAAGAATAGTCTGGTCGGGCTGCCTGACTCTCTATAAACCGTTATTCGAGGGACAATGAAAGGCATTTTTGCTTACATGGGCAGAAGCACTCTGGACCTGATGAGGGAGATGGGCCAGATAATGCTTCTTTTTATTGAGGCTCTGTACTGGCTGTTTCGTCCCCCGTTCAGGATCAGACACTTTTTCAAACAGATGGAATTCATCGGGGTGAATTCTCTGTTCGTGGTCATGCTCACCTCCCTTTTTACCGGCATGGTCCTGGCCCTTCAGACCTACTATGCCTTTCGCATGTTTTCTGCTGAAACCCTGGTGGGTGCTACAGTGGCCCTTTCCATGACCCGGGAACTGGGTCCGGTCATCACCGGACTCATGGTCACAGGCCGGGCCGGATCGGCCATCTGCGCCGAGATCGGGACCATGAGGGTGACTGAGCAGGTGGATGCTCTGACTGTAATGGCCATCAATCCGGTCCAGTACCTGGTTCTGCCCAGGGTCCTGGCCGGTTTCATTGTCCTGCCCCTTTTGACGGTCATAAGCGATGTCATGGGCATTCTGGGGGGATACCTGGTGGGGGTGAAGGTCCTGGGTATCCACGGCGGCCTTTTTATGAACAAGATTTACGAATTTGTGGAGCTGGGGGATGTATACAACGGGCTGGTCAAGGCCTCGGCCTTTGGGGTGATCCTGACCCTTGTGAGCTGCTACAAGGGGTTTTACACCAGGGGCGGGGCTGAAGGCGTGGGCCGTTCAACCACTCAGGCTGTGGTCATGTCCTCGGTCCTGATCCTGGTGAGCGACTACATTCTGACCGCGCTCATGTTTTAGCCAGCCCCGGCTGAGGGTCAGCAGCTACTGGTTAGGGTGTGCTGTCCGGAATGGGGGCTGATGCGGGATTGAAATTTTTCAAAAATAAGTACAGTCTGAAAAATGAACAGTCTGAAGAAAATAATCGAGCTGAAAAAGGTCAGCAAGTCCTTTGGCAACCATCTGGTTCTTGATGACCTGGACCTGGGCCTGGAAAAAGACAGGGTCAATATAATCATCGGCCGGAGCGGGGGAGGGAAAAGCGTCCTTATCAAGCATATCATCGGCCTGTTAAAGCCTGACCGGGGCCAGGTCCTGATTAAAGGCGAAGATATTGCGCCCATGAGTGAGCGGGAGATATCCAGGATAAGGCGCGGATTTGGGATGCTGTTTCAGGAGGCAGCCCTGTTTGACTCGCTGACCGTGGCTGAAAACGTGGCCTTTCCCCTTCAGGAGCACACTAAGAAAAGCCACAGCGAAATCATGGAGATCGTGGAAACCAAGCTTTCCTCAGTGGGACTGGCCGGCATGGGCTACAAGATGCCCTCGGAACTTTCCGGAGGCATGCGCAAAAGGGTGGGGCTGGCCAGGGCCCTGGCCATGGACCCTGAGATCGTGCTGTTTGACGAACCCACTTCCGGACTGGACCCGGTGATGGCCGCAGCCATCAACGAACTTATCGTCCGGACCCGGCAGGAGTTCAATGCCACCTGCGTAGTCATCAGCCACGACATTGATGCGACCATGAAGATTGCTGATCATATTTACATGCTGTATAACGGCAAGATCATTGCTGATGGTTCTCCTGAAGAGATCCGGCAGTGGGATGATCCTGTGGTAAGGCAGTTCATCCGGGGAGAAGCCACAGGACCCATCAAGGTCAACTGAGCTTCAAGCCGTGAGCAGGCTGAGACCGGGTTAGTTGAACCGGTCTGTTTTAAAGGCCGGTCCTGCCTTCTGGGTCATGGAAGGGCTGCATAAATTAAAACCGTTTTGTCAGAGAAACCGTCATGTCTCAAAAAATCGGAGTTGAAGTAAAAGTTGGCATTTTTGTCTTCATCGCAATTATCCTTCTGGCCTACATGACCACCAGGATCACCAAGGGACAGATGGTGACCAGGGACATGTATACCATTTATGCCTATTTTGACAACGTGTCAGGACTCAAGACCAACTCACCAGTGGAAATTGCCGGAATTGACGTGGGTGTGGTTCATGAAATCGTTCTGGAAAATAATCTGGCCCGGGTAGGCATGGCCATCAGACCGGGAGTGAATATCTATTCCGATTCCAGAGCCACCATCAGGACCAGGGGAGTTCTCGGGGACAAATTTGTGGAGATCAGCCCTGGCAGCTCCCATATGGCCAGGCTGGGCGACAAAGGCAGTATTGCTGACAGTATTCAGCCCACTGACCTTGACCAAGTCATGGCCAAGGTCGGGGATATTGCTGATGACCTGCGCCAGGTTTCCAGGAGTGTGGCTCATGTTCTGGGCGGTCCTGAGGGTGAGGAAGGGATGCGCGATATGTTTGCCAATCTGCGCGAGTTTTCCGAAAACCTCAATCAGCTGGTCCAGGCCAATACCAAAGGCATTGAAATGATCGTGTCCAATCTTCAGAGTTTCTCGGCAGATCTGGCTGATGTCAGCCACAGCAACAAGCAGGGCATAAAGCATATCGTGGACAACTTCGAATCTGCATCCAGAGACCTGAATACAGCCCTGGCCCAGATGAGCAGCATCCTGAGCACAGCCGAGCATGGTGAGGGGCCGGTGTCCACCCTGCTCCAGGATCGGCAGATGAGCGAGGACATGCGGCAGACCGTGGCTTCCCTGGAAAGTCTGACCAGAAAGATTGACGAAGGTCAGGGAACTCTGGGCAGGCTGATCAGCGATGACACCACCGGCCAGAAGATCGACGACGCCCTGGACGGAATCAACCAGTTTCTGGATAAATATGACCGGTTCCAGACCATAGTGGATTTTCATACTGAGTACATGTTCCGGTCCGGTGATACCAAGTCCTACCTGACCCTGACCCTGCAGCCGGCTGAGGATAAATTTTATCTGCTGTCTCTGATAGACGATCCCAAAGGCAGGACCAGAACCACTGATACTGTAACCAGGAGGTGGAAGGACGGGGAATACTTGGGAAGCACCAGGGAATACGAACAAAAAACGTACAAAAACCGGCTTAAGTTTTCTGCCCAGCTGGCCAAGAGGTGGAACGACTTCATCCTGCGCGGAGGGATCATTGAGTCCACCGGCGGGGTGGGACTGGATTATTTCCTCTGGGATGACCGGCTCAAGTTTTCCTTTGATGCCTTTGACCTGGGTAACGAAGACGACCGGGCCCACCTAAAGGCAGCAGCCAACCTTTATTTCTTAAATAACTTCTATCTTACTGCCGGGTATGATGATTTTATCAGCAGAACCAGCAAGAACCGGTCCTTTTTCGGAGGGCTCGGGTTTTACATGACCGATGAAGACCTGAAGTACCTGTTTTCATCAGTCCCTCTGCCTGCCGGAGATTAAAATCCCTCAGGCTGCAGCTGGACCGGTAAAATGGACAGCATGTTTTTTCCCACTGCCATGGTTCATGGCCGGTTAACAAAAGTCAAACCAGGAGGTGCAGAATGGAAAAAGTTCTGTTTAAAAGCGAGGAAAAAAAACAGGCTTCAGAGGTTGCCTCAATCCTGAGGACCATTGCGGACAAGGTGGAATCAGGCCGGATAGAGCTGTCCAGGGGACAGGAAAAGATCGGACTGAATGTCCCAGGTTCCCTGACTCTGGAGATCAAGGTGGAAGAGGAAACCAAAACCGGAAAATCCACCCTGAAAAAGTCCCTGGAGATTGAGCTTGAGTGGATCGAAGGCGAAGACGGTCAACCAGCCCAGCCGGGATCGGTAAGCATCGGCTAGGTCTTCAGATTATCTTCCTGCCAGAAACCAGCAGGGCCGTCCAGGTCCTGCTGGTTCTTCCTTATAGCAAACTGCGGCTTGTCAATTCATCTGGAATCGGGTTACAAAACATTCCATCCTGAGGGACGTTAGAAAGTTTGAAAACCACTATGTCGGGACAGCACAGGTCTAGATCATGTCTTTTTTAAAAGCCCTAATCATTCATCCTGAGCGGGAGGTGACCACCCGGCTGAGGGAGTTTCTCAGCAAAGAAAGCAGGGTCAAGGTCCTTGGCGAGGCCATGACTTCCTTTGAAGCCCTGGAGCTTCTGGAAAACATTTCCTATGATGTATTTTTCCTGGGGATCAACCTTCCCAGCGGGGTGGACGGTGTGGAACTGGCCCAGATCCTGAATCAGAGGAAAAAAAGACCCAACATCGTGTTTGTCGCTGATGACGAGTCCCTGGCCTACAAGGCCTTTGAAGTGGGAGCCACTGACTATCTGGTCTGGCCTTTTTCCAGTTCCAGGGTGGCTAAGACCATTGAAAGGCTGCACAGGTTTTCCAGTCAGACCAGGATCGTGGACCGGGATAAGCCCGACAACTCCAGTCTTCAGGAAGATCTGGAAGAGGAAACCGTTCAGCTGAACCTGGCTGATGTAGACGAGGATTCGTTTCTGACCGCCCTCAGGCAGGCCTGGGATGTGAACCGCGGTTCCCGTCTGGAAATTGAAAAGCTGCCCATCAACCTGGATGGAAAGATGATCCTGGTTCCCTATAACCAGATCGTTTTTGTGGAGGCTTACGAGGACTACAGTTTTGTGCATACCTCACAGGAGAAATTCCTGACATCCTACCGGCTCAAGAACCTGGAAGAGCGGCTCAACAGGCATGGGTTTTTCCGGGTCCACCGCAAATACCTGGTCAACCTGGAGATGGTTACGGAAATAGCGTCATTGCCTGGCAGCAACTTCATGCTCAGGACGGCCGGACGCAAGAAGATCGAGCTGCCCATCAGCCGGAGAAGGATCAGTGAGCTGAAGCAGATCCTGGGTCTTTAGCAGGAGCTTCTTTCCCACCGTTCAACCAGATGGAATGGCCTTTAGCCGATTAAAGATCCCGTTTTATTTGAATTGAATTAAATATACCATTGATTTCCAAATGTACTGACTAGACCGGTATATTCACAGCAGACTTCAACTGATCAAAAGATAGAGCGCCGGGCAGCAGCTGCCGGGACAAAGGAGGATTTTTATGGAAGGCAAAGGAGCACTTGATTCCCTGCTTCAGGAAGAAAGGGTATTTCGTCCGCTTCCCCAGATGGTCATCGAAGCCAACATCAATCCCCAGGAATATTCCGAGGTGATGAAAAAGACCAGGGACGATTACCTGGACTACTGGGAAGAGGCAGCCAGAGAACTGGACTGGTTCAAGAAATGGGACAAGGTCCTGGATGACTCTGAAGCCCCGTTTTACAAATGGTTCACCGGTGCCAAGTGCAATATAGTCTACAATGCCCTGGACCGGCATATTGAGACGGCCAATAAGAACAAGCTGGCCCTCATCTGGGAAGGAGAACCCGGCGACTCCAAGAAAATGACCTATTATGAGCTGTACCGGGCTGTTAATAAATTTGCCAATGCCCTCAGGTCCCTGGGTATTAAAAAAGGGGACAGGGTCATCCTTTACATGCCTCCTTTGCCGGAAACCATGATTGCCCTTCTGGCCGTGGCCAAGGTGGGAGCAGTGCACAGCATGGTTTTTGCCGGTTTTTCGGCCAAGGCCCTCAGGGATCGCATTGATGACGCCCAGGCCAAGCTGGTGATTACAGCGGATGGTTTTTACCGCAACGGCCGGGTGATCAACCTCAAGGGCATTGTTGATGAGGCCCTTGTAGGCGGATGTGACTGCGTAGACACGGTTGTGGTGGTTCACCGGGCCAATGTGGAAATCGAGATGACCGAGATGCGCGATATCTGGTATGAAGACCTGGTCCGCAAGGAGAGTCCGGTTTCCGAGACCGAGGTCATGGATTCTGAAGACATGCTTTTTCTGCTGTACAGCTCAGGCACTACAGGTAAACCCAAAGGCATAGTCCACACCCATGGCGGGTATATGGTCGGGGTTCACCGCTCTTTGAACTGGGTCTTTGACATCAAGCCCACGGATATTTTCTGGTGTACGGCTGATGCCGGCTGGATCACGGGCCACAGCTACGTCATTTATGGTCCCTTGATGGCCGGAACCACCACCATTATGTTCGAGGGTCATCCCCTGTATCCCCAGGCAGACCGTCTGTGGCATATTGTGGCCAGATACGGGGTGAATATTTTTTATACAGCTCCGACCCTGATCAGGATGCTGATGCGTTTTGGGGCCCAGTACCCAAAGCAGCATGACCTGTCTACCCTGAGGCTGCTGGGAACAGTGGGTGAACCCATCAATCCCGAGGCCTGGATGTGGTTCTACAAGAACATCGGCCGGTCGGAATGTCCGGTCATGGATACCTGGTGGCAGACTGAGACCGGTTCCTTTATGATCAGCCCCCTGCCCATTTCCCTGCTCAAACCCGGATCAGTTACCAAGCCCCTGCCCGGCATTGAAGCCGAGGTGCTGGACGAAGAAGGAAAGCCTGTTCCCCCAGGCAAAGGAGGCTACCTGGTCATTAAAAGGCCCTGGCCCTCCATGCTTCGGACCCTTTACAAGGATCCGGAACGGTACAAACAGACCTACTGGGAAAAATTTCCCGGTTACTACCTGGCCGGTGACGTGGCCCGCAAAGATGAGGACGGATACTTCTGGATTCAGGGCCGTTCAGACGATGTCCTGAACATTGCCGGGCACAGGGTGGGCACTTCTGAGCTTGAAAGCGCCCTTGTCTCTCATAAGTCAGTGGCTGAAGCCGCTGTCATTGGTATTCCCGATAAAATCAAGGGTGAGGTGGCCAAGGCTTTTGTCACTCTGAGCGCTGACGTTGAAATCGATGATACTGATGAGCTGATCAAGATCCTCAAGACCCATGTGCGCAAGGAGCTGGGGCCGGTGGCCGTGGTCAAGAGTATTGAGTTCAGGGACAAGCTGCCCAAGACCAGGAGCGGTAAGATTATGCGCCGAGTGCTCAAGGCCCAGGAACTGGGTGAGGAGGTTGGAGACACTTCCACTCTGGAAGATTAAGTTCTGGGGCAGTATCTATACTGGAAGGTCAGAAAAGCCCGGTGCGCAAGTCCCGGGCTTTTCCATTCCAGAGTGTCAACCGGGTCTGATACCGGAAACCAGGTTCCGAGTCTGATCCGAAACCGGGGGGAAGCATGGACAGGAAGGAAATCAGGGACATTTTGGAGAGCTTTTTTCAGAAGTACAGGAAGTCTGAAGGAGACGACAGTACTTATACTGCTTTCTGGGCAGACCGGACCCCTGCCGGGACTGTTGAGATCGCCATGACCAGGTGTCCGGCAGATACAACCTTCAAGTTTTATCTGGACCGGAAAAAGGTGGATGAAGTCAAGGAATGGGATGGGTTTTTTCCTGCCCTGGACAGGTTTGCCAGGGAGCATGGGGATGCCTTTGATCCAGAATCATTCTTTGCCGGAATGAAGGACATGACCTGACCGGTCCATGTTTTTGCAAAAAAGTTCAGCAGGTTGAGAGGCCCGGGGCTAATTTGGCAGGCAGAAATCAGGCCCTGAGTTCTCCAGATCAATATTCAGAAGTTCAGAAACCCTTCCAGAGGTTGAGGCCCCAAGTACGGCTGAGATGGTGACCGGCTGGTCCGGATTGACCATCAAGGTCAGGGGTTTTTGCCTGTTCCAGAAGAGTGCGGTCGGATCGGTTCCAGCCTGATTCGACAGCCCGGACCAACTTTTCTGCACCCCGTCCTGATCTCTTTGCTCCGGGTATTCCATCTGAATCAGTCTGTGCACCATTCCGTAATCTTCATAACCAGCCCGGAGGCTGACTATCCTGACTCCCAGAATGGCTGCCCCCAGTAAAAGGGGGTTGTCAGTGCTTACCAGATAGGCCGGATTGATGTTGGCCAGGACTGCATCAGCACAAAACAGGCCCAGTTCTTCTTTTTTCAGGGTCAGCTGTTCAATCTTCAGCAGGCTTTCTTCCAGGCGATATGCATACCGGAATCCTGCTTGGACCCGGGACAGATCAGAGCCTGAAAGTCTGATTCTTTCAGCGGTTTTTACGTTCTGAAGCAGATTGTCCAGATTGAGATCCTGGATCCTGACGGTCATGCTGACAGGCCGCGAATCTTTCAGTTTCAGGTCCTGGAGAATTATTGTCCCGGCCTGCATCTCCACTCCTCCTGGCCAGTCAACCCTGGGCTGGTCAAAAGTGATTCTCTTAAGAAAAGGGTTGGCCCTGATGGCGGTGTATTCCACCTTCATCCTGGGGTTGTCGTTCAGGAATGCCCTGACCCGGTTTTCCAGCCGTTTTTCCAGGATGATCCAGGCAAGTCCCAGTCCTGCCCCGGCCAGCAGGGCAAGCAAGAGGAAGGCTATGAAAAGTCTTCTTGATTTCATCAGGCTAATCAATTTAAACAGGCGTGTTGGCAGCAGAGCCGGATCGGATGTCTCATGGAGGCCATTCTGATCCAGGCCAGGAAAAAAAGCAAATTCAACTGATGAGCCCTGTTTGGACCGGATCAGTTTTTAGGACAGGAGGCAGAAACATATGTTTCGGATTCGCAGGATATACGATGACTCCCTGGGCAGGGACCGGGAAGTGATTGATCAGGCCAGACAGATCCTCAAAGAACAGTTTCCCCAGATGGCTGCAAAGGATATCGCTCTGCTGCCGTCCCAGCTCAGGGACCCTCTTAAACATCGGTTCAGGAGCATTTTGTTTGCTGGAGAAGATCAGTCCTGGAATTTAAGAGGCTTTGCCCTGCTCATGCACGCAACTGACCTTGATTTCTGTTACCTGGACTATATATCTGCAGCCGGAAACAGGACCGGATCAGGTATTGGAGGGGCTCTTTACCAGCGGGTCAGGGACGAGGCCAAATCCCTTGGGGTCAGAGGGCTTTTTTTTGAGTGTCTGCCAGATGAACCGGACCTTTGCCAGGACAAGGACATCCTGGCCCAGAACCGGGCCAGACTGAGATTTTACGAACGCTTTGGGGCCAGACCGGTGTCAGGAACCGCCTATGAAACCCCGCTCAAGCCAACGGATGACTGCCCGCCGTTTCTGGTCTTTGACCATCTGGATCAGGACAGCCCCCTGAGCCGGAAAGAGGCCAGGGTCATGGTCAGGGCTATCCTGGAACGCAGGTACAGCCACAAGTGCCCGCCCGGATATATTGACATGGTGGTGGACTCCTTCCAGGATGATCCAGTCAGGCTGAGGGATTTCAAATACGTGAAGAAGAGCCGTGAAAAACCGGCCAGGCCCATGTATCCGGACAAGGTGATAGCCCTGTGTGTCAATGACCGGCATGATATTCACCATATCCATGAAAGGGGATATGTGGAAGCACCGGTCAGAATCTCAGCTATCCTGAATCAGCTGGACAGGACCGGGCTGTTTGAACGGGTCAGGATTTCCCGTTTTTCTGAAAAGCATATCCTGGAGGTCCACGACCAGAAACTGGCGAATTATCTGAAAAGGGTCTGTGCCGGACTTAAACCTGGTAAATCGGTTTATCCGTACGTCTTTCCGGTCCGCAATGCAGCAAGGCCTCCCAGGGACCTCCCGGTCAGGGCGGGATATTTCTGCATAGACACCTTCACCCCCATCAACAGCAATGCCTACCTTGCCGCCAGGAGAGCTGTGGATGCCACTCTGACTGCTGCAGCATGTCTGCTCAAGGGATACCGGCTCAGTTACTCTCTGGTCAGGCCGCCGGGACACCATGCCGAGAGGAAAGTCTTTGGGGGGTTCTGCTACTTCAATTCAGCTGCAGTTGCTGCCAACTACCTGAGTAAACTAGGAAAAGTGGCAGTCATCGATCTGGATTATCACCACGGCAACGGGACCCAGGATATATTTTACAGTCGGCCAGATGTGCTGACCATATCCATGCATGGCCATCCAAGGTTTGCCTATCCCTATTTCAGTGGTTATTCCAAGGAAAAAGGAGAGGGTCCAGGAGCCGGGTTTAATGTGAACTATCCTTTGCCTGAAAGTCTGGATGGGAAAAAATTCAGGCTGGTCCTGGAAAAAGCCCTGAAAAAGATCAACCGGTTCAAACCCCTTTTCCTGGTGGTTTGCCTTGGGCTTGATCCGGCCAAGGGAGATCCTACTGGAACCTGGTCCCTGAAGGCTGAAGATTTTGCTCTTAACGGACGGATGATAGCCTCCACCGGCCTTCCTGTCCTGGTGGTCCAGGAAGGAGGATACAGGGTCCGTTCCCTGGGCGTAAATGCAGCTGCTTTTTTCCAGGGCTTGACCGGGAGTCTGCCGCAGCCAGCGGGCACTAAGGATAAAGTTTCTGCATCCAGGGGTCTTGATGTACCTGGCAGGCTTCCCTAGTATATTTTCTGGAGGTTGATCTCCCATGGGTTCTTGCCAGGACAGAATGCTCACCGGCTTTGATGCGGGCGTTGTCCATGAGCGGGTAAAGCCATTTCTAAAAGGGATATTGTAGGATGCTTTTTTTTCTAGCCTTTTTTACCATCTACCTGGCCATGCACGTCTTTGTATGGTCCAGGTTCTGCGTTCAGCTGAAACCTGGCTCCAGGGTGGCAGCAACCGGGTATGCCGTCTGTGTGCTGCTTGCCCTGAGCCCTGTTCTGGCTCACCTGATCCCTGTTTCATGGCCCAAGATCCTGGTGTATTCCTTCTGGCAGTTCACCTTTACCTGGCTGGGAGTGATCTTTTATCTTTTTTTTCTCCAGCTGAGCGTATTTCTGCTGAAGACAGTTCTTCGGCCATTCATAGGCTCATCCTGGCCCAGAGCGGCATCATTTACCGGCATGTCCATCGTCATCCTTGCCCTGGCCATTGTCGGCTACGGATTTTATGAGGCTTCAAAACCGGTCCAGGTGGTCAAGCACCAGTTTGAATCAGAAAAAATAACCAGGGACATCAGGCTGGTCTTTTTGTCTGATCTTCATCTCGGAGTTCAGAAGTCCTCCAGACGCCTGGGAGAGCTGATTCAGCTCCTGGAGCACCAGGATGCCGATCTGATAATCTTTGGAGGAGACCTGGTCAATGACCACCTGGAGTGGCTGGAGGACGAAGCTCTGCAGCTCAAGGGCCTGACTGCGCCTCTGGGCAAATTCGGAGTGCTGGGCAATCACGAGTTTTATCCCGGCCTGGATAAGTCCCTGGCCCTGTTCAGGCAGTCGGAGATAGCAGTCCTGGATGACCGGAAAAAAGATCTGGAATCAATCAACCTGACCCTTATCGGAGTGACTGATCCTACTCCCTATCCAAGTCCCAGGGAGCATCAGGAGGAAACAACCCGGAAGCTGCTGAAGGATATCCGGCCGGACAGGTTCAACCTGCTGATAAGCCACCGGCCCTGGGGGGTTGAACACGCAGCCCGGGCCGGAGTAGATCTGCATCTGGCCGGACATACCCATAATGGACAGATATTTCCTTTCAGATATTTTGTCAGGCTGCAGTTTGACCATGTTTACGGGTTATATCAAAATTCCGGGACAAGGCTTATTGTGACCAGCGGGGCCGGAAGCTGGGGGCCTCCCATAAGGGTTCTGGCCCCGGCGGAAATTGTGGTGGTGGATATCCTGGCTAGGAACCAGGCAGGGTACAGATGACTTCAGCCCTGGTCTTGAGCAGTTTTCTGTCCCAGTAGAAAGTCAGGGATTCGGCCTGTACGGATCTCAATTTTTCCTGCAGAAGCCCGGATGGATTTCCAGTCAGGTCAAAAAAGAGACACAAACAGACCAGGGTAAACAGATCATCATGCTTTTCCAGGGCGGTTAAGGCGTTTCCCAGCCCTTTGGCCGCAAGACCGGGCATTCCCTGGGCAAATCTGGCCAGACCCCAGAAAGCCCCCCTACGCAGGGACAGGAGTTCCAGATAGTTGTCTGCTCCGTCTGATCGTTCCACCAGATAGGAAAAAAGTATGGGATGGTATTCCTGAGCCAGATCCTGCTGGACAGCCATTATTTCTCCCATGCACTGGGCCGCGCCCCAGCCGATTCCCCCGGATTCATCATTCAGAGACCACATGAGCCGGCGCATGACCATCCTGGCCTGTTCCATGTCCTGGTCAGCTATCCTGGCCACCACGTGTCCCATGGCAGTTACGGCGTGCCACCTGGTCTGCCGGTCCGGATTTAAGAGGGCGGAAAATACAGGTGAAAGGACTGACCTGGGATTGAACCGGTCCAGTCTGGTCAGGCCCTGGGTGATGTCTTCCCGGGCCAGGATGGCCAGGATTTCACTTTTCAGCTTTTTCATGGTGATTTCTCTGCAGCAGCTTCCACCAGATCTTTGAAATGAGAATAATCAGGCAGGACCTGGGCCGGGATTAATCCTGGTCCAGGTCCTGCACAGGTAGCAGGAATGCTGTCAGTGCTTCTGTCCAGCGACTTTCTCTTTGATGCTTCTGGCCAGAGTTTTACCCATCTCTCTGCACCTGGCCAGATCCTCATGAGTAGGAACGTTCTGGACCTTCAGAGGAGGAACCGGGACATCAAAGCCGGCTGTTTCCAGTATGTCCGCCATGGCTTTGGGTGCTTCGCCGCTCCATCCAAAGGACCCCAGGGCAGCCCCGATCCGGCCTTTGGGCTTGAGCCCCTTCATGTAGGTCAAAAAATTAGCCATCAATGGAAGCATGCCGTTATTATGGGTGGGAGAGGCGCATATAAGGGCTGCAGCGTCTGAGAATTCACCCATCACGTCACTGTGGTGGAATTTTTTCAGGGACATGAAATTGATTTCCAGGCCTTCCTCAACCAGGGCATCTCCCAGGGCCTTGAGCATCTTTTCCGAACTGTGCCACATGGTATCAAAGACCAGGACCGCTTTTTCCCTGATTCTCTGACTGGAAAAGTCATCATAAGCCTTTAGAATTTCAGGAACATGAGACCGCCAGACAATTCCGTGATCCGGTGCGATCATGTCAATTTCCAGGCCTGATTCCCTGACCCTGGCCAGGGCTTTCTGCACAAAGCCGGAAAAGGGAAGAATAATATTTGTATAGTAATGTCTGGCCTCGGACAGGAGCAGGCTGAGGTCATTCTGGTCGTCAAACAAACGGGTTGTGGCTATGTTCTGGCCAAAGGCGTCGCTGGAAATAAGGAGCTTGTGCTCCGGAATATAGGAGAACATGGTATCTGGCCAGTGAAGCATTCTGGCTTCCATGAACTGGACATTTGTCTGGCCCAGAGAGATGGAGTCACCGTCCTTGACCACCTGAACAGGCCAGTCCGGCCTGTGAAAGTGGCTGAGCAGGGACTTTTCTCCCATGGGAGAGCAGAATATCTTTTCAGGAGAGCACTTCTCCACCATAAAGGGAAGGGCTCCGGAATGGTCCAGCTCCACATGGTTGACCACAAGATAGTCAATATCAGACGGTTTGATCAGCTTGTGAATCTGGTGATAGAGGTCCAGCCTGAATTTTTCCGGAACCGTGTCAAAGAGGGTTACTTTGTCGTCCAGGACCAGAAAGGCGTTATAGGTGGTTCCCCTTCTGGCCAGAGAATAGCCGTGGAAATTTTTGATATTCCAGTCCACGGCCCCCACCCAGTATACATTCTTTTTAATTTCAACTACTGCCATAATTACTCCGGAATTGGTCTGGGCAGGCCCCTTTGAGGGGCCTGTCCTGTTTCTGATCAGGCTTCCTTGACAAAATCGTCCTTGGTGGCACCGCAAACAGGACAAACCCATTCAGCAGGCAGGTCTTCAAACCTGGTTCCTGCTGGTATGCCGTTGTCCGGATCGCCTTCAGCAGGATCGTAAACATAGCCGCAGATTTCACAAATCCATTTTTCCATGTCAGCCTCCTTGTTACTGGTTGTCCTTTGGTTCTGCTTTTTCAACAAAATATTTCTTTTTGGTGCCACACTGGGGGCAGCACCAGTCTTCAGACAGTTCGTCAAAAAGGGTGTTTTTCTTAACCCCGGACCTTTCGGCCAGAACAGGGTTGTACACATACCCGCACACTGCGCATTCATATTTTTTCATGGTCTAAAAATCCTCATTTTTCATTCAATGCTGATCCGGGTCCGGCCAGGGGTCGGAAGCATTTTTTTCCCCCACCGCAGACCGGGCATTTCCAGTTTTCAGGCAGGTCGTTGAAGCTTGTTCCTTTGCCAACTTTGCCTTTACGGTCACCTTTGTCTGGATTGTAAATACAGCCGCAGTTGACCATCTGACACTGCCACATTTCTTCTGGAGCGGCCATGGTGAGACTCCTTCAGTTTTCAGCCTTCCACAGGCCGTGAATATTGCAGAATTCTCTTACAGTGATTTGGTCTGCTTTAATGCAGAAATCAGCTTCAGGCTTTTGACCGGGTTTGAGAAATTCACGGTAGGTCCGGCCATCAGCGATGATTTCAATCCATTCAATATAGTGCTTTTCTTCCATGGGATGAGCAACACTGCCAACCAGGACCCTGTAACCGTCAGCGGTTTTTTCAATAACCGGGACATGTTTTTCCTTTGCCGCATCAACTGTGTTTTCAGTAAAACGCTTCATGGGCTGGCCGCAGCAGACCAGTTCACCATCTCCGGTGTGCAGGACCTCCACAATATTTCCGCATGCATCACATTTGTAGACTTCAAGCAATCCAGTCATGGTCACCTCGATAATGTTGAGTTTGATTAATAATCAGACACAGTTCTATACTTAAACAGTGTCCTATAGCGTGGCAAGGTTTTAATTTATAATAGATAAATGGTTCAGATAAAAAAAGGCAGGCCAGCTGGCCTGCCTTTTGGTCCGGGATTACGGGAGAGTTATTGCCAGCTTTCACACAGGACTTCAAAGTGGGCTTTGGGATGAGCGCAGGAGGGGCATTCATCCAAGGCTTCCTTGCCTTTGTGGGTGAATCCGCAGTTCTGGCACTTCCAGACAACTTCCTCGTCCTTTTTGAAGACCCTGTCCTTTTCAATATTGGCGATAAAGCTTCTGTATCTTCTTTCGTGGAGCTGTTCAGCAACAGCTATGGCCTCCATGGCTGCGGCAACCTGGGGAAAGCCTTCTTCCATAGCGACTTTGGCGAACTCAGGATACATGGTTTCATGTTCATACCGCTCACCGTTGGCTGCTTCATGCAGATTTTCCATGGTGGTCCCTATTTTCCCAGCTGGAAAGGCAGCCTGGATTTCCACCTCGCCACCCTCCAGGAACTTGAAGAGCCTTTTGGCATGCTCTTTTTCCTGATTGGCAGTTTCCTCAAAGATATTGGCAAGCTGGACATAACCATCTTTCCGGGCCTGCTTGGCAAAGTAGGTGTACCGGTTGCGGGCCTGGGATTCGCCGGCAAAAGCAGTCAGGATGTTTTTCTCGGTCTTGGTACCTTTAACAGATTTCATTTTTTCCTCCTAAGGGATGTTTTAATTAAAGGGTTAATCGTGTTGGTCACGACAGTTCTTCAGACTGGAGTTTTTGGCATTCAGGGCAGAGCCCCAGGATTTCCAGCCTGATTCCTGTAATGGTAAACTCGGAATCTATTTCAGTAAGCTGCTCAGGATCAATGGTCAGGCCAGCCTCGATGTCCCGAACCCGGCCGCAACCTGAGCAGATGACATGCAGATGATCTTCAGGCGTACCGTCAAATCTTTTCTGGTCTCCGCAGGTGTCTATTTTTTTAATATGCCCCTGTCTGCAGAGGATATCAAGGTTGCGATAGACAGTACCCAGACTGATGGCAGGCATGTCCATCCGGACCCGGTCATATATCTCTATGGCCGTAGGATGTGATTTGGTCTGCTTCAGTTTTTCCAGGATTATTTTTCTTTGCTTGGTAAGCCTCATGTCCGCCTCTTTTTCGGAATGATTACTATTAGCATTAACCCCTGTCAAGTAAAATTTTTAAAAAAAGTAAACGGCCTGAAAGCCGCCGGCTTTCAGGCCGAATCCCTTTCATATGCCAGGGCCTGGCTACTGACAGTGCTCAGAGAAAAAGCTCCTCATTCAATGCTGATCAAATCCTTGATTTCGTTATACCGGACTTCTCCAATACCTGGAACCTGCATGATGTCCTCTGTTTTGGTGAAAGGAAACTCCTGGCGGTAGTCTATGATCCTTTCAGCCAGGGCCGGACCGATGCCGGGAAGGGATGTCAGCTGTTCAGCATCTGCGGTATTTATATTGATCTGGGTGCTGCTGAGGCCGGCAACAGGGGCAAATAAAAGGGAAAGTAAAATAATGGCAGTGATAAAAAAGCTGCGTTTCATGAGGTTTACCTCCACAAAGAGTTAAGCATGAAAGCCCTTGGCATATGAAGGATTTCAATTAGTTGCTATTTTTAGCAGACTTTATAGTTTTGTGCAAGCAAATTTGAAAGATGTGGATTTGTCCAGCCCTGGTTAGGGGCAAAATGTTCAGCAGGAAGGGTCAGGTCCCTCCCAGGTCCTGTCCATGGCCCGGGTAGAGTATTTGCGTGAAGTTTCAGGCGCCATCCTGGTGTCCGGCAGCTGACCGGAAATGGAGATTTTTGATCTGAGAAGAGTTAATGGAGAAAAAAGAGAACTAAGATGGTTTATGACCGGGGAGGGCCTTAAAAGTTCAAGACCCAAGGCCTGTAAGCAGTTCTCTTTTTATTATTGGGCTGAAACAGGAACAAAAAAAGGCCCGGCTGAGTGCCGGGCCTTTTAAAAGGTATCAGGGAAAACAAGCTACTGGCTTAACTCCTGCTGGACCTGCTGCAACAGATCTCTGGCCTGCTCAAGCTTGGCCTTTTGTTCCTCGCTGACCTGCCCGCCGATATAGCCGGCCTTTTGAGCCATTTCATCAAGCATTCCGCCCAGGACCATGTTCTTGACCACATCGGGCAGCTGTTCAATTTCAGCTATGCGGGCATCCATTTCCACCATCTTGTTGTCAAGATCCTGAATCATCTCTCTGGTCTCGGTGATCAGGTCAACCTTGCCTGAAATTTCATCCATGTTTTTGTTCAAGGCATAATAAAAAATGATTAAAAGAAAGACAGCAAGAACAGAAACTATTACTCCGACCTTGCCCATATCTCTTTTGCCTCCGCCAAGTTCTTCAGCAGAATAAGCCGGATTGGAAGCAGCCAGGTTTTCTTCACCAACCGGTTTGATTTTTTCCTGTGACATTAACAACGACCTCCTTTAAGAATTTTATGTCCGTATGAGTCGGAAATAGATGAAACAGTTTTTTCCACAAGGCTGATAAAGCAGGACAGCAGTAGATAAATCCGCTGTCCTGCTTATGTTTATCTGATAAACTTTATTACATGATTAGCCGGTGCTTAGCAAGCCTTAACTGGGGTCCGGCCAGAAGGAAATTTTTAGTTAAAGACTTAACTGGTTGATTTTTATCAGCAGACCGGGCACATCATCTGAGCAATATCTAGTTGTTCAGACTCTGCAGAGGAGCAGGGATGAGCCCCCCCTTGGTAACAAAGGTGTTGTCAGAATGACCGGGTCCAGGGCTGATAATGGTGGCTTCACCAAGAAGACCACCGAATCTTGCTGTTTCTCCGGCCTTTTTGCCCGGGACTGGAATAAGCCGGGCAGCAGTGGTTTTTCTGTTGATCACGCCAATGGCCATTTCATCGGCAATTATTCCGGCGATGGTTTCCGGGGAGGTATCTCCTGGCAGGGCGACCATGTCCAGCCCCACCGAACAGACTGAAGTCATGGCTTCCAGTTTACTCAGGCTCAGAATGCCCCTGGCAGCTGCCTGAGCAATGTTCAGGTCTTCGCTTACAGGAATAAATGCTCCACTCAGGCCTCCGACATAAGAGCTGGCAAAGGCTCCGCCCTTTTTGACCGCATCATTGAGCATGGCCAGGGCTGCAGTGCTTCCCGGGGCTCCTATGGCTTCAAGTCCCAGTGATTCAAAAATTTCTCCGACACTGTCCCCGATATTGGGGGTGGGGGCCAGGGACAGATCCAGTATTCCAAACTTAACCCCAAGGCTTGCAGCTACTTCCCTGCCAATAAGCTCTCCAGCCCGGGTGACCTTGAAAGCTGTTTTTTTGATTACTTCAGCCAGGCAACCCAGGTCGCAGTCAGGGTTTGTTTCCAGGGCCCTGTCAATTGCTTTTTTGACCACACCCGGCCCACTGACACCTACATTGATGACTGAATCCGGTTCGCCTACACCCAGGTAGGCTCCAGCCATAAAGGGCACATCCTGGGGAATATTGGAAAAGACACAGAGTTTGGCGCAGGCCAGGCCGTCTCTGTCGCTGGTAAGCTGGGCAGCTTTTTTGATGGTTTTAGCCATCAGGTAGACAGCGTCCATATTAATGCCTGCTTTTGTAGAGGCGACATTTATGGATGCGCAGACCCGGCTGGTTTCAGTCAGGGCCTGGGGCAAAGATTTGATCAGGGCCAGATCGCCCCGGGCAATGCCTTTTTCAACCAGGGCGGAAAAACCGCCGATAAAATCTATGCCAACCTCCTGGGCAGTCAAATCCAGGGTCCGGGCGATCTTGACCATGCCTTCCGAATTGAACGGGGCTCCGGCAACGGCAACAGGACTGATGGAGATGCGTTTGTTGACCACGGATATCCCGTACTTTTCCCCCACCTGGTCGCATACCTTGACCAGGTCACCGGCCCTGGACACGATTTTATGCCGGACATTGTCCAGGAATCTGTCCAGAGAATCAGAGGCGCAATCAAACAGAGAAATCCCAAGGGTGATGGTCCGAACATCCAGGTGTTCGTTTTTGACCATTTCTATGGTGGAAAGAACTTCCTTATGAGTAAGCATGACAATGTCCCCTGATAATCTAGATCCGGTGAATGGATTCGAAAATATCCTTGTGCTGCAGGCTGCAGGCCAGGCCAAGGCTGGATGAAGCTTCCTCCAGACGCTGGCGCAGGTCAGATACAGCTGCAGTGGCCGGGACATCCATTTCTATGATGATAACAATCTTGTCCGGGTAAAGATCACTCCGGTTGATGGCCCTGATGGTGGTTATGTTGCAGCCGAAATCGCGCATGACACCGGAAAGGGCGGATATCTGCCCGGTTCTGTCCGGACCTATGGCCACGGCGACAAAGGGGTCGGAATTCTGGATTGCCGGACATCCGGCCTGCATTTTTTTCAGACGGACATTAAGACCCTGGGGTTCCAGCCTGGATTGGAGACTGGCCTGGAGTTCTCCGGATGTCCGTCCATGGCCCAGGGTGAAAATGAATATGGCTGCAAACTCGCTCTGCAGAACGGTCTGGGTCAGATCTTCGATGTTGCACTCATGGACGGTGAGGATTTCGCTGACCTCTGCGACTATCCCCGGTCGATCACAGCCCAGCACTGACAGGACGAATTTGTTCATGGAAGTGGTGTTGGCAAAGCAGGTTTTCAGTTAACAATGATTTTCTGAGGCTGGCCCCAGGCCAGTCTCTTAGAAGGTTTCCAGAATCCTGGTGATCTCCTTTCTGGCCAGTTCCAGGTAGTCTGGAAAGGCATTTTCCAGGGACTGGGTCAGACCCATTTCCCAGGCAATTTTCTCCGGTTCAATTCCCAGGACAGTCAACACAGGTTTTTTCCCAAGCAGCTCAGCCATTTTCAGGGAGTCAAGGAGATCAATATCATGAAGAGATACCTGCTGTGAACTGTTTTCCTGCAGGTCTTTTTCTTCCAGACGATAAATGGTGCCGGGTTCCCGGCCGCCGCGGACAGCGTCAAGCACCAGGAGGTGGTCGTAGTTTTCAAACAGATAGAAGAGATCCTGAGTGAAAGTTCCTCCGTCCACAAAAGCAACGTTTTCCGGCCAGTCTTCCTTTTCCAGGGCCTGGACGCAAAAAACTCCGACTCCTTCATCCTTGAGCAGGATATTTCCGATTCCCATTACCAGCAAGGTTTTCATGATCAGCAGCTTTCCCCGGTTGCCATGGATTAAGATTCTAATAAAGCAAAAGGCCGGGTTTACCGGCCTTTTGCGATTCAGTCAATCTGGCTGTTTAAGTCTATTCAATGGTCATTACGTGTTCTTCGCCGGTCTCAGCGTGCAGCACGTGCACGGCACAGCCCAGTCACGGGTCAAAGGCGCGGACCACCCGGCCCACATTCACCGGACTGCCCGGGTCTGGAACAGGAACTCCGATCAAGGCCTCTTCCATGGGGCCTCGCTGGTCACGGTCATCCTTGGGACTGGCATTCCAGATTGTTGCTGCCACGACCTGGTAGTTTTCAATATAGTAATCATCAACCTTGATATAGTGCAGCAGGGAGCCTCTGGGAGCCTCGGTCAAACCCATTCCCTCACCCTCGGCTGGCACTTCTGAGTGGACGTAGGTCTCTTCACCAGGCTTGACTTCACCCAGCCATTTTTCAACAGCTTTGGCCACGATCAATGCTTCCTCAGCCCTGGCAATGTGTCTACCCAGGATGGAGAAGGCCTTGTCACCGAAATCGCGCATGGTTTTGAATCCTGCCTGCTGGGCTACAGCGCTCAATTCAGGATTGGTGATCCACATCCTGGCCAGGGGGCCGACCTCGTGGGGCAGGTTGTTGTATCTGGGGGCTTTGACAAAGCTGTAAGCGCCTTCCTTGTATGGATCAGGAACAGTTTTGCCCTGGCTGGGATGCAACCCGGTGGTGGCATCGTCGAACCAGGAGTACTTGACGTCTTCCAGGATCTTGTCGGTGTCAAGGGGATAGTCCTGTCCATCAGTGTAAACACCCGGCTTATGCAGAAAGGTTGTTTCTTCGTCGTCCAGGGGGAACACTCCGAAAGAAAGGAGGTTTTTACAGCCCTTGCCGGTTTCCAGAAGATCCGGATAGACTCCGCCCAGGGCGTAAACCAGGGGCAGGTATTCATTTTCAATAAAGTCAATAACTCTTTTGAAGCGCCACATGAATCCAACGATCTTGTCCACAGTGGGGATCTCTGTGGTACCGCCAACCACCAGACCCTGGACATGGGGCATTCTTCCACCGAACAGGGCGACCATCTCGTGACAGATCCGCCTGATTTCCAGGGCCTTCAGGTATTGATCCACTCCGACCTGGTTAGTGGCGGCGTCAACCCGGATGTCGTTGTTTTCATATCTGGGTACGAATGGGGCCACATCTGGTCCATTGACATAGTCCAGGGCTGCCAGATGGTAAAAGTGCAGAATATGGGACTGCAGGTAATTGGCGCCAAAGATGAGATTGCGCATGATGCGGCCATTGGTGTTGACCTTGACATCAAAGGCGTCATCCAGGGCCCGGACCGATGCTGTGGCATGGGCTGTGGGACATACTCCACAGATCCGCTGGACCAGCTGGGATGCATCCCTGGGGTCACGGTCAATCAGGATATTTTCAAAGCCTCTGAACATGGGGCCTTCGCAGCGGGCGTCCACAACCACGCCGTCCTTGACCTCCACTTCCACCTTGAGATGGCCTTCGATCCTGGTCAACGGATCAACAGACACCTTTATCTTCTGACCTGGAGCATAGGCTCCCGGGGCTCTGTCAGGTTTCTTTCCTGCCATGTTATTCCCTCCTAATATAAGATTTGATCAGGATTTTTTAAACTACTTCGTAAAACGGAGACATCATGTCCGGGAAGCCCGGTTCTACACAGCCGATACAGACGGCATTTTCAACGCACCAGTTGACCCCGTTGTTCCAGCGCCTTTTCCAGCAGTCAGCATTGACATGGGGCGCTTTACAGCCGATTTCGTAGCGACAGGCCTTTTTCTCGGTAAAGGTCTTGCTCATTACGTTCTGATCGTAGTAGCTGCGGTAGGGACAGTTGTCGTGGATATTGGAACCGAAGAAGAGCTTGGGCCGCAAATGGTTGTCAAGCTCGGGAATCCCGTAGAGAAGGACATGAGCTATGGTTCCCACCATCCAGTCCGGATGAGGGGGACAGCCGGGAACATTGATGACAGGCTTTGCAATGTTGTTTTCCTGGTAGATCTGGGTCACCGGGACTGCATCAGTCAGGTTGCCCCAGGCGGCAGGAATTCCACCATATGCAGAGCATGTACCCAGGGAAAGCGTGGCTGCACACTTGGCCCCCAGGGTCTTGGTCATTTCTAGCATGGTGATGTGCTGGCCATCCTTTTCACCCACGTAACAGTACTTTCCGTCTGCAGCCTTGGGCACGGATCCTTCTATGGCCAGGAAGAACTCGCCTTCATATTTGTCAGCCACCTCAAAAAGGTGGTCTATGGCCAGAGCACCCTTGGCTGCCATTACCGTGGGATGGTATTCCAGGCTGATGATTTTCAGGAGCACTTCCTTGATGCTGGGGTGGACAGCATTCAGAAGAGAAACCGAGCAGCCGGTGCATCCCTGGCCTTGAATCCAGATCACTGGTGCTTTCTGGGCTTCCTTTTCCATGGCCATCAAAAGACCGGGATGGACCATCTGGGATATTCCCAGACCTGCCACGGTCCCGCCGCAGATTTTCACAAAATCGCGTCTGGTTAAGCTCATAACCCTCCTCCTTTGTTGGGGTCCAGGCGGTTTTTAAAACCGTTTGTTAAAAAAGTAACTTGATCTTAATAGATTAGTTACAATCCTATTAACCAAATTTATAAGAAATTGGCAATAGAAAAAAAAAGAGCAAGAAAAAATTTATGTTATACATAAAGTATTACAATTTTGAAATAATTAAGGCGAAGAATCTACTGGATCGGGTTTTAATGAGCAGGAGTCAGGCTGCCATGGATTTATTCTTGACCAGGTTCTGGTATTTATTATCCTTGATAATCCCTGGGATTGTGGTGTGTTTTCGGATGGTTGTGGAATGGATGCGCTTCAGGGTGAGCTGCAGGTCTGGGAAGTCTGTCTGGAAACTCCAGTTGAAATTTTCAGGTCTGCATGGAGCAGCTGTGCAAAGCTCGTGGCCCGGAACCCATAAAATGTTTGACAGAGGGATGATTCAAATACATTTAAGGGAACAACAAGATATGCAGGAATCCGTCAACCGGAACTTTTTTTGATCAAAAACGAACAACCCAGGGAAAAAATTGGAATTGGAAAACATTACCCACGTTACAGTCAAGGGCAGGGATATATACCTGCTTGGCACAGCCCATGTTTCAGAACAGAGTGTAGAAGACGTAAAAGTCGCTGCACAGGAATTTGAACCTGACACCATCTGCATTGAACTCTGCCCATCCAGATACGAGGTGCTGGTCAGACAGGATGCCTGGCAGAAAATGGACATCTACAGGGTGGTCAAGGAAAATAAGGCCCTTTTTCTCCTGGCCCAGCTGGGCTTGAGTGCTTTTTACCGCAAGATAGGACAGAAGCTCGGGGTCAAGCCCGGGGCTGAAATGCTCGAGGGTGCTGTGCAGGCTGAAAAGCTTGGTGCAACCCTGGTCCTTGCTGACCGGGATGTGAACATTACCCTTAAACGGATCTGGGCTTCCCTTTCCTTTTTTTCAAAGTTCAGGTTTCTGACCCACCTTTTGCTGAGCATGATGTTTCAGGGGAATATCGAAAAAGAGGACATTGAGAAACTGAAGAGTAAAGATCAACTCCAGATGGTCATGGACGAGTTCTCCAGGTCTTTTCCCCAGGTGGGCAGGACTCTGGTGGATGAACGGGATCAGTATCTGGCTCATAAAATAGCCACCAGTCCCGGTCAGAAGGTCCTGGCTGTTGTCGGGGCAGCCCATGTTCCAGGAATCACCAGATACCTGGGACAGGAGATAGATCAGGCAGCCCTGGAGGAAATGCCTGGCAAGCCGGTCTGGCCTTCACTGGTCAAGTGGGGTATTCCATTGATCATTGTCAGTCTTCTGATCCTGGGTTTTTTGACCCAGGGCACTGAGCATTCGGTTCAGTCTCTATATATCTGGGTTCTGGTCAATGGGCTTTTTTCAGCCTTGGGAGTGACCCTGGCCCTGGCCCATCCTTTGACCATCCTGAGTGCTTTTGTGGCGGCCCCCATAACCAGCCTTAATCCGACCATGGCTGCCGGCTGGATTGCCGGACTGGTTCAGGCCTGGGTCAAAAAACCAATTGTGGCTGATCTGGAAAATCTGCCCCGGGCCCTGACTTCTTTTAAGGGTTTCTGGCTGAACCCCATCTGCAGGATTCTTTTGGTAGTGGTTCTGGCCAATCTGGGCAGTTCCCTGGGTACATTTGTGGCTGGAACCTGGATTGTGACCAGGGTGTTCTGATGATGCGGTTGATATCGAAAAATTCCGGCATAAAGGCCGGTTCAGACGGAGTAATGACATGGAAAATATGAATGATGAAAAGAGTTTTGCCCAGCTGCTGGCTGAATCAGAAACAGAGGCCGGAGCCGAGGTCAGGCCGGGAGACAGGATAACAGGAAGAATAATCAGCATCGGCCGGGACCAGGTCTACGTGAGCACAGGCACCAAAGTAGACGGAGTGGTGGACAGAGAAGAGCTTCTGGATGAAAAAGGTCAGCTGCCTTACAGTGAAGGAGACCAGATTGAGCTCTTTGTGGTTGCGCAGAGTCAGGGAGAGATAAAGCTTGGCCTTTCGTTTGGCACGCAAGGAGGGGTCGAGCAGCTGATCCAGGCCATGGAACAGGGCATCCCTGTTCAGGGAAAAGTCAAGGAAACCTGCAAAGGCGGATACAGGGTCCAGGTCATGGGCACCAAGCCGGCCTTTTGTCCCCTGAGTCAGATGGATATCCGTCCGGTGGAAGACCCCGGCAGCCTGATTGGCCAGACTTTTTTGTTTCTGATCAACCGGATTGAGGAAAAAGGGCGCAATATAGTGGTTTCCAGACGGGCTCTCCTGGAAAAGGAACAGCAGGATTCCCTGGAGACTTTTTCCAGACAGGTCGGACCAGGGGACGAGCTCCAAGGCCGGGTCACCAGAATAGAACCTTACGGGGCTTTTGTCGAGGTTGCCCCGGGTCTGGAAGGACTGGTTCACATCAGTGAGATGAGCTGGTCCAGAAATCTGAAGCCTGAAGAAATCGTATCTTCAGGTGACGTCGTGACAGTCAAGCTTTTGAGCCTTGAAGAACAGGGCAAGGGCAGGGTGCGCATGAACCTGTCCATGAAACAGGCCCAGGCTGATCCCTGGGATGATATCCTGAAACGGTTTGAACCTGGAAGCGTGGTTTCCGGAATCATAACCAGGACTGCGCCATTTGGGGCATTTGTGGAGCTGGCTCCTGGAATTGAGGGCCTGGTTCATATCAGTGAAATGAGTTATTTGAAGCGGATTCACAAGCCGGAAGAAGAAGTATCTCCGGGTGAGCAGATCAGGGTCAAAATAAAAGGGATTGATGTCTCTGAAAAGCGGATATCCCTTAGTATACGTGATGCCATGGGAGATCCATGGGAAGGGGCAGCCTTGCGCTTTGTCAAGGGAAAGCCCATTGAAGGCCGGGTGGAAAAACGTGAAGAATTCGGTCTTTTGGTCAGGCTTGAACCCGGAATAGTGGGACTTGTTCCTGCATCCAGCCTTGCCAGGTCGCAGGACAAATCTCTGGAGAGCAAGAAGCCTGAAGATCCGGTCATGGTGGTTGTTGAATCAGTGGATGAGGCAGCCAGGCGTATAACCCTGGCCCCGGCAGACAGCCTGCAGACAGATGACTGGAAGTCATTTGCCCCGGAAGCCCACGGCATGGGCTCCCTGGGGCTTGAACTGAAGAAAGCCATGGAAAAGAAAAAATAGTGTTTCCGGCAGGTCGGTCAGGGATGGTCTTTTGATCCTGGCACAGACTGTTATAAGCTGATGCGCTTGGCCTCGATATCTTGACCAGCCCGACCTTTTGCTTAATATTCTTGTATTGACCGGTCTGATCAAGACCGGAAAGATGGCTGAAGGTTTAATCCTGAATCATTTCAGACCCCCTGAACCAGGCAGGCCAAAGATGAAAACTTCTGTTTCCCGCAACAGGTCCGGCCGGAAAAGACTTGGACCTGCAGCTGTTGCCCTGATTATCCTCGGGGCCATGGTGGTCAGTGTGATTATCACCCTCCTGGTGGCCAAGACCTGGCTTTATCCCTCGCCCATAAAGCCGGTGGACCTTAATGCCCAGGAGCAGGCCATACTTGAAGCCAAGCTGGAAAGCCTGCCCGGAAGCGGCAGGAGTGTTCAGGAGCATGGTCAGGATGCTCCCGGACCGGAACCATACCGGGAAAGTCCAGAGCACCGGGTCATCTATTTTACCCAGCGTGAACTCAACGCCATGGTGGACCGCAATCCAGACCTGGCTGGAAGGGTGGCCCTGCACCTTTCTGAAGGAATGGTTTCAGCAACCATGCTGGTGACCATGCCTAAGGACATGCCCATGTTTGCCGGGCGGACAGTCAAAGTATCCACCGGTCTCCACCTTGATTATCAGCAGGGAAGGCCGGTAATCACCCTTGACGGAGTGAGTATAATGGGTGTTCCTGTCCCGTCAGCCTGGCTCGGAGGCTTCAAGGGCCGGGATATGGTTGCCTTTTATGGTGCGGATGAAGGGTTCTGGAGCATTTTTTCCAGGGGTGTCAAGGACTTGAAAGTGGAACAGGGCAGGTTGAGGGTGGAGCTGGCTGAGTAGGGCTTATGAAGTTTCCCATGCGCATTTATGGAGAAATCAAAGGGCTGGATCCGGAACGGATCAGTTTCCTGCAGAGGATCGACCTGGACCCATTTGAACTGAATGGTCTGAATCTGGAGGTTGAGCATGAAGGCCGGTTTCTGGATATTGAACCCCTGCTGGATGAGATAGTGGCCTGTATGGCAGAGAACGGCCAGGGGTATGTAGATTGTATTGATCATGACCATTGGATAGTTCTGCGCTATGATCTCAAGCCTGGAAAATGGACCTGCAAGCGGATCAACCCTGACATCAGCCTGGAGAAGTATCATCAGGAATAATTTTGAAACCCATCCCCTTAAACCCGGCTTGAGTCAGGCTGTTGCCACCCTCAAGGCAGCCATGCCCTTTGTTCTGCTGGCAGCCTTTGTTTATATGCTGGCCGCGGTGGCCGGATGGATCTATTCGGAAGACCTGGACATCCTCAAGCTTCAGTTTGAACAGCTGGCAGAAAGGTTTCAGGGACTGGGTCCCTTTGAATTCATGGCCAGGATCTTTGTCCATAACCTTGTGGCCAGTTACCTGGCCATGTGCCTTGTTGTTCTGTATGGCCTGATCCCGTTATGCCTGGCTGCTTTTAACGGCCTCCTTCTGGGATGGTTTGCCGGCTGGATGGAGGGCGTTTCCTGGATTCAACTGGCTTTTCTGCTGGTTCCCCACGGCATTTTTGAGTGGCCGGCCATGTTTGTGGCCTTTGGAGTGGGCATCTGGAGAGGACTGGGACATCTTCTGGGGTCGGAAACACTGTCCTGGTTTCAGCGCTGGAAAAAGGCCCATCTGGTCTATCTTTTTTTTGTGGTTCCCCTGCTTTTTGTGGCAGCAGTGGTTGAAAGCCGCTATCATTTCTGATCAATGTCGCGCACCGGCCAGACATAAAATTCTGGCCTGGCCTTGAATCCGACGCCTACAGCCCCTTTATTCAGATAAAGCACGTATGACCAGTCAGGCTCAAAGAAGCTGGAGGTGGATGACCAGTATCCATCATTGAGTCCGGTGAACGGATGAGAAAGAGGCAGGGCTGGAGAATGTTCAGAGGCATCTATCAGTGACTCAAGCTCGTTTATATTGGGCAGTCTCCAGAGGTGAGTCCCTTTCATGTCCTGAACCAGATTCAGAGCGCCTGCCCAGTTCAGAGGGCGGTTTATCAGGGCTCCAGGATCATACCAGATCAGGTTGGTCAAGTGGTCGAAGACCTCGTTTTCTTTCCTGAAAAATCTGGGTTCCGGCCAGGCCTCCCCACAATTCCAGTCAGGGTCCTGGCCGGTTCCTGGACAGGATATTATTTTGCCCAGATGGTCAAAACAACTGTTTTGACCGGTTTTAGGGATATGGGTCGGAGTGCCGCGCACCGGCCAGACCAGGTATCTCTGATCTTTGCGACCATAGAACATGCGCCCTCCCTCAAGGTGAACATGCCAGGCATAGGCCACAGCCTTGGCCGAGGTTGTGGATGTCCAGTACCAGGCCAAAAAGACCTGGATGAAGGGATGATCTCCTGGCAGAGCCGGTTTCTTGTGTCCGTGGGAGATAAGTGAGCGCATTTCCCTTCTGTTGGGCATTCTCCAGTCGGTGAAACCCCTGAAGGCCTGTCTGTTCATGGTCTTAATCTCATCAAGGGCCTGGTTCCAGGTCAGGGGAAAATCGAAAAAATTGGCTTTCCGGGTCCAGCACAACCCTGTGAGTTCATCCTGGACCAATTCCCGGTTCAAGATGGTAAACCTTGGTTCAGGCCAGGCTATGCCGATGTTCAGATCAGGGTCCTGACCAGTTTCCGGACAGGATATCTGGATTCCGTCAGGATCGTAGCAATGATCAAGCCCGGTTCGGAGGATATTTCGAGGCCGGGGTGGATTCTGGAACCTGTTCATGCCGCTACTCCTGGATCAGACAGCAGGTTTGACTGTAATAAGCTGCGCACCAGCCCATGTCCGTGGATCTTGACTGGATGAGGATGTTGGGGTTGTGACCATGCTTGATCCATCCGTCCCTGGGGATGATGACTGCTTCAGGATGAATGTTATCCACTACTTTGACTCCCACCTCCAACCTGCCAAGGGGGGTGACCAGAAATGTCTTTTTGGACAAGTCAAGACAAGCTGCCAGGGGGTTGTTTGAAGAGATAGAAACCATGGGCAGTCCGGTCTGGTCCTGCTCCGGAATCTGGGAATGCATGTATTTCCCTTGAATCAGGGACAGCAGGCGCAGGGGATACCCGGGATCAGGGGCAGGTTCCCTGCTGAGGGTCCGAGGAAAAGAGTACAGCTGGTCAGGATGATCAAAGATCATATCCTGGAATGCAATATCCGGGGCATCGCCTTTCAGAAATCCCCTGGATCTAATTTCCTCCAGGCTGACCCCGATCTTTTCCAGGCCGGTTTGCAGGCATTGGTCAGGTCTGGGAAAGGTCACAGCCGGGAAAAGGCGATGCCCCAGGTCCTGGAGGATATCAAAGTCTGACCGGCATCCGCCTCTGGGTTCCAGGATCTTTCCGGAATAATTCACATAGTCATGCAGGCAGGAGCCCAGGACCTCCTCTTTTTCCAGCATAAAAGCCGGAGGCAGGATCAAGTCCGAACGCAGGGCTGTATCGTTAAAAAAGCCGTCCACGCAAACAATGAACCGTGCTTTAAAGGCCTTGATCAAGGCTGAACTGTCCGGGACCTGGTTGACCACATTATGTCCGTCAATCCAGATGAACTCGATTTCCGGGTTTGAGTCCGCAATTTCCCGGCCCAGGTTGAACAGGGCCAGCCTGGGCCGTTTCACCTCGCCTTTGGGCTGATCCCTGGTTGATGCTGTCCAGGACCCCAGATTCCGGCCAGACCCAACATTGAAATAGCTTCCTCCTCCCCTGATTCCGATGTTGCCGGAAATCATGGCCAGGGCGTTTATGAACCGGACATTTTCTCCGCCATACAGGTGTCTCTGCAGGCCCCAGCCGATGAGGGAAGCAGTTGGACCGGACCGGGCGTATATTTGAAACACCTCTCTGGCCGTGTCTTCTGATACATGGCAGGCCGACAAAAGATCGGACAGATTTAGAGAACGCAAAAGTTCCAGAAAGTCCTGGTGGTTTGAAGCCCGGTCAAGGTTCATCCTGTCGGCCAGACCGGCATCCATGAACATTTTGATTATGGCTGCTGCCAGGAAACGGTCAGTTCCGGGACGGATCAGGATTGACCTGTCAGCCAGGTCCGGCTTTTGACCACCCGGAGAAATGGTGATGATCCTGGTTCCAGACCTTGCGGCCTTGCTGATCAATGCTGCTGTGTGGGGGGATGATCTGGAATAATCCTTACCCCAGTTAACGATATATTCAGCATTGAGCAGGTCCAGGGGATCATTGTGATTCAGGCTGCCGAAATCCCTGTTGCAGGCCTCGATCCCGGCTTCATCGCACAGGGAGCCAAAGGTGGTGGCTGAGTTCAGGGTCTGGAAAAAGTTAAGACTGGCCTGGGCCAGGACCCCCCGGTATCCATACCCCCGGACATGGAGTATTTTTTCAGGAGTGCTGCGCAGCCTGTTTAAATGCAGGGCTGCAAGGTCCAGGGCCTGATCCCAGGATACGGGCAGAAAATCGTTCCCTTTGCGCAGCAGGGGGGAGGTAATCCTTTCGGGTGAGTCCAGTCGCCGGAAAAAGTTTCTGCCCTTGGCGCAGACAAATCCCTGGGTGATGGGATGGTCAGGGTTTCCCCTGATGCTTTTTTTCTCTTTGTCCACAACAAAAGAACAGGCATCAGGACAGTCCAGGATGCAGGCAGAATGAAAATTCATGACAGATTCTCCGAATTGGGCTGGGATTTGAAGAATACCAGAAAAATTAATTACCAGCTTGTTCTATTTGATATTCACGGTCAAGACCGGTATGTTCCAGCCAGGGCATCAATTCTTGCCCGGACCGGAATAAACGGACTTTTTTCCGGGTAACACAAACCCTGGATCATACTCTGTCATGGAAGAGAAAAAGCATATTGAAATATGGGTTGAGGATCTGTGCAATTACGCCTTGGACCGGGAAGATATAAAATGGATTGCCGATGCGGTTCCCCCGGGTGCAGGTCTTGACCTGAACACTCTGGAGTACGAACTTCAGCTTTTGAAAATAGTTGTGGTGGGCTGGAGCATATCTTATTATCTCCAGGATGAGCCGGTCAAAAACGAGGTGGTGGAGCCTTTCTGGAAAAATATCCATGATGTGTCCGGGGGTCTTTCCCAGGCCACCAGCTTGCTGATTGGAAAAGATATCAATTATTTTGAAATAATAAGATCCAGGCTGGACAGGTATGTCCAGGCCATGGCCGGGGCAGAACAAGGCACTGAGCCGGTCATGGTTGTCGGGCCGGAATTTGCCGGATGCCTGGGTGAGCCAGGAGACCTGGCAGCCTCCATGGCCGGGTCCAGGATGTTCCTGACTGCCACAGGGGGGGTCAAAGAGTATCTGCAGACGGCAGGCTTCAGGATCTGACCCGTTTTCTAAACAAGAACCATAAATTATTCTTTAAACCAGAGAGGAAGTCATGAGCGTGAAATTCAAGAAAAAATTTTATATCCTGCTCGTCCTGATCCTGGCAGGGGTGGCCGGAGGGCTTTATTTCAAGTTTGCAGACCAGGAAAAGCCCGTGGTGTCGGTTTCCCCGGAAGTAACCCATACCAATGACCGGACATTGTTTCAGGTTGAGGTCCATGACCCGGGTCTTGGTTTGAAGAGCGTTGAGATCCGGGTGAGTCAGTCCGGGACCTCCCATCCGGTTGCTGCTCAGGAGTTTGCTGAGGCTGTGAGTGATTTTTCTTTTGAACTTGAACTGCCCAGGCTTGATCAGGGTGAATTTCAAGTGGAGGTCATTGCCAGGGACAGGTCCATTGTCAACTGGGGCAAAGGTAATGTCACCACTCTGAACAGGACCATGGTCTTTGACAACCGTCCTCCTGGCATATCTGTGTCCACCACCACCCATAACCTTAATCAGGGCGGGGCCGGGCTGGTCATCTACCAGCTGTCCAAGGACGTGGTCAGGACCGGAGTTCAGGTGGGAGATTATTTTTTTCCTGCCTTCCAGCAGCCTGACGGAAGGCATTTCTGCTTGTTCGCATTTCCCCATGACGCAGACCCGGCAAGCGATGTCCCCAGGATCATAGCCAGGGACAGGGCCGGGAATGAGCAGATCTCAGGCTTCAACTATCATGTAAATCCCAGGAGTTTTAGAAACGACCGTCTGAATATTGGAGATAATTTTCTTCGTTCCCAGATGCCCCAGTTTGAAAGGGACTTTCCCGATGAAAATGATCCGTTTCATATTTTTCTTCGGGTGAACAGGGAAATGCGGGCCGATAACCGGGCCAAGGTGGAGGAAATAGCCCAGAGGACTTCTGACCAGCTGGACTTTGACGGTGTTTTTCTGAGAAAGCCAAATTCAGCCCAGATGGCCGGATTTGCCGATCGCAGGACTTACTTTTACCAGGACCGGGAAATTGACCGCCAGGTCCACCTGGGAGTGGATCTGGCCTCCACTGCCCAGGCCCCGGTTCCATCAGCCAACAAGGGCAGGGTGGTGTTTGCCGGTCCCATCGGCATTTATGGCCAGACAGTTGTGGTGGACCATGGAATCGGCCTGCAGACCCTTTATGCCCATTTAAGCAGCATTGATGTCCAGGAGGGGCAGATGGTGTCCAAGGGCGAAACCGTCGGACGGACCGGGACTACAGGGCTGGCTGTAGGTGACCACCTGCATTTTGAAGTCCTTGTTTCAGGGATCTCGGTCAATCCAGTGGAATGGTGGGATCCAAACTGGATCAATAATAATATTACCAGCAAGTTGGATTAACCCGCCTCAATAAAGTGCAGGGGATGCCAGGGAAAAGGACTTGGTAATAAAGTTCCCCATCCCCTGCAGATGGATCATTGTTCTTCAGGCCGGCTTCTTTTAGAGCAGTCTGAATCTGTTTTCCAGGTTCAGCTCTTCTGCTGCTTTGTCCACCTGGGCTTCACCACCCATGATGCAGATCATGTCCGGGCTGTTTTTCAGACCTTTGTCCAGAGCCCGGCCGAATTCCTTGAAGTGATCAAGGGTGGAACTGAGGATCTGATCTCTGATGGCCTGGCGGTATTCCTGGGTGATCCCGGCCAGATGCCTGGCTGTGGAGGAAAAGCCCCTGGCATCGGGCAGCTGGTAGGAATCCATTTCACCGATGGCTCCGATGACTGCTTTTTCCACTTCATCACCATCCATCCCTTCACTCATCAGAAATGTTCCAGATCCGTCAAAGGCCTTTAGTGTGTCCAGGATATTGGGATCACGGTAAGAGGCAAAGGCCATGACTCCTGACAGGTGGTCGTAGCTTCCGAATGCGCCGTAAGCTCCTCCCTGGACCCGTACCTGGTCCCAGAGCCACCCGGCCCGGAGAAGCCTGGTAGCCACCAGACTTGAGCCATGGAAGGTGTATCCGGTCTGCTCAAGGTTAATTGATTTGCCTACATAGTTGACCTGGGCCGGGATGATTATGGCCTCGCGGCTGGATGGCCATGCCGTGACCCAGCTGGAAGAGGCCAGATCAAGTTGGGGAAGATTTTCTGCAAACCCTTTGAAGAGTTCCAGGTTGCTCTGGAAGGACTCCTGTTCAGCAGTCAGGTTCGCCAGGAGGGCTTTTTTGTGAAAGAGGAGTCGCCTGATCTCCTTTAGTTCCCTCAGGACCTGATCCCAATCGCTGTCAATGCGGGCGGTCAGTTTTCGTAAGAAAAGCAGGTAGCTTATGCCGGACATCTGCTCCTGAGCCCAGTCAGCCTCACTGGACCCGGCCTTGAGGCGCATGCCCACGAACCTGTGGCCGGCCGGGATCAGGCTCTGCTCCATGCCTGCCTTTTCCTCCAGCACGATCTGCCTGAATCGTTCTCTGTTATCCAGGTCTACATCTGCAATGATTTCTTTGATGATATGAAAAAGCTCGGAAGTGTTTTCGGGCAGGGATTTGCCCCGCAGGAACAGGTAGCAGACCCCGTCCTGGCCCCCCATCCTGGTGTGGGTGAAAGTGACAGGGGATATTCCACCGGTTTTTTGTCTGATCCTGGTGGTCATCCTGACAAAGTCATGCCTGGCCGTACCCATTTCCAGCAGGGCCCGGCCGAACAGGGGAACATAGGCCAGATATTCCCTGGGCAGGAAATGGAGGTCAAATCCAAGGTCAAGATAGAATATGCCGGCAGTGGGCTGGGGATGAAAAAGGAACCTGACTCCTTCTGCCTCACCCTCCTGTTTGGGGGTGATCCTGAGTTCCTTTTCCAGGTCAGCGCGTTTGAGTCTTGGAATCCTGGCCAGTTCAGCCGGATCGTCAGGTCTGGCCTGGGCCTGTTTAAGTTCAGCTGTGTTTTGGACAATGTCCTGAAGGTCCTCTTGGCTCAGCCGCAGCCGGACCTCCTGGAGCCGCAGGTCTTCTTTTTCCTGAATTACCGCACCAAGACCAGGGTCAGGTTCCAGGATGACCACTGACCGGTGGGTGTTGTCCAGGAGGTATTTTCGGATCAATTGTTCGAAAACTTTTTCACCTGTATTTATTTTGGATTTTATTCCATCAAGGGTCCTGGAAAATTCCAGCAGGATAAAGGGGCTGTGATCGTAGAGCCATGTGGTCAGAGCCCTGAACATTACGGCCAGGCCTCTGGGAAAGGATCCGGTGTTGTTTTCGCGCAGGGCGAATTCCAGGCTGTTGATGGCGGCGGTGATGATTTCCGGGTCAATACCTTGAGCAGCCAGCTGGTCCAGGGTGGAATTGATCAGTTTTTCAACTTTGCCCAGGTTTGCGGGCTCAATCCCTTTGAGCCCTGTTGAGTAGTACATCTGGAGAATATCAGTTTCCAGGCCAGCTCCGGTCAGGTCCTCGCCCAGTCCGGAATCGATCAGGGCTTTGCGCAGGGGAGAGGCTGGCATGCCTGTAAGGATAAAGTCCAGAATGCGCAGGCTGAGGTTGAGTTCTGGATCATGTGTTTCCGGAAGGAGCCAGTTAATGGTCAGGTAGGTTTTGGAGCTTGAATCAGCGGATGCGCTGTAGGTCTTGACCAGCCTCTGGTTCAGATTTTTTTTCTGTTGAGGGACAATGGAGGAATCAGCATCCATTCTGCTGAACTGATCAAGGTATTCTGCCAGTTTTTCCAGCCGTTCCTGTTCAGGGTTGTCTCCGTAAAAAAATATAAAGGCATTGGATGGGTGGTAAAGTTTCTTGTGAAAATCCACAAAATCATCATAGGTCAGGTCCGGGATTGCCTGAGGATCACCTCCGGCATCAAAACCATAGGTAGAATCAGGGAATATGGATTGCTGAGAATAGTCGGCCAGGAGGCTGTCCGGTGAAGAGTAGGCCCCTTTCATTTCGTTGAAAACCACCCCCTTGTACTTCAATGGGCTATCCAGGTTTTCCAGCTCATAATGCCAGCCTTCCTGTTCGAAGATATGTCTGGTGATGCGCGGAAAAAACACTGAATCCAGGTAGACATCCATGAGGTTGTAAAAATCCTGCAGATTCTGGCTGGCCACTGGATAGCAGGTTTTGTCCGGGAAGGTGACAGCGTTCAAAAAAGTCTGCAGAGAGCTTTTGAGCAGTTCCACAAATGGCTCCTTGACCTTGTACTTGCGTGATCCACAAAGGACTGAATGCTCCAGAATGTGGGGAACCCCGGTATTGTCTTTAGGCGGAGTGCGGAAGTTTATGCTGAAGACCTTGTTTTCATCCTGGTTGGTCAGGGAAAGGACCCTGGCTCCGGTTTTTTTATGCTCAAACAATCTGGCTCTGGAGTTTATCTCAGAAATATCCCGTTCTTCAATCAGGGTGTATTTATCTAAATAGCTCAACGTTTTCCTCCTGAAGGGGTTGGTTTTGGACTCATGGTCAATGAAAAAGGCGCTTAGCCTTCATGCCTGGACTAAACGCCTTGACGTATCTTGATTATCGACTGAATCTGCTTAAATTCGAACATGACCGCGGCCTTATTCAAGCCTGGCCAGTTTCTCACGTTTTTCAAGGGATGCAAAAAGCGTCTTGAGGTCTCTTCTGGCTGTGTGGAACCTTTCCAGTTCATCTCCTTTGAGAGTGCGGCCTGGAGGTGTTTCCACAGTGGCCGGATTGACGTGACTTCCCCGGTGGTGGACTTCATAGTGAAGGTGGGGGCCGGTGGCCATGCCTGTTGCTCCCACGTAACCTATGGTTTCCCCCTGCCTGACCCTGGCTCCGGATCGGATACCCGAAGCAAATCTGCTCATATGGGCATACAGGGTCTGGTATTCGTTGGGGTGTCTTATTGTGACCACATTCCCATAATTGCCCCTTCGGCCTGCAAACTCCACCACCCCGTCTCCAGCGGCCATGATGGGCGTTCCAGTGGGAGCGGCAAAGTCCAGCCCCTGGTGCATCCGGCTGTAGCCGAGGATGGGATGACGGCGCATGCCGTATCCGGAGCTGAGCCGGGCCCCGTCAATGGGCGTGACCATCAGGGTTTTGCGGACACTCTGGCCTTTGTCGTTGAAAAAATCCACTTCACCGTCGCGAGTTTCATAACGGTAAATGGCCAGGTCTCTTCCGCGGGTATTGAGGCTGGCGTAGAGGACAGATCCTCCCCGGACAAAGTTCCCATTGTCGTCAAACTGCTCCTCAAAGAGGACCTCAAAAGCGTCGCCGGGCCGGATATCTCTCTGGAAATCAACATCAAAGGAGTAGGCCCTGATCATTTGCATGAGCACGTCTACAGGGATACCAGCGGATACAGCCGCATTATAAAGGCTGGAGGTGATTTCAGCCTCAGCCCTGGCTGGTTTGGCCTGAAGCTCACGGACTATTTCCTGAGCCACAAATCCGTTTTCCGGACACCTGGCCACCTGGACCTCCCTGGTCACGTCCAGTTTCAGGTTCAGGGTCTGAAACAGCGGGTCGTAGTCTTCCATAGTTTCAAAGGCCAAGACTATTTCATGATCCTGACGGAGTCTTCTGGGGTTGAAGACTTCCTCCAGAGTGGTGATGACGGTATGGGCTTCGGCCCTGGCCAGGCCTTCTCTGGTCAACAGACCCATCAGGGTGTCCCCGGCGGAAACAGATACCGTCTTTTCCTCATGAAGAATATTTGGATCGTCTTGATGGACATCTTTCAGGGATTCACCGGATTCTTTGAGATAGGGCTGGTCTGCAGACAGGGGAGATTGCGGGTCTTTCAGAGTCAGCTTGCTGCTTTTACCGGGCACTTCCGAACGTTTGAAATCCAGGCCGACCAGAAAATATGAAAGGACAACGGTCATGATGACCGCAAAAAGCAAGAGGGGTTTTTTGCTGGGTCTGCGGTTGCGCTTGAGTTTGAGTCTTGAATTTTTGTATGAGGGTATATAGTAGTTCATCGCCTGGCCTCTTATTGGATTGATAACGGTTTTCAGTCAAGTCTTATTATCTAAAAATGCCAGGAAATCAAGGAGGAACATCCTGCTGAGGTGCGCTTATAGAGATCAGAGCAAGATCTGCCGCAGCACTGAAATTCAGGTCAGGATCAGCTTTCGTCCTGATCCCTGAAGCCCTCCCTGAGCAGCCTGAACTCCCCTGTTTCAGTATTCAGGTCGTATATATTAAAGTTTTTGCGCATGTCCAGCCCCTCATAGTGGACCGCAAAGTTAAGAGAGGCCGACCCTTCGTCTCCACTGACGATTCTGTGGAAAACCAGCCTGGGCCAGACCAGCATGGCCGGGCCGTTGTAGATGAGTTTTCCCTGTTTGAGGATCTTGTCCGGGGTAACGGTAAAGTTGAGGATTCCGTTTTCCCTGGTGAAGATGTCTACATGTCTTGTTCCGTAAAGGACTATGAGGTTATCAGCCTGATGGGGATGCATATACCAAGGTCTGGCAACATCTCCCACTGGACCTGGAGAGACAGCTGCCTTTTCATGGATAACCCGGTCCATGGCCCCGATTTCCGGAAGGAATTCCATGGGCACGTTGTCAAAGCTTACCCCTGGGGTTCGTCTGAATTTAATCAAGGGAATAATGGAATAGAAATTTTCAACCTGCTCTATTATTTTGACCGTGGACATGGCTGCCTCCCGCTTTTAGTATTCATTAAGTTATGTCTGCCCCGGGAATCATGTCTGATCCGGACAGATCAGGTATGTGGCTTATGATTGCAGACAACCTGAAAAAACAGGTCTTGTCAACGGTCTGAGTGATTTTTACCAAGTAAACCAGGCAAATATAAAATAAGATCAAGGGCTTTCTTGCTTAATATGTTGATATTAATCAATAAATATGGACAGGGCTCAGGTTGACTTGCCAGGTCGAAGCAAATAATCTTAACCAGCCCATTAACCGGGCAAATCAGGCCTGTTGGGTCTTTACCTGGAAAAAAGGAGAGTAACTTGCACATCGTTACTGGAGGAGCCGGATTCATCGGCAGCGGATTTGTGTACAGGCTGAACCAGATGGGCCTGGATGATATTCTTATTGTTGACAACCTGGGTTCCACAGAAAAATGGAAAAATCTGGTCAACCTCAGGTATCGAGATTATATCCACAAGGATGAATTTCTGGCCAAGCTGGAAAAGGGTTTTTTCCCGTATGTGGAGTCTGTTATTCATATGGGGGCCTGTTCTTCCACCACGGAGAAGGATGCCGATTATTTGATGTCCAATAACTTCCACTATTCAAAACGACTGGCCCGTTTCTGCCGGGAAAGCAGTGCCCGTTTCATCTATGCCAGCAGTGCCGCCACCTATGGGGACGGTGAGCTGGGTTTTAATGATGACCATGCCACCATGACAGACCTCAGGCCTCTCAATATGTACGGCTATTCCAAGCAGCTTTTTGACCTCTGGGTGAAAAGAAAAGGGCTCCTGGACCATGTGGTCGGGCTTAAATTTTTCAATGTGTTCGGGCCCAACGAGTATCACAAAGAAGATATGCAAAGCGTTGTGCGTAAAGCCTATTTCCAGATCAAGGAGACGGGCAGGGTCAGGCTGTTCAAGTCTTACCATCCACAATTCGGCCACGGTGAACAGAAAAGGGACTTTGTCTACCTCAAAGACTGTCTGGAGGTTATGGCCTGGTTTCTGGAAAAAAAGGATGTCAACGGAATTTTCAATCTGGGCTATGGCAGGGCAAGGACCTGGAATGACTTGGCAAAGGCGGTCTTCCAGGCAATGGACCTTGAGCCTGAGATTGAATACATGGACATGCCCGAAACTTTGCGCGGCAAATATCAGTACTACACCTGCGCACCCATGGACAAGCTGGAACAGGCCGGATGTCCTGTGGCCTTTCACTCCCTGGAGGACGGGGTCAGAGATTATGTGCAGAACTACCTGAGCAGGAATGATCCCTATCTGTAAGGAGGCTGTCCGGGCTGATGGTTACAGGCAGGAAAAGAAACATTACTGACTGCCGGACCCAGGTCTCAAACCATAACCAGCCATCCCCGTTCACACAAAGTCAGGATCAATGGCTGCCTGGCCATTATTCAGGATCAGCTTGATGTACTGGACGGTGGTGTTGTCCACAGGAACCAGGGGAAACTGCTTGCGGCAGAAGTCGCAATTGCCCATGGATGGTTCAGTGGGTGCCAGCAGGGGGACGTTCCGTCCGCAATGGGGACATGGGTAGAGCATGACCAGTTCCATTCCCACCGGCCTGACCGGAGTGATGAATTTCTGTTCAGCCATTTAAGAGTCTCCTTTGACCAGGCTTTTACCGGTCATTTCCCTGGGTTTTTGAATATTCCACAGGTCAAGGATGGTTGGGGCAATATCAGCCAGGATTCCCCCTGGCCCAAGTTCCAGTTTTTCAAATCCGCTGACAAGGCATAGGGGAACCGGATTCAGGCTGTGAGATGTCTTGACCCGGCCTGTTCCATCCACCATGTCGTCGGCATTGCCATGATCTGCAGTGAGCAGAATCAGTCCGTTTTGGTCAGCCATGGCCTCCATTACCCTGCCTACGCATTCATCCACGGCCTGGCAGGCCTTTATAGTGGCCGATATATTTCCGGTGTGGCCGACCATGTCCAGGTTGGCGAAGTTGCAGACATATAAATGGGATTTTTTCTGCCTGATACTTTTTACCAGAACATCGGTCACTTGAAAGACGCTCATTTCAGGCTTGAGGTCATAGGTCGGGACTTCCCTGGGGGAAGGAATAAGGACTCTTTCTTCACCTGCAAATGGTGTTTCCACCCCGCCGTTGAAAAAATAGGTCACATGGGCGTATTTCTCGGTCTCAGCAATCCGCAGCTGGGTCAGACCCTGCTGAGAGATCACTTCAGCCAGGATGTTTTTCATTCTTTCCGGAGGGAAAAGCACTGGCAGACCAAAGTTTTTGTCATACCTGGTCATGGTGATGATGTTGAGCCTTGGAAAGGACAGCCTTTCAAATCCGGTAAAGCCGGGATCATAAAGGGCGCTGGTCAGTTGCCTGGCCCGATCAGCCCGGAAGTTGAAAAAAATCACACCGTCCCCGTCCTGGAGAGTGGCAATGGGGTTGTTTTCATGGTCAACCATGACATGGGGTTTGACAAACTCATCGGTCTCTCCCCGTTCATATGAGTCTTTTATGGCCTGGACCGGGTCATGGGCCTTAATGCCTATGCCCAGGGTCAGGGCATCATAGGCCTGCCTGGTCCTGTCCCATCTCCGGTCTCTGTCCATGGCATAGAATCTGCCAGTTATGGTCGCCACCTGTCCCAGGCCGGTCCTGTTCAGGTGTTTTTCCAGGTCTGCCACAAATTCTGCTCCACTCAGGGGTGAGGTGTCCCGGCCATCCAGGAAACAGTGGATAAAAACCCGGGCAACTTTTTTCTGTCTGGCAATGGTGATCAAGCTGTGCAGGTGGTTCTGGAGACTGTGCACTCCACCGTCAGAGACAAGACCCATCAGGTGCAGTCTTCCTTGAGGCCCTGTCCGGGAGAGCAGAGTGTCCAGGTTTTGGTTGTTTTCAAGTTCACCCTGCTCAATGGCCAGATTAATGCGCATTATGTCCTGGTAGACGATGCGTCCGGCCCCGATATTCAGATGGCCAACTTCTGAGTTGCCCATCTGTCCCTCAGGCAGCCCTACATGGGGCCCGGAGCATTGGAGAGTGGTGGATGGATAGTTCCGGGCGATCAGATCAAGGTTGGGAGTTGCAGCCTGGCTTATGGCATTGCCCGGGCCTTCTGGTGCAAGGCCCCAGCCGTCCAGGATCAGCAGAAGAACGGGATTGCCGGCTGAATCAGGCATGCTCACCTCCGGTGGCTTTCAGGGGAATCTCTCTGCCCCTGGTCCAGAACCCCTCCAGGTTGTAGAAGAGCCTGGTTTCATCCAGAAAGATATGGATAATAATGTCATTCAGATCCAGAAGGATCCACTCCCCTTCCTGGTAGCCTTCCATACCCAGGTAATCCAGCTGGTTTTCCTTTACTGCCTCCAGTACATGGTCAGCCAGGGAGCGGGCATGACGGTTTCCCCCGGCTGAGGCCAGGATCATTCCCTCGAAAGCACCGGAATAGATGCTTACGTCCAGGGCCAGGACATTGGAGGCTTTTTTTTCCAGCAGCAGGCTGCCCAGAAAGGTCAGCTTCTCATTTAGCTCGTTGCGACCTTGTTTGGTATGGTTCATCCGTAAGTCCTTTTTAGATGTGATGAGTATACTTATGATCTGGCCGGGAAATATTCAAGTCCGGTTTTGGCTGTTTTTTTGCTCTGCATATGCAGAGCAAAAAACAGTCGCAGTTTAAACGCCTGGCTGGAACAGAGGCTGGGGCCTGTGCCTCGGGTTGGAGAAAGCCGGGCCATGAGGCAACCGCCACGAGTAAAGGGTTTATTCTTTTGCCCGGACACCAGACAGAATAAATCAGTCCAGCATGGACTCCGGTGCTGAAAGGATCTTGCGGCCCAGAGCACAGTCCTTCTGAATCTGCGCTTTGAGTTCGTCTATGCCTGAGAATTTTTTTTCCGAACGCAATCGCTGGACAAAATGGACTTTTATTGGCTGGTCATAAATGTTTCCGGAGAAATCCAGAATATGGACTTCCACAGAGAGGTAGTCGTTTCCAAAGGTCGGGTTGTACCCGATATTGGCCACAGCAGGCAGAATTTTGCCGTCAACCTCAGCCCATACAGCATATACTCCGGTCCTGGGAAAGAGCTCGTCTTTGAGGAAAATGTTGGCAGTAGGAAAACCCAGCAGGGCTCCGCCTCTTTGCTTGCCGGTAATCACCCGGCCTTCCACCCGGTAGAACCTGCCCAGCAATGGTCTGACTTCCCAGACCCTGCCGTCTTCCACCATGTCCCTGATCCTGGTGGAACTGACAATTGCTCCATCCACCATGACCGGAGGAAACTGATCCACGGAAAAGCCGTACTTTTCCCCAAGGACCTTGAGCAGGGTAAAATTGCCTTTCCGGCCTTTGCCAAAGGCGTAGTCATAGCCAATGATCAGTTCTTTGACCTTGAGCTTGTCCACCAGGTATTTATGAACAAACTCCTGGGGCTCAAGCCCGGCCAGCTCCCTGGTAAAGGTCATGCACAGGGTGTAATCCACGCCCATTTGATCAATGAGTTCAAGCTTCTGGTCGGTCAGGGTGATGAAGGGCGGAGTTTTGGTGTCCACCAGGACCCGCAAGGGATGAGGGTCAAAGGTTATGACCATGCTGGTCAGATCCATGAGTCTGGCCTTTTTTTTGACCTTGGTAATGAGCTGCTGGTGTCCGACGTGAACACCGTCGAAATTGCCGATGGTCAGGCAGGAGCCTCTGGTCTGTCGGGCAGGGACCTCTATGTTGGTTGTGATCATGTATAAGGGTATCCTTAGTGTGAGTCCGGGATAACAGTCTTTCAGCCGGAAAAACACTGGCCAGCCATTTCCTGGCAGCTGTCCGGATGAAATTCGGCCAAACAGAAAAAATAGCTCAAAACCGGCCGTTCTTCAAGTGTGGATGTTATGGTCAGATTTCCAGGGTGATAATATTATTGTTGCTCCAAAAAAAGCTTGTCAAACTCGACAAGATGACTTAAGAAATTTTCTTTCCAGGCCGAAGTGGTGGAATTGGTAGACACGCTAGGTTCAGGGTCTAGTGGGGGTTCCCCCGTGGGAGTTCGAGTCTCCCCTTCGGCACCATAAAAATTTAAAAGCCCGGGTCATTAGGATCCGGGTTTTTTTTGTGCCATTTGTTTGCGGGGTTTGTTACTGGATTAAGACAGGCTGATAAGGACCGGACGCTGTATCCAATTATAAACGTTGTCAGTTTCTGCTAAGAGTTGTCTAGACCATAAATGGCAGCTCCATAAGCACCCGCTGTGTCCGGATCTGAAGGGATCAGCAGTTCTGAGTCTGTTTTTTCCTGGATGAGTCTGACCATGCAGGGGTTATGGGCCACGCCTCCGGCAAAGACCAGTGGTTTGGTCAGGCCGATCCGGTTCAGCATCTTCATGGTCCGCTGGGCAATGGCCTCGTGCAGTCCAAGGGCAATGTTTTCTGGTTTTTCTCCTCTGGCCATGAGAGAGGTTGCTTCGGTTTCGGCAAATACGGTACACATGCTGCCTATGGGCACCTTATGCTTGCCCCTGAGAGCAAAGGAACCAAACTCCTCCATAGGAATCTGCAGGGCCAGGGCCATATACTCCAGAAATTTACCCGTGCCTGCTGCACACCGGTCATTCATTTCAAACTTCATGACCCTGCCCTCAGCTGTTAGGGAGATAGCTTTAGTATCCTGACCTCCAATATCAAGGATAGTCCCGGCATTCGGAAAAAGGGCGGACACTCCCAGGGCATAGGCCTGGATCTCGGTGATGGTCTGAATGTTCTTTATGGAACTGTGCTCGGCAAAAAGTTTGCGCCCATAGCCTGTTGCAACAATGGCCTGGACACGAATATCATTCAGGATCAGCCGGCACTGTTTAAGGGGGTCATAGGTGGTGGAGACCCGGACAGAATAGACTGGTGTTCGGTTCTGCAGAACCACCAGTTCAATGGATCTTGATCCGATATCCAGTCCGGCCACGTCTCCGGCAATCTGTTTATTTTGCATAGTATTTACCTTTGCCAGCAATATTGAGATGTACCCCTTGTTTTACTGCTATTGTTTGATCTGACTGTCCAGCATTTCCAGTATCCTGGTGGTCAGGTGGCCGTATTCGGGATCGGAGCGTTTTCTGGGTCTTTCCATGTCTACTGTAATTTCTTCGAGTATCTGTCCGGGTCCAGCGGACATGACCAGGATCCGGTCAGCCAGATAAATTGCTTCGTCTACGCTGTGGGTAACAAACAACACTGTCTTGCGGTTTTTATTCCAGATCCTAAGCAGTTCTTTCTGGAGCAGAATTCTAGTATGGGCGTCCAGTGCTCCAAAAGGCTCATCCATGAGTAATATCTCAGGATCATTGGCCAGGGATCGGGCAATGGCCACCCTCTGCTGCATTCCGCCGGACAGTTCGTAGGGATAAGAGTGAGCATAATCTTCAAGGCCGACCAGCCTGAGATACTTCAAAGCCGAGTCAATCCTTTCACTTTTTTTTCTGCCCAGAAATTCCAGACCCAGGGATACGTTGCCGATCACGGTTCTCCAGGGCAGCAGTGAGTATTCCTGAAAGACCATGCCTATTTCATGTGTACTTGAAGTCAGGGGCTTGTTTTTATAGGAGATTGTGCCTCCGGAAGATTCTTCCAGTCCGGCAAATATTCTCAGTAGTGTGGACTTGCCACATCCTGAAGGGCCAAGAATGCATAAGAAGTCATTGCTGTGTACCTCCAGGCTGATGCCGGACAGGGCTTTAATGACTCTCTTTTTGTCAGTCAGATACTCTTTATAAAGATCTTTTGTTTTTAAAATCAAAGGGTTCATAACTCTTATCTGTACTTGCTCTGCCAGGCAAAATTCCTGGTTTCAATGGTTTTGAAGATAGTGTCCAGCATAACTCCTACCACGCCTATGGAGATCATTCCGGCAATGACAACATCTGTACGGGCGACTGTATAGGCATGAATGATCAAATAGCCTACTCCTGAAATGCTCCCTGGCAGCATCTCCGCTGAAACCAGACACATCCATGCCACTCCCAGACCAATTCGCATTCCGTTGACAATGGAAGGGGCAGAAGCAGGGATCAGTATTTTCCAGAAGATCTTGAATTCATTGCCTCCAAGGGTTCTGGCAGACTCGATCAGGGTTTTTCTGATGTTTTGGACTCCGTATATTGTGCTCAGGAGAATAGGAAAGAATGCTCCGATAAAGATTATGAAGACCATGGATATCTGGATATTTCGTAGATAGATATAGACCTGTCCTGACTGGAAAGGGGAAAACATGGCCAGGCTGCTTACTCCGAACCAGGCCAGGACCAAAGGCACCCAGGCCAGCGGAGGGATGGGACGAAATAAGCCCAGAAAATAGTGGAAAAGACTGAAAATAACTTTGCTGTACCCCATGAACATACCAAGGGGGATGGCCAAGCAGAATGCAGCAGTATATCCGGTGAGCACCCTGATCAAGCTTATTGTCAGATTGTCCACCAGGGAGCCCATACCGATCATGGGTTGGGTCGGACTTTTCAGTAAAATATAGACGTCACTTATGCCCGGCAGGATGATCTTATTGTCAATAATGGTGGACATCATCTGCCAGAACAGCAGAAAGGCCAGGGGCATAGCCATATAAATCGAAAGCTTGACTAGGGTGTTACGCATCAGTGGTCTCTTTGGTCTCTTTCATACACTGGTCGACTGGATCTTAAAGGAATATAATCATGAACCAGCTTTGCCGGCAGCCCGGGCAAAAATCTCCCAGACTTCCGACGCTGGCTATTTTATAAGATTTTTGACTGCTTAAGCAGCAGCTTCATCTGTTATGCAAACCTGAAGTCAAAGAGGTCGTCTTTAACCTGGTCCAGCTTTTTACCTTTAAGCTTATTGTTGAAGACATTCATATCGTTGAGGACATCAAGATAAACCCCGGCTCCCCTTTGCCAGTTATCGGAAGGGTAAGTGGTATAGACAACAGTGGACATCCTGGCTGCCTCTGCAGGGATACCAATCCAGTCGGCTACGATGGTCGCTGATTCATCCGAATGATTGTTGCAGAAATCAGCTGATGTCTTCATCAAAGACATAAAGGCCTGGACAGCCTCAGGATTGTTGTTGATCAAGTCATTGCCTGCAGCGAAGATGCAGCAGGGAAAATCATGCCAGTACCCCTGGGGCGGGAGTTCACGCAGGTCAAGGACTATTTCCCCTGTACCCATATGCTCCGCAACCTGGGGATGGGGAGAAGGACCGACCCATCCGTGGACTTGTCGGCTGATGAGAGCCGGTGACAGACTTGATGTGGACCTGAGGTCGACCATGAGAATGTCTGCAGAAAAATCAGTGGCATCAGAAGTGAACTTGATGCCTGCCCGGTGCAGACCACCCTCAAAGACCATTTTTGGAGCACTGGTGGGGGAATGATAACCGATTCGTACCGGCTCTTTCTGATCTCTGACGTACTTCAGAAAATTTTCCCATCCTTTGATCCCGGCCCCTTGGGGAAAGACCAGGGCCAGGCCTTCGGTATGAACCGGGCCGAGGATTTTCATGGGAGTCCCGGTGTCGATGCCCACCATGGCAGCAGGAAGGGAATAGCTGGCAAGGTTGATATGCCTTTGAGCAAAAAGAGTAGCTGCTTCTGAGCCGCTTTTGGAAACAATGAATTCGATATCAGTAATCTCAGCTCCATCTGAAACCAGCTTATACTTCTGTTTGTCAATGACCGGCTTGAGATAAATACCAGAATCTGAAAATTCTTCTCCCTTGTACATGGCAACCATAATTGGAGCCTGGTGGTCAACAAAGATATAGCTGCATTTAATTTCTGACCTTCTTCTCGCATGCGCCTCCTGCCCCCTAACAAGCGGCAGGATGCCGCAACCACACAAGGCAGCACACGTGGCAACGCTGCCGGATTTTTTGATGAACTCTCTGCGGGTCAAGTTAATCTTCATGCTGCTCATTGTCTTCTCCTTTGCAAAAAATTGGGTTGGTCCATTATATTAAACAATTCAAATAAAATATCAGCTGATCATTTCCAGAAAGGCCTCGATCCTGGTCCGAAGCTGTTCAGTATCGTTGTCTGAATAATCTGTATCTATATGCATGAAGGGCAGGTTCAGAGTGTTGGCTGCCATGTCCTGGATGCTGTTTGATTCAACATTGTAAGTATGACAAAACTGCCAGGTCTGATCGATTATACCGTTAACCTTGAACTCCTGCGCCAGCTGCCGGACCAGATCAAAGCGGCCCTGGTTGGGAGTCATGCATGAGCAGGGAGTGCGCAGATATCTCAGAGCCAGGTTGTGATATGGATCGCCCTGTTCCTCCACCAGGAGGTCAAAGCTTTTAATGCCGGTACAGTTTTCCATACAGACAACCACCCCTCCGCATTCTTCAATCAGCCGTAAAACCTTTTCTGAACCTTTGCCGATGGGACAGCCAGTCAAAAGGATTCTTGGGGCATTTTCAGGACAGGCAGAGAAACCGGACTTTTTCAGCTCTGAAAGATCTTTGAATAGATTCTCAAGGGACTGGATATACCGGGCCATATCCACCACAAATGAGGAGGACTCAAAGACCGGCAGAAGATCCATTCCCTTTACCGGCACAGGATGGTCAGCCATCAACCAGGCGATGGACTTGAGCAGACGGCGCTGTTCATTGTACTTAAGAATCTGATGCTGTAGATCTTGTTGAGTAATGTTCTTGCCGGTCTGCTTTTCCATGAACAGTTTCATGGACCAGACCTGATCCTTCCACAAGGCCAGGGCTGCAGGATCGGTCTGAGAATAGGGGAGGTGAAGAAGATAAAATGGTTTCAGCTTTTTCAGGATCTCGAACATCTTTTTTTTGCCGTCGCAGGTAGTTTCACCGATTAAGATGTCTGAGGCATTGTAGAACGGACAGGTTTCAGTAACTGCATACCCGAAGCTGGACTTGATCAGGGGGCAGAGATTGGCCGGCAGGATTCTTTCAGCCTCACTGATGGGTTCCTGCCTTTTGCCGCAAAGCGAAACCGGCACAGCTCCAGCGGCCCGGATGATCTCCAGAGGGGCATAGGTGCAAAAGGCCCCAACGATCAACTGGCTCTGCTCTTTGGCCATATCCAGAGCCAGCAGAGATTGTTCAGCCCAGTTGTTAAAAAAGGCCAGGGATTCTGGTTTGGCCTGTTTATTCATGTTTCTCCTCCAGGACTAATAGGTAATTTTTGAGCTGACCCTGCTTGAATATGCGTAAAATGACACTGATAATATGACAATGGTTCCGTAAACCATGCGGGTCCAGAATCCGGAAAAGCCCGAACTGATTATCCCGGCTTCGATGATGCCGATGATGATCGCTCCGATAAAGGTGCCGTAAATGGTTCCTGTTCCTCCGAAGACAGAAGTCCCGCCGACAAAAATGGCGGCAAAGACAGGAAGCAGATAGCCTTCGCCCTGGGTCGGCCACCAATTGGCCATCTCCAGACAGACCATGACGCTGGACAGGGCCGAAAAAAAGCCGAGCTGTACAAAGCAGAGCATTTTGGTGAACCTGATGGGTAAGCCCATCATCCTGGCCGTGTTTATGTTGTCGCCAATGAAGCGGATGTTGTCTCCGATTTTGTGACGATTTAAAATGATCCACAAAAAAACAGCCACCAGGACGGCCCACAAGGCCTGCATGGGAAAGACGTTATTCAGGCGGCCTACAAATAGAGTGTGCAGGCTGGTGTCTCTTAACGGGACCAGACTCACTGCCAGACCGGAGCTGGCGACCATGGTGAATCCGTTCCAGAAGAACTGGGTTCCGATGGTGGCTATGATTGAGGGAACTCCGACGAATACAACGATGATACCATTGATCAGACCAAGCATAGAGCCGGAAAGCAAGGCCAGGCCCAGGGCCAGATAGACACTTCCGGTTGATGAGAATACCTGGGAAAAAATGAATCCTGAGAAGAGCATGAGAGAAGGAAAGCTCAGATCGATTTCACCGCTGACAATGACCAGGGTCAGGGACAGGGCTATGATGGCTGCAAAGGGAACTATGGACATGTAGGCGATGTAAATATTGGGCGACAGAAATGTCCTGGGGCTCAGGATGGTGAAAATTCCCAGGATGATCAGCAGGATGATGGTGATGGAGATCTGAGTCTGGTAGTTTTTGATCAGGCTTGCAAAGGGTTTCATTATTGCTCAGCAGGAGTTGGTTCGGAGATTTCGATCATGAAATTGATTATGCCTTCCAGGTCGTGCTCATCTTTATGATAGGATCCGGCCAGTCTTCCCTTGTCCAGAATGACGAACCTGTCAGCTATGGCATAGGCGTGGTTGATATTGTGGGTAATATAGATGCATGACTTGCCTAATTCTTTGATTTTACGAACAAAATTAAGAACCTTGTCCACTTCTCTAAGGGAAAGGGCTGTGGTTGGTTCGTCCAGGATAACCATGTCGGAATCAAAATACATGGCCCTTCCAATGGCCATTCCCTGACGTTCACCCCCGGAAAGGCTGCCGACCATTGTTTCAGGTTGGAGCGATCTGCCTTTCAGTCCGACGAATTCATTAAGAATCCTGACGGTTTCCAGCTTTTCTTTTTTAATACTGATCAAACCGAATTTGTCCGTGATATGTCTGCCGATAAAGATATTTCTCCACAAGGGCTGTTTTTCGCCCAGGGATTTTTCCTGGTAAACTGTTTCAATGCCCAGTCTTCTGGCTGCTGAGACTGAGTAGCCCTTGAAGTTGATATCCCGGCCATTGATGGACAACCGGCCGGAGTCAGGTTTGATCAGGCCGGAGATGATTTTGATCAAAGTGGACTTGCCAGCCCCGTTGTCACCCAGCAGAGCTACAATTTCTCCTTTGTGCAGATTCAGGCTCAGGTCGCGCAGGGCCTGGACCTGACCAAAAGACTTGGATACACTGGTCAGCTGCAAAAGAGGACTGATTTTGTTGCTTGTCATAGATAACTGCACGGTTCAGGCAGCGGTGCCCCGATATCTGCAAGGGTACCGCTGCCTGAACAATACGGGATGAATGAGCTGCAGGCCTACCTGATTCCTTCCTTGGCCAGAGGGGCGATCACCTTAATGTTGTGGTTGTCGATCATGCCTCCACCGGTATCAATGTCCAGGCCGGTGAATCCGAATCTCTGGTGCATGACGATCTGGACCACTGAGAGATACCCCATGAGAAAAGGCTGGGCTTCAGAGACCAGGTTGACGTAACCATTTTCAATGGCTGAAGCAGTGGCCGGAGAAAGAGAAAATCCTGCAACAAAGATTTTGCCTGGCGCAACACCGGCTGTCCTGAGAAAGTTTTCCATCTGAGAGGTCAATGCCCCGTGATCAACAATCATCAGTTTACAGTCGGGATTTCTGGCCAGGTATCCGGAAACCAGGGGTGTTCCCATGGAACTGTCTTTGTCGACTTCCGGGGAGATCTCAAAGTAGTCAACCACAATATTGTTGGCTTCCAGGACATCCAGGATGGCCTGGGCTCTTCTGCCTCTTTCCTGCAGTCTTTTTAAACCCCAGACAAAGGCCCGGTCACCTGCCTGAAGCTGGGCTCTTTTCAAGGCTTCCTCGGCCAGGGCTTTTCCCTGCAGATAATTATCTGTTCCAACATAGCCGAAGCCTTTGGTGCGGAACTTTTCCTGGTTCTTCTTTAACTTGGTATCAATGCTGGTCACGATGATGCCTTCATTGACTGCCTGTTCAATAAAGGGAGAATAAGCATCATCTCCAGGGTGGCCCATAACCACGATACCGTCAGGCTTATTGGCCATGGCCTGTTTAAAATTGGAGATCATCTTTTCCGGGCTCCAGTCCGAATACATGAACCGCACATCCACCCCCAGGTCACGGGCTGCAGCCTGGGCACCGTTTTGGACGACAGTATTATACGGTCCGCCAGGAGATCCCCCAGTGTCAAACCATATGGTCATACCCTGGCCGGTCCTTGAATCCGAAGCCAGAGAAATACCTGCAGACAGGGATAGGGTCAGCAGAGAAAGCAGGATCAGCATAAAGATTCTTTTCATGGGTATTCTCCTAAGATTGCAAGACAGCAGGTTATGGGTTGCAGCAGTTGACATTGGAAACGACCATGGGTTTAACTTAGGTGCGGTCAATAAAAAGCGGTATTATGAATTAATTATCTTAATAAGATAGCAGTGCTGCATGGTTTTAGTCCAATAGCAAATTATTATGACTTTGCTTTGAATCTATAGGTGATATTGATATTAGGTATGAGAATGGGTTCAGGAATCGAAGCATTATTTTGCCTGCATTGACCTTGATGATTATTATGGATTTATATCCTGAACTAAGCGATTTTTCATGTAACTGCCCAGTATCAAGGTCATTGCGAACATCAGGATGGTGCGTGGCAGTCTCGTGGGTAACCAGATGAGATTGCGTCGCTTTGCTCGCAGTGACAAAGAAAGATCGCTCATCTTAGGGTTATGGGAAAGAAAAAAGAGATGAAAAAGGAGCAGGCAATGCAAATTGATATAAATCTGGTTCTGTCAATTCTGGCCGGGGCAACAGTTCTGGGAGGGCTGATATGGCGCAGCAAAGGCAAGGGCTGTTTGCCGTGACTGTTTATCTATCTTCCGCTGGGAGCGGGAGCTTTGACCTACTTCATACTGACCAGTCTGACCTAGAACCCCGGGCTAGTCATCAGCAATGGTAAACCGCCATTTGCAGTGCATGTCGCTGGAATGAGGATCAGGCGGGGCAAAGATGCACTCCACCCTGATCCTGGGGTCAATTTCCCGGGCAAATCCTGAAAATTCCTTGTGATGCATGTCTTTGCATTTGTACTCGCCAAGGCCGTGTTTTCTTCGCCCTTCCTGAGCCGGGCATGGTGCTTTGATTCTGACAGCTTTTTTCCTTGTAATCACTACAAAAAAGTGGTTACTTGCCCGGAATTTGATTCAACATAGCTTTATTTCAAGACTTGTCTAATAAACGCCTTGGGTACATGGTGTGTCAGGGCTCCACTTGCAACCTGAACCCCTTAAATTAACTCGGTTCGATCTCAAGCAAAACAAACACACAAGCTGAAGAAAATGGAAAACAGGGTAGAAATATACAGGGAAAGTGACGGTCAGACTCAGATCAAGGTTTCGTTTGATCAGGATACTGTCTGGCTTGATGCGCATCAGGTGGCTCAGTTGTTTGGTGTGCAGCGTCCGGCTATTGTTAAACATATCAGCAATATTTATAAATCATGTGAACTTGATAAGCAGGCAACCTGTTCCATTTTGGAACAGGTTGCCTCTGATGGCAAAAAGAGAAAAATGAACCTGTACAATCTTGATGTCATCATATCTGTAGGGTATCGTGTCAATTCAATTCGTGCCACCCAGTTCAGACAGTGGGCAACAAAGAGGCTTAAGGATTACCTGATCCAGGGATATGCCATTAATGAAAAGCGTTTGGTCCAGAAACACCAGGAAGTAAGGCAGCTAAAAGACGGCATCCGTATCTTAAGCCGGGTTATTGAAGAAAAGGCAGGGGATACAGACTTTGAATGGCTGAAGCTCTACGCCAGTGGCCTGCGCCTGTTGGATGACTACGACCAGGAAAGACTTGATGTTAAAGGCGATACCAGGACAGCAGTTACATATCCTTCCCATGAAGAGTATCAGGCTGTCATAAGACAGATGCGCAAGGATTTTGGTTCGCAAGTTTTCGGACAGGAGCAGGGGCCAGGCTTTAAAAGTGCAGTTGAACATATCCGTCAGGGATTCGGCAATCAGGATTTGTACCCGTCTTTTGAGGAAAAAGCCGCGACCCTGCTATATCTCATAGTCAAGAATCACGCCTTTGTTGACGGCAACAAGCGCATAGCAGCAGCAAGCTTCCTATTATTTCTGCAAAAAAACAATCGCCTGATGTCCACCCAGGATGTGCTGACCATCAGCAATGAAGCCCTGGCAGGGTTAACTCTTTTCATAGCGGTGAGCAGGCCGGATGAGATGGAAACTGTGAAAAGATTGATCATAAGTATTCTAAACAGGAACAAGTAGAGAGCCTCTGTCGGCAATTAAAAAGCATGTGTCCTCCCCCGATTCAAAACCACAGTTTTTTATCTATCTTCCGCTGGGAGCGGGAGTTTTGACCTACTTCATACTGACCAGTCTGATTTAGCTGTCTGGGTTACTTGTCAGCAATGGTGAATCGCCATTTGCAGTGCATGTCGCTGGGATGAGGATCAGGCGGCGCAAAGATGCACTCCACCCTGATCCCGGGATCAATCTCACGGGCGAACCCGGAAAATTCCTTGTGATGCATGTCTTTGCATTTGTACTCGCCAAGGCCGTGTTTTTTTCGTCCTTCCTGGGCCGGGCATGACGGCACCTTCAGGATCAGCTCACCATCACCGAGCCTTTCCATTTCATAGTCAACCAGCATGGTCCAGCAGAACAGATCAAAGGCCTGGAGAAAGCCGTCCAGCCCGGTCTGCTGGATATTGAAGCGTTTTTTGATGTCCCTGGCTGCCAGTCCGCCCACCTTGGCCCAGACCTGGGCATTCAATTCTTCAGCCGTATCCAGTCCGAAACGCTTTTCCGTGGAGATGAACCAGAAGGCATCAGTCAGCCTGAGCTGCCAGAGCAGGGCGTGAATGAGTTCCTTGAGCTGGTCATTATCCAATTGATCCAGATCCTGTCCGGGCATAAGACCTCCTTCAATCTTTTTCAGCCAGCAAACTGCTTTTTGGGTTTGGTTATGATAAGAGCATGGCTGGGTTTAAGCTTATCCTGATCATGCTCTGAAGACAAGGCAGCCCTGCAAGTCGCTGTCAGGATCTGAAAGGGTATTGCAGACCCGAGCGGATGCGGTTAGGCTCTGACTATTCAGGAGGACTGCCATGATCAAAAAAAGTTTTTTCCATCGTTACAGACTGGCCCGAAAAGGGAAAACCTTTTACATGCTGCTGGCTGTATTTTTCTTCTTTGTCTGTTCATCCAGCGCCCGGGAGATATTTGAAGAGCTTCTGCCTGCAAGCATTGCCGGGATGGAACTAAAGGAGGTGGTCAGCGGGGAAGAAGCGGCCCGGATCATTAATCGCATGCACCAGGGGGAGGTGGCCACCCACTCTGATTTCATCGCTGAATACAGGGGTGAGCCAGGGACAGCCACCTATTACCTGTCCCTGTATGAGCAACCGGAACAGGCTGTGCTGGCCATGGAAGACATGGCCAGGGTTATGAAGAAAGAAGGACACGGCTTTTCTCATCTCATGTCCAGAGTTCATAATGACAAGGTATTTTACATGGCCCTGGGTCAGGGCCAGGCCCATTACTTTTTTGCCAGGGGAGTTGAACTGGTCTGGCTGGCAGTGGACACGGAGATAGCTGAACAGGCCATTCTGGATGTGCTGTAGAGGGCGGCTGGTCAGACTTTTTTTCTCCCCGGCAGTAGCGATCCGGTGAACCGCCTGGGTTCATTCAGGCAGGGCCCAAGGTTCAGAACCAGACCAGGTCTTCTGCATCGGTCAACCCATTTGCCAAGTGCAGACTGCGTTTAATTGATTCTCCGACATGGACCAGCCTGTCCCTGATGCGGTCCTGGTCGTATTTCCTGATTTGAGCTGAGATCGCATCTTGTATGTATTCAATCTTGAATCCCAGCTTCCTTAAGTCGGTGATGAGCGCCCTCAGCCACGGGCTGCCGGCTGCATCGGAATTATCGGGCTGCAGGAGAAAAGCAATGTAGTTGGAGTTTACCTGTTTTGAGCAGATGGAATCAACTTTGACCTTGAAACATCCGGCGTAAAGCCTGAAGTGCATGTAGTCATTTGAAATGCTGGCGAAACAGGGAAGAACAGGTTCACAATTATTGTCCAGGTTATTGAAAACAGATTGCCAGAAAGACGACTTTGTCTTTCCGGTCCCTTGCTCAGGCTTATCTGGCCGGTATGCTTCTACAGGTGCCATACCTTCAAGTAACGCCCTGAAAGGGGCTGATAAGATATCCTCCATTGCCAGGTGTTCATGGCTGGCTGGCTCACGAATGCCCTGGTCCAGATTCAGGACCTGCACTGAGAGCAGCGGAAGACCTGTACTTCCGGACATCCAATGAACAGGGTATGGATGAAGGTGTTCATTTTGGCTGGACATTTCGTGCATGGCCTTTTCATGGGCAAACCGGACAACATCATGCAGCGTCTCACATCCAGCAGGGGAAAAATCAGGGCTTTTGGGATTGTAGAGACGTAATGGAATGACTGTCTTAAGGACCTCCCTGACCAGCTTGTAGACAGGACTGTTTTTCATCAGATTGACCTGTTTTTTTTCCTTTATGATTGAGTCGATCTGTCCTTTGTAGACCACCCTCCTTGAAGCATCCAGGGTGATGACCTCCTTGTTTCTAATGAGTTTGGTGCCAGTGTCGGTGCCTACCAGAGCAGGGATTCTGAACTCTCTGGCGACTGAAGCCATATGACCTGTGACACTGCCTGCATCAGTAATGATCCCGCTGATCCTGGACATGGCTGGCACATACAGAGGAGAGGTCTGCGGAGCAATCAGGATGGCGCCTGAAGGGATATCTGCCAGGTCGTCATCAGGTCCCAGGACATATGCTTTGCCTGAGGCTGTCCCGGATGATCCGGTCATGCCCTGGCGCAAAATGACTTTTGATTCAGGAATTGAAGCGGGTTCGTGGTGTTCTTCAGGCAGGAGTTCATTATCAAGTCGCTGGAGTGGACGGGCTTGAAGGATATAGATTTTCCCCTGCTGGTCGACCGCCCACTCAACATCCAGTGGGAAACCAAAGTATTTTTCCAGCCGCAGTCCATAGTCAACAAGCTGTTTTATTTCATCTTTATCAAGGCAGGGTCTGTCCATTTTTTCAGGCAGTACAGGCGTGTTCTGCAGGCTGTACCCTGCAGAAGAAACCAGCATGGTCTTTTTGGTGGCGATCTGTTCAGTCAGAATTTTTCTGCTGTCCCTGGCAATCCGCCAATGGTCGGTCTGGACTGAACCGTCAACAACACTTACTCCCAGCCCCCAGTTGGCATTGATGCAGATACAGTCTTCAATGTCATAGTTGGGGTCAATGGTGTACATGCACCCACTGGACCGGGCATCCACCATGGTAATACAAAGAACACTCATAAGGTCGTCAATATCCCGGTATCCCATGGTCCTTCTGTAGAAGACCGCCCTGGGGTTGAACATGCCAGCCAGGACCTCTTTGTATGCCCTGACCATGTTTGCGGGGCGAACATTCAGTACGCTGTCATACAGGCCGGCAAATGATGATGAAAGGGAGTCCTCACCGGAAGCACTGCTGCGGACCGCCATGCAAAGGTTGCCGCCAAAAATTTCAGCCAGGTCTTCAGTCTTTGCTGCGATTGTCTTTTCCACCTCTGGAGGTAATGCCGAATCCATGATAAGCGCTTTTATGGTGCTGCAGGCCTGATCAAGGGCTCGGATATCATTGACGTCCAGATCTTTGAGGTGTTTTTTGATCTGCTTATAAACTCCTGCCTGGTTGAAAAACATCCTGCACGCTCTTGAGGTAATCACAAATCCTTTGGGCACTGGCAGGCAGACCTGGTTCGAAATTTCAGCCAAATTGGCTGCCTTGGCGCCAGTCAGCTCGAAGTATTCACTGGTGATATCAGCCAACCAGAGGCCAAAGATGTTTTTTCGGATATGCTTTTTTTTGCGCACCAGCTGATGAATTATTGAGAATCCAATTTTCTCGGTGGCAGATATCAAATCAATGTATTTTCCATCTGACATTGCATTCAGATCCTCAGCCAGATTGCAAATAACAGAAATCAGTTCTTCACATTTCTTTACTACTATAGAGTAATCAAAATGACTATGCCCGAGAGACATATCCTCTAGTTCATTGATCAGCAATAATGATTTTGTATTGTTTTTCAGAAGGCTTTTATAATGTTTATACTTTTTTATCTGATTAATTTTATGAGTATTCATTCCAGTGTGTCTAAATAATAATTGCACTACTTTATTCCTCCATCAGAAGAGCATCTGTTTAAAGAGCATAAAAAAGTGAATTCAATAAAATTTATTGAATTCACTTCTAAAAATATTTCTTCCTTTAAATAATTGGCCGCTGTGTTTTGGATAACTATAGCAGAATAAATATTATAAGCAACTCCAGTTTAGTATTAAAAAAGGCCAAATAATCCGATGAGATCACAGACTCTTTAAAAAAATGTTGGGACACTCTGGTGATCAGTTTGAATCCCGGCAGATGCTATCACCTTGATTGGGGCTCAATGCGCCAGATCTGTCCTCCATCAATAGCCACATACAGGGCTTTTTCCGGACCCAGGACCAGAGAGCGGATGCGTTCTCCAGGCAGGCCGGGCATGATGGTCGTGTTTGCTGCCATTTTTTCATCATCCAGTTCCAGAATCTCAATCCGTGCTCCGCGCAGGAATCCCACAGCCAGCCGGTTCTCCCAGTTCTTCCAGTGCTGACCCTGCAGAAATACGCACGGACTCATTCCTTCTGAATCCCCACGATTGTTCCATGACGGTCTAAGGGCATCAGGGTACCGTTCCAGGTCGGTCATGGAAGTTGGGCGGCCATCCGGCCTGTTGGATATGTAACCGCAATAATTGTCAGCACAGGAAACCCCGGGCAGAGGGGTGGGATCCCATCCGCCGTTCCCACCCGGCTCAAGAGGAGTGACCTCATCGTCATGGCCTGGACCATGTTCACAGGCAAAGGCCTGGCCGGTGCCGGGATGAAAATCAATTCCCTGTACATTGCGGTGTCCAAAAGTGAATATTCTGGGGTCTTTGCCTGCAGGGGTACTGTTCCCAGGGGCCGGGTCGCCGTTGCCGTCAATGCGGAGCACTTTGCCCCCCAGCCTGGAAAGGTCCTGGGGAAGCGGGCCGTTATGGTTGTCACCGGTGGTCACATAAAGGTAGCCGTCAAAGGGACTGAACCTGATTCGACCACCGCTGTGGGCGCCGGCTCTTCCCCACCGGCTGGAGGATTCTTTGAATGAGATGTCAGTGACAATGTCGGTGCGCTGGGAAACTTTGGCGTAACCCTTATCAATAACCAGGCGGACCACGCGGTTGGTTTTGATCCGGTTTTGCTCCGAAGCCATGTAAAGGTAAACCCGGCGGTTGTTTTCAAAATCAGGATCCAGGGCCACTCCCAGCATACCGCTCTGGCCCTGGCAGAAAAAATCCGCAGCCTCCAGGATTGCACCGTCTGTTCCAAACAGGAACCGGATAGACCCGTCAGGCAGACGAACTGACAGTCCGCGACATTTTTCAGTAAACAGCATTGCCCCGTCCGGGGCAAAGGCCAGGTCCCAGGGATTGTTCAGGCCGGATACGACCACGGTCCGGCTGATTCCGGGTTGACTGGCATCAGCCAGGGCCTTCTTGCCAGACTCTGACAGGACAAGGCTGACCATGATCAACAGCCCAAGGACCGTTAAAAATATTTTGGAAGGACCACGAACCATGACATTACCTCCAACCACTTATTTTACAAAGGAACAACGCATTTTGACTCACATGACCAATAAAGCAGGGCCGGGTTTCAAGGGATATTATTGATGGTTTTTAAATTTTGTTCATAAGATCTTTCTATGAAGTAAGAGCCGATCATCCCAAAAAGACCTGAAAACATGAATAAGTGAGCTTTCAGGATGTCTTCATTGAAATAAAAGAATATGGCAGACAAGATAATAAGGGTGGATATAAACATTGTGGAATACTTGAACACCATGGTTTCAAATGAAAAGGCCTGTTTTGAGATTGTTTTTGCATATCGTTCATACGATACCATCCATTTCCAATCCTCACTGCCGGATGATTCATAATCCCTAATAAATGATGAAATTGCCTGTATTCTCAAGTTCAGATGCTGGGCCGTAAGGTCAACGTAAACACAGACCAGGGGAATCAGACACAGAAGCAGGGAGATATTGTCATGAGGACTGCCTTTAAAGCCTAGCCCTGTTGCTCCCAGCACAGCTGTCAGCACTAATTTCCACTTGATCAGATCGGAACGAACTTTCTGGGTTTCAATGATTTCATCCCTCAATTTATCCATGGACAAGCTACCTGATGGGTTATGGGCGGTTATTCGGACCTGTCCGGTCCTGAGAAGTCGATATCCACCTGGTTGACGGCTCTACTCCGGTCAGTTTTTTGTACATCCTGCGGTCCAGGGCAGAGACGGTCCTGCGCAGGATAAGGTACAAAGGAAAGGCGATGAGGTAGATAATGAGGCCCAGCATAAACAATATGGCAGCCAGACCGGACAGCCCCTGGACCGTTGTTTCCACGTCCAGCAGTCCTCTTGCTTCCAGAAACCCGCTTGCAGGACGGACCCATATATCCGGGATCAGGCCCATGAAAAACCCGGCAATCACTTCACCAAACCGGTCTATGAGCTGGGGCTGGGCCAGAAAAACAAGGTAGAGGCAGGCCAGTGCCAGACCAAGACCTCCTGTGAGGATGGTTCCTGTCTGGAAGGGATGTTTTTTCAAACATCTGGCCAGATAGGAGTTCTGGGAACCAGCTTTGAGTTCGGCCCTGATCCTGTCCCTGTTGGAACATGAACCAGGCACTTCTCTTTTGAACAGAGGCGGAGTGGCCATGGCCGGAGCAGTTGTTCCATCCTTCAGCTCAGGCAGAAGGGTATTGCAGTATTTTTTCATCTGGGCATCAATCAGAGTGTAGCCGTGATACATGAGGGATTCGCGCTCAACAGGGCTGAACTGGTCCAGGTCGGTGCGGATTCTGGCAATGCCGGGAATGAATTCCGATGGAATCCGGTCAGTAACATGGCAGTCCTTGAGGTTCAGGTGCAGGTGGATAAAGGCGAATTCATGCGGTTCCTTGTCAGTGGTTCGCAGATCTGGCAAACGTTTCCAGCCCACCAGGATGTCCAGGAGTTTGTTCCGGATCTGGAACTGGAAGATGCTGTTCACCCGGAGCATGACTTTTAAAGCCCCCTCTTTTATGGTGTGGACGGGTTCCATCTGGCCCGAAGCATCGCTGACCAGGAGCAGGTTGCAGTCCTCTGGATCTTCTATGAGGGACTCAATGCCCTGGTTGTCAGCCACTCCGCCGTCCACCAGGACATCTCCGGAGATCATGGTGGGCGGGAAAAGGCCTGGTACTCCTGATGAAGCCCCCACTACCCTGGACAGAGGCAGAATATTGGTATTGACCCTGGACATTTCATTGAGGTTAGAGATGGGTTCCCTGGAAAAGGCCACCCGTTCTCCGGTCAGCAGAGAAGTGGTGTTGATGTGCAGCCGGGGTCCGGCTGAGTTTTTGCGAGTCTTGTCCGGGCTGTTTTGCTGCTCTGCGCTGGGCAGCTGGTCCAGAGAATTGTTTTTGTAAAACCACCTGTCGTATTCACGCTGGATCAGTTCCGACCTGGCCCCGGCCCGAAATGGCTTCAGGATCAGGGTTTTGATGAACAGCCAGGGGTAATAAAACGGGGTAAAGATAAGGGCTCTGGTGCGCAGGTTGTTGTCCAGGGCCTGGAAAAAATCATGGGCGATTTCTTCAAAGATGCGCACTCGGGTTGACCTGCTGCTTCGGTTTTCAGGCTTTTCAAAGCGCAGACGGCGCTCCATCTCGCACAGGTAATAAGCGGAAATAATGGAGCCCCCGGATACAGCTGAAACCACCCGGACCCTGGGCATAATGCCCAGCTCTTCCAGGCGCCGGATCACTCCCAGGTGAAAGATGGCAGCCCGGAAGCCCCCGCCGGACAGGGCCAGTCCGATGCGCGGACTCCTGGCGGTCAGGTCGTCCAGGGCAGCAAGGCCGGCCTTTTTCTCGATTATTGCTTTGGGTTTTTTATCCCTGGCCAGTTCCCTGGTGATGATCATGGTCAACTCCGGGCAGTGGATTGAATAAATTTATCCGGGCAGTTTTTCCACAAACCTGCCTGACACCCAGCCTGTGATCTGGACTTTGACCTGAAGCCAGCCGTCCTGTTGGTCCAGGATGTCCAGTTCAGTGTTTTTGGACAAAGGGTGGGCTATGGTCATGGTCTTGGCTGAGGGACCAGTCCGGATGTTCAGGGCGGAAGCCCGGACCATGCCCCTGGCCGGTTTTCTGATCCGCTGCTCATCCTGGTCCGACCTGTCTGCATGCAGGAGTCTGTCTCTGAGCTTGTCCAGGGGAAAGGCAGGGCCGGGATCGATCTTACGTCCCGGGGAAATTTCCTCGTGACCCAGGATGTGCTTTATATTGTAGGCTTTTTTCAAAAGCGAACACAGGTTGAATACCGCATCAATCTGTTCAGGGGTGAATCTTTCCCAGTAGGTGGGTTCTTTTTCATTGCGGTGCACGGCCTGGACCACTTGCTCCTGAGGATAGTTCCGGCCGAACCAGGAACTCCATGCCGAGCCGTTTTTTTCCAGCCTGCCGGCATTGACCAGTTCAATGCCGATGGAAAAGCGGTTTAATCCTGTCCGGTCTCTGAAGGCGCTTTGCCCGGCATGCCAGGCAATGTGGTCAAAGGGAACCAGCTGGGTCAGGCTGCCGTCTTTGTCCACCACAACATGGGCTGAAGCCCGGACATCCGGATCCTTGAAGGTGGACAGGGCTGATTCCAGAGTGCTGCCGGCAGTATAGTGGATAACAATGGTGTCGGGCAGTCCCTGGGTAAACCTGCCACTGGTCTTGGTGATGGTTTCATGGGCTGCATGGTCCCTGCCAAGCTTGTGTCTGGAGATCTTCATGGCTCTTCTCCTCAAGGATCACAGACTTCCCAAAGACAGAGGATGTTTTTCAGGGCGGAACAGGGCTTAGAATTAAGGGTTGTCTGGTTATTCTTTCACAGGGTTATATTTTTGACTGATAAGCACTATTTTGATTTGAATTCAAGAAAAATTACCAGGATTGACAAAAAATTCGGTTGTGGATTGCAGAGTGATGTTATCAGCAGTGATGGAGGGGTGTCAGGCATCCAGGATGCTGCGTACTTTGGCAGCCAGATCCTGGATGGAGAATGGTTTGTTGATGAAGTGCAGGCCGTCCTCCAGTATACCCTGGTGGGCAATGACATTGGCTGTGTATCCGGACATGAACAGAAATTCTGAATCCGGCAGCAGTTTGGCCATCATTCTCTTAAGCTCCAGGCCATTCATGTCCGGCATTACTACGTCGAGTATGACCAAATGAACAGCGGTGTCCAGCTGCTCAGCCAATTCAAGGGCGGACAGTGGGTTGGCAACCGAAAGGACATGGTAGCCAAGTTCCCTGAGCATTGATGTTGTGATTTCCAAAAGGGGAGCATCGTCTTCAACCACAAGGACTGTTTCCCAGCCGGTCTGGACATGCTGAGGTGTATTTGGCTGGTCTGCTACAGCGTCATCAGCGCTGTGTCTCGGAATAAATACCTTGAAGGTGGAGCCTTTGCCGGGCTCACTGTATGCATTGATAAATCCATTGTTTTGCTTGATTATTCCGTAAACCGTGGCCAGGCCAAGCCCTGTGCCTTGCCCCAGTTCCTTGGTGGAGAAAAAAGGTTCAAAAATATTGTTCAGGGTTTGCTTTTCCATGCCGCAGCCATTGTCGCTGACAATCAGAGTCACAAATTCACCAGGCCTGAATCCTCTGTGCATACTGCAGTATTTCTGGTCCAGAGTAGTGTTGCAGGTTTCAATGGTAACCTTGCCGACATCGGTGATGGCGTCTCGGGCATTGACCAGGAGGTTGGTCAGGATCTGATCGATCTGGGTCGGGTCCATCCTGACCGGCCAGAGTTCAGCAGATGGCTCCCAGCTCAGTTCTATTCCCTCACCAATGAGTCGACGCAGCAAGTCAAGCATGTCTTCAATAGTTCGATTGAAGTTGAGGACCTTGGGTTCGATGGTCTGTTTGCGGGCAAAACCCAGCAATTGGCGGGTCAGGGCAGCAGAGCGCCTGCCGACCTTCAGTATTTCATCAAAATTTTTGTAATGGGGATGGGACGGAGTCATCTTCATCATGGCCAACTCGGCCCGGCCCAGGATGATGGTCAGCATGTTGTTAAAATCGTGGGCTACTCCTCCAGCCAGCCGACCTATGGATTCCATTTTCTGAGCTTGCAGGAATCTGGCTTCATATTCGGCTTTTTCGGATTCAGCCTGTTTGCGCTTGGAAATATCTGTGAGGGAACCAGCCACCCGTGTGGGCTGACCATCAGAGGAGGCATCCACCACCTTCCCCCGCAAGAGCACCCATTTCCAACGGTCAGATCTGGTCTTGATTCGAAATTCCATTGCAAAGGGTTCCAAAGAGAGCATGACCTTGCTGTATGTATTTACAACCTGATCAAGATCTTCAGGGTGAATCATCGAGCCCCAGTCATCCATGGATGACTGGAAGTCATCAGGTTCATAGCCGATTATTTCCTGCCAGCGCGGACTGAAGTAAACATCACCAGTGACTGGATTCCAGTCCCAGATTCCGTCGGTGGTCCCCTCCAAAGCCATGCGAAGGCGGGTTTCGCTTTGCTCCAGGGCGTCTCTGGCTGTCTTGATCTGGTGATACTGGGATTCGGTTTTTTGAAGACTCCCAACCAATTGGGCGGCCATGGTGTTGAAAGCTCCAGCCAGGTGGGCGACTTCGGCCGGACCTGATATTCGGGCCTGTTTTGTCCGGTCCCCGTTGGCAATGTCAGCAGCGGTTTTCCTGAGATCGGCCAGGGGGATGACCAGTCTGCGGGCAAGCATAGTTCCGAATATGGCAGCAAGCAGGGCAATGATGCCGGTAATTACTGCTGAAGTGATCCCGGTCCGGATCAGTCCCTGGTAGGCCTCCCTTGTGGGCATTTCAACAACAATGATCCATGGGGCTGATGTCAGAGGAACAGACGTACCTATGACATGCTCCCCAGTTAAACCTTTATAGGCTCCCCTGTTGTCAGGAATTGGGGCATTCAAGGGGGTTGAGCGGTTCAGGAATGCAGCTACCGGAGGTAAATGGGATACATTTTCTCCCTTGAGCACCCGGGCGGTGTCGCCAAAGGCAATGAGGTCTCCGTTTTGAGCGACCAGGTAAACATAGCCTGTGTTTCCAGGCCTGAGCTGATCCACTAGGTCCCACATGAACTTCAGATTCAGTTCTGCAGTCAGGCTGCCCTTTATCTCCCTCAGAGGGTTGGTTACTGGGACACGGATATATACTACGGGTTCACTGGTCCGGGGATCAATGCAGACCTCGCTGATTGACGGGGCATGGCTGTTGGACTGAGGGTGACAGGCATGCTGCAGGCTCTGGGGGATCAGGTCGAGCCGGGAAGGGGAAAAGCGGGAAACCAGGGCCAAGGGTCTTTCCTGGACATCAACCAGGGTCAGAGTGCGCAGGGAAGCATCCATGCCCAACAGACGCTGGAGGGTCAGATTCCATTCTTCCTGGGATTTGGTATCCGGGTTGTTCAGGCCCACAGCTGCTTCCAGGGCCTGGACCCTTTGCTGAAGAAACGCGTCCACAGCCCGCACAGCATCTTTGGCCATGAGTTGCTGTTTGTTGTAAATAACCCTGGTCTCGCTCTGGAAATACAGAAAAAATTTCAACCCCCCGGCCGTTAGAAGAATGACCAGACTAAACAGCACAAATGCTGTGGTCAGTATTTGGGACAGGCTCTTGCCGGAATTCGGTCTTACAGATAAAAAAGTCAATGCCGCTCCCTTGCCTTTTAAGGTGAAGCAAAGTTCTACTGCAAAATACTTTTGGCTTGACGCAAAAGACCTTCAGGTATGTCCAGACCCAGCTCCTGGGCACGCTTATAGTTTATGTAGAGATCCGGCTCAGGGGAAACCACTGGAATGGTTCCGGCAGGTATGCCCTGCAGGATTTTGTCAACCAGGGGCGCAGCCTGCCTGCCGACCTCAACCATGTCATTGGCGTTTCCGAATAAGGCCCCTTGTTCAACTGCATGAAAAAAACTGCCGGCAATGGGCAGGTCATGTCTGGCTGCAAAGTCGCGGATCATTTTCCAGCCTGCATGGGAATGGTTGACGTTGTCCGGCATCAGCAAGATGGCGTCCATGCCGGGATCAGGGAGCTGGTCACGCATCAAAAGTTCTTTTTCCAGATCATCCAGCCCTTGGACCTCTGCTTCGACCAGGGACACTCCCAGGGATCTGGCCAGAGTTCTGAGCTCAGTGAGAACTGGATGGATGGTGGCGTAGTCCCGGACATAGACAATGAAGATTCTTTTGTTTTGAGGAGCAATCTGGTTCAGGATCTCAAGGCGTTTAATGATTTGTTCAGGTCCAGGGTAACGAACTCCTGTAATCCGACCGCCGGGTTCCCGGATGCTCTTGATCAGGCCGGTATCCTCAATGGCTGCATAGGCAAAGACCATGGGAGTTCCAGTCGAGGCGGAAGCTTCCCTGGCCACCAGACTGACTTCGGTGAACAGGGTGAAGATCAGGTCAGCTCCATGGGCAGCCTGTGTTTTGATCCTGACTTCCTGTGTTGGATCTGAGAACGTACTGAAATCGTTCAGGCTGTACAAGATGTTCTGCCCTTCCACATATCCCAGTTCAGCCATCCGTTCCTTGAAACCGGTCACTACCTCATGGGAGCCGGGATCACCTGCCAAAATCTCGATATGGTACTGTTCTGTCCTGCTGTCACAACCGAAAAGGATCAAGCCCAGGAAGATTGTGATGAGCAGCAGGGCTATGAAGATCAGGTAGCTGGTGGAGTTTACTTTCATCTGACCGGCGTTGTTCATGTTGGATGTCAACCAGAATAATATCTGGTCTGAAAGTTTTTATTAAAACCCGGCTCAAACATTTCCTTTCAGCAAGGGCATGCGGTCAGGCAGGTATTGTACAAGCCAGGGGCACAGCTTATTATAGTAGTGCCTAACCCATCAGGATAAAAGGGTCAATTATAATTTCAGGGCAAGGCAATGGGGATAAGCCATGTTTCAGGTCTTTTCAGGCGGACAGCAGTTCACACGGGGACAATGGTTTGAAATGAAACTGGACCAGGATGGTCAGTATTTAGGTTTCTTAGTCTGATCCGCTCTAGCTTGCTGCTGTAAGCCAGGGGCGTTCAGGGTCAGGTGCGGGTCCTGCCAGCATTCTTCTTGTTGACCGGAAGAAGAGAACCCGTGGATTTAGAGCGATTCTATATCTAGCATCATGATCCCGGCCAGAAACCAGGCATGACCTGCAGGTGCCTGGTTTAAACTTCCGGCAAAGGCCCTGGCCAGATTTTCTGCTTCTTCCAGAAGGTGCTCATTGCCTTGGGTCCGGCCAAGAAAGACCAGGTTGTGCAGGGCCATGGAGTTGCCTGAAGGCAAAGCACCATCATAAGCGTCCACGGGTCTGGCAATGATCAGTGGGTCATCTTTTTCGCACAGGAAAAGGGCTTTGCTTGCAGGGTCCTGGAATTTTTCCAGCATGATCTGGTTCAGCCGGACAGCTTGGTCCAGATAAAATGCCTGATCTGTTGCCTGATAAAGATCAATCAGTGCTCGGATCATGAAAGCATAATCATCCAGAAATCCCCTGACCGGGCTTTGGACGCCCCTTAAGCTGTGCAGGAGGTTCCCATCTTTGTCCTGCATTTTTTCCAGGAGATAGCGACCCGTATTTTCCGCCTGATCCAGATATTCTCTGGAGTCAAAAGCTCTGGCTGCACAGCACAGGGCAGAAATCATCAGGGCGTTCCAGTCGCAGAGGATTTTTTCATCCCTGGACGGCCTGACCCTGGTGCTCCTGGCCTGGAAGAGCTTTGATCTTATTGCAGCCATTTGCCTGGTCAGCTGTTCAGGGTCAGTTTCAAGATCCAGGGCAAGCCTGTCCAGGGGCCTGGACAGGTGCAGCACGTTGGCTCCGGTCAGAAGTCCGGTGGCCTCATCCTGGAAATTGCCTTCTGGCTTTGTGTTGAACACCTTTCTGACCAGACTGAACTCTTCAGGCTCAAGCAGGCTTTTGAGCTCTTCCTCGGTCCAGACATAGAATTTACCCTCTTCACCTTCACTGTCTGCATTTTCAGCACTGTAAAACCCTCCCTCAGGCGAAAGCAGGTCCCGGCAGCAGTACTCAATGGTTTCCCGGGCAGTGGTCCTGAAGAGTTCTTTCCTGGTCAGGGAATAACCCCGGGCATAGGCAGTAATGAGCATGGCCTGGTCATAGAGCATTTTTTCAAAGTGGGGAAGAAGCCATTTGGCATCGGTTGAATAGCGGTGAAAGCCAAAGCCGACCTGGTCGAACAGCCCGCCCAGACGCATGGCTTCCAGGGTCTTTGCAGCCATGGGCATGGCCTGGTCATTATTGGACTTTTGGTGAACATCCATCAGGAATAACAGATTATGGGGCGAAGGAAATTTGGGTCTGGAGCCGAAGCCGGCGTGTTGGTCATCGAAATTGCGGATAAAGTGATCCAGGGCCATTTGAGGCAGGTTTTTCCGGGGCAGTTGTCCAGGGTGCAGGGTGAACTGCATGGACAGGGCAGAGGTGATGTTTTGACCGGTTTCCAGGACTTTCTCCCTGTGGTCCTGCCAGGCAGTCCATATCTTTGGGACCAGATCCAGCATCCCGGTCCTGTGCAGGTCGGAGTCTCTGGGAATGACCGTAGTGATGAGAAAAGGCCTGCCCTGGGGAGTCATGAACACGGATAAGGGCCAGCCTCCTGGCCGTCCGGACAGATGGCAGGCGGTCATGTACAGCTGGTCCACGTCCGGTCTTTCCTCCCGGTCCACCTTGATGCAGATCAGATGCTGGTTCATTATCCGGGCCACTTCCGGATCTGCAAAACACTCCCTGGCCATGACATGGCACCAGTGGCAGGTGGAATAGCCGATGGACAGGAAGATGGGTTTGTCCTCGCTGCGGGCCAGGTCAAAGGCCTCTTTTCCCCAGGGAAGCCAGTTTACCGGGTTGGCTGCATGCTGGAGGAGATACGGGCTGGTTTCATCTTTGAGCTGGTTGTATTTTAGACCGGATGTGTTGTGGGACATTCTCTTTCTCCAAAAATTTGGTCTGGTTGGCTGTCTGAAAAGGATATACCTCTGATCTCAAGGCCTTGGAGTTATAAGTAAGGATTGGATGGAACCTGGCAAGCATTAATATGTCTGGCTTGATCAAGGGTGTTGATTGCCGGATGGATAGCAGGTAGAGGGAGTATCCCTGTTGGATAACTAATTGGCGGTAAAAAATGTCTTCAGCTCCCTATGTCACCTGTCAGGAAATCAGCAAGTCCTATTCAGCAAAACCGCTTTTTTCCGGACTTGAGATCAGTTTTCTGGAACAGGAGCGTACCGGACTCATCGGTCCCAACGGATCTGGAAAATCGACCCTGCTCAAGATCCTGGCCGGACATGAGTCCCCAGATTCAGGCAGCATCATCCTCAGGCGGGATATCCGTCTGGCCTATCTTCCTCAGACCGAAGATTTTTCCGGCTTTGCAAGTATTGAGCAGGCCCTGATGGACGCAGTTCCAATCAGGGATGCCCAGGCTTATGTCCAGGTCCAGAAGACAGCCGGCCGAATGGGTTTTTATAATCTGGATGAACAGGTGACCACCTTGTCCGGAGGCAGACTCAAGAGGCTGGCCATGGCCAGGGTCCTGGTTCAGAAGCCTGACCTTGTCCTGCTGGACGAACCCACCAATCACCTGGATCTGGAGGGTATTCTTGTTCTGGAAAAGATCCTGTCCGGTTCGGACTTTGCCTTTATCGTGGTCAGCCATGACCGGGCTTTTCTGGAGAACATCACCACCAGAATCGTGGAGCTGAACAGGATATACCCAAAAGGATATCTGGAGGTGGCAGGAAGCTATTCCCGTTTTCTGGAAAGGCGTCAGGAGTTCATCAGCTCCCAGGAACGTCTGGAGCAGGGACTGGCCAACAAGACCAGAAGAGAGGTGGAATGGCTGCGCCAGGGGGTAAAGGCCAGGACTACCAAGGCCAGGTACAGGAAAGAAAAGGCCTTTGCCCTGCAGGATGAACTGAGTGAGGTCAGGTCCAGGACAAATCGGACCAAAACTGCTGAGATGGAGTTTTCAGGAACCGGCCGTAAGACCAGAAAACTGATCAAAGCTGAAAACCTGGCTTTGACCCGCCTGGAGCGCATCCTGTTTGAAGATTTGAGTTTCATCCTGTCTCCCGGGAATTGTCTCGGCATCATGGGGCCCAATGGAGCAGGCAAGAGCAGCCTGCTGGGTCTTCTGGCCGGGGAAATGGAGCCGGACCAGGGAAGTGTTGTCCGGGCACCTGAGCTGCGGGTGGTTCTGTTTGACCAGCAAAAACAGGAGCTGGACCGCAGTCAGACCCTGAAGGAGGCCCTTTGTCCCAGCGGAGACCAGGTAATATTCCAGGACCGGGCCATTCATGTTGTTACCTGGGCCAAAAAGATGCTTTTCACCCCGGAGCAGCTTGCTTTGCCCGTATCCAGACTGTCCGGCGGGGAACAGTCCAGGCTGCTCATTGCCAGACTGATGCTTGAGCCTGCTGATGTGCTTCTGCTGGACGAACCCACCAATGATCTGGACATCCCCACCCTGGAAATCCTGGAACAGAGTCTGCTGGACTTTGCAGGAGCTGTGGTCCTGATTTCCCATGACCGGATGTTTGTGGACACCTTGTGTGACCGCCTGCTTCTGGTGGACGGGACTGGAAGGGCCGAGTTCTTTGCAGACTACCACCAGCTGGCCAGAGCCCGGGATGAACAGGATAAGGCAGGGCAGCCTGAAAAAAAAGAAGCCCGGTCCAGATCCAGAAAACCGACCAAGATGTCCTACAAGGACCAGCTGGAGTATGAGGCTATTGAAAAAAAAATTGAACAGGCTGAAGATAAGGTGAATGAGTTGCGCCGGGAGATGGAGATGCCGGAAGTAATGAGCCATGCATCAAGACTGGAGGAATTATACGCCAGGCTTGAACAGGCTGAAGAAAAAGCGGCAGCTCTTTATGCCAGATGGGAAGACCTGGAAAGAATTGCAGATGAATTCAGGGGGTAGATTATTTCTTTGATCATTGAATAAAAAGTCTCACGGTCTGGGCATGGAGACTGCAGGCTTTGACGCCACCGCAGCTGGATCTGGATATGAAGCTGGTGGTGATTTCCAGCTCGTATTCTCCAGGCAGGGGGCAGGTGACTTTTATGTCTGGAAATCCCGGGATTGTGTCCACAGAAGCCGGACCCTGGATGAGTCGGATATTGGTCACAACGAAATATCCTGCTGGCCTTGCTGCAGGATCAAGCAGGACAGTAATATTCACTGGTTTGTTGGCATACCCCTCCAGAACCGTTGACTCCAGGTGGGCCTGGTACAGTTGATCATTTATTCTGCATCCCGTGTCCTGGGAATAGGCCGGGGCGGACAGAGGAAGGACTGCCCAAGATAATGCTGTAAGGATTAGCGCTTTTTTTATGTTTAGCATAAGTTAAGGCCAGAATGGTCAGGTCCGGCAGTTGAGGATTCTGTCGGGCTAATCTGGCAAACAAGTCCTCATGTGTTCATTTTTATCAGCCCCGGGACAGTCAGGGCGAATCGGATGTCCCGGGGCTGTTCTATTGTCATGATCCAGGGTCAGCCTAAAGTCCTCCGATATTGCTGGAGGCATGCAGGGTCAGAGAGAAAAAGGCGATCCTGCCCATGAACTCGCCGATAATCACCAGAGCAGGGATCCAGGCCGGGATGGATCTGCTCATCCAGATACCGGCCAATGGAAGGGCCAGCCCTATTATTATTCTGGACCAGTAAAGTGGAGATGTCAGGTATTCAATGCCGGTCTGATGCATGACCGTGCCTCCGGACAGCCAGACAAAGGGCACGGTCAGGTAGACCACAAGGCTGATGGCCAGAGAACCTCCCAGAATCAGTCTGAGCAGTGGAATTTTTTCCTGAGAGGTGAAAAAGCTGGACACTGATGCGCCCACAACCGCTGCGGTCAGCAGGAAAAATACCAGAGGCAGGGCATTGTTTATTGCCGGATAACCAGGGGGAGCATAAGTCATGGCTGTAAAGAACAGGGCCACCAGCCCAATAATGGCGGTCAGAGCGGCCAGACCAGGGCTAAGCCTGTCCTTTATGCTGAAAAAACCCACAATTACTAATGCCAGGAAAAGGGATACACCGACTGCTTCCCTGCTCAGCCATGCATTGGACAGGTGTTTGACGGCATTGACAGCTCCCAGGGGATGTCCAAGGTGAAACAGAGATGCTGTTAAACCCACCAGGAGAAGTACCAGGGCTGCAAGCCATTCCCCCCGGACGTTGCCAGCCGGCCCTTCAGCAGCGAATTGCCGGATGGAGCTGATGATGACCAGCCCGATGGCGGCCTGGCTCAAAACCGTAAAGATGACCAGTGGCAGTTCCATGCTGTTCATAGTCTTTTCCTCCTTATTACTGTGGGAGACTGGGCCACCCGGAAACGAACCGATGGATTCAAAGAAGTGAATTTTGGGAATCCCGGGGGATACTGGACTGCATTAGGCTCTTCAAAGGTAGCCAGGTCAATCAGCTGCAAGGCATCCACCGGGCAGGACAAAATACATGCCGGTTCAAGTCCGGAGTCGATCCTTTCCCAGCAGAAGCTGCATTTTTCAGCCTTTCTTAAGACCGGATTGTGTCGAGGTGCCCCATAGGGACAGGATCGGATACAATTACCGCATCCGATACATTTTTCCTGTTCATGAACCACGACCCCGTCTGTCTCACGTTTATAGTAAGCCTTGACCGGACAGACATTTGAACAGGTCGGGTTCTCGCAGTGATTGCAGGCCAGGGAGTAAAACGCCCGTTCCCGGTGCGGATAGATTTCAGTCTTAAGGTCATATACCTGGCGCCAGATAACTCCGATATCCTGATGATATTGATTCTTGCAGGCCATGGCACAGGTAAAGCAGCCGATGCAACGATTGGCATCAATGTAAAATCCCAGTTGTTTTCTCATAAATTACCTCCTAGACCTTGACCACGTCGGCAAACTGGCCATGAATAGCTACGCCAGGTGCTCCTGTTTTGTAGGCTCCCATATCTGATGATGTATCATCCACAAGGTTCTGACAATTGTAAGGGTTGTTTCTGAACCAGGCAGTGTACATCATAACAACGTCGGGAGGGACAATATCCGTGAGTTTGACTTCCAGCTGGACTTCTCCAATTTTGTTGAAGACTTTTACCTGGTCACCGTCTTTGATTCCTCTTGATTCGGCAGCAATGGGGTTTAAATAGCAGAAGGGTTTGGGGTTGTACTCTTCCATCCAGTCCAGATTGACGAACTGGGAGTGGATTCCAAACTTGGTATGCGGTGTCAGAAGTCTCAACTTGTCATAAGGCTTCCTGCCTTCCTTGAATTTTGGCAGAGCCTGATGGCCGTGTTCTGCACACAGTTCAGACTTGAATTCGTATTTTCCCGAGGGGGTGCCGAACTTGAGGTCGTGCCACGAGGCTGGATGCATTTTCGCCTTGGCCGGACCATTTTTGAGGTCCTGCCATGAGTCAATTCCGAACAGGTCATAAATACCCTGGTTGAACTCCTTGATCATCCATTCCCTGGGATCAATTTCTGTGGGGTAGGTGCATGATCCTGGTTTGAGTTCATTCATTTTTCTGGAGAGCGCTGCAGCGATCTCAGTGTTGGACTTGGTCTCATACATGGGCTTGATGGCCTGTTCATTAATGGACAGCCAGTAATGCCAGTAGGAAGCATTTACGGTCCACTCTTCAAACAGGGTGGTGACTGGCAGAACAATATCTGAGAGTTCAACTGTTTCCGTAAAGAATTGCTCAACCGAGACGATCAGCTCGGGCTTTTTGAAGGCTTCCACCATTTTGTTGCGGTCAAAGTCCTGGCTCAGGGGATTTTTGCAGGATACCCAGAGCACCCTGACAGGCGGTTCGTCAGTGGTAAGAATTTCTTCTGCGGTTTTATTCATGTTCAGTGGCCTGTCCGAGTATTCATCCACCTTGTCCCCGGAAAAATCAAAATCTCCAAGGGGTCCGTCCGCGCCAAGAAAACCCACAGACCCCTCGGGACGTGGCTGGAGCAGGGCATGGTAGTTAAAGCCCCAGGTCCGGAGATGGCCGTATCTTGCCCCGCCCCCGCTTTTGCCCACATTGCCGGTCATGGCCACCAGGGCATCTACGGACCTGACGGTTGCCCCGCCGTTGACGTGACGTTGCAGACCGTATCCAATCCATATGGAGGCAGGCTTGGCAGTTGCAAATTCTTCAGCCACATTTTTAATCTGTTCTGCCGGGATGCCTGATTTCTGGGCTGCCCAGTCCACAGTGATTTCATTGCGCAGGTAATCTGCAAATTCATCAAATCCGATGGAGTTGTTCCTGACCCAGTCCCGGTCATACAGGCCTTGATCCAGGATGTGTCTGGCCATGCCCAGGGCCAGGGCGCCGTCCATGGAAGTCTCAACCTCCCAGTAAACATCGGCCTTGACCGCGGTCTGGGTCAGGACCGGGTCTATGCAGACCACTTTGGCTCCTCGTTCCTGGGCAGCATAGATATATTTCATGGAGTGGACCGAATTCCAGGCCGGGTTTGCCCCCCAGAGTATAAGGTATCTTGCGTTGGCCATATCCTCGGGATCGTTGCACCACATGTCGCCCAGGTCGTAATTCTGGGCATCGATTCCTGCAGGCCAGCACGGAGTCCCGATGAGCCTGGTGGTATAGCCAAGGGAAGTCATCATGCCTTCCACAGCGTAGTTGGTTATGCCGAAGTTGCCTGAATACTTAGCCAGAGCAAGCCCCAGCATGGAACCGTCTTTTTCGTTTATTTCAATGAGTTTTTTGGCGATGATCTCCATGGCCTGGTCCCAGGAAATACGCCGCCAATTGCCCGAACCACGCTGATCCTGGATCATGGGATACTTGATCCGGTCCGGGCTGTAGGGTCTTCGGGTATAGGCGTAGCCTTTCACGCACAGTCCGCCATCAGTGAATGTGGATTCTGGGGCCCCCTCAATATACTTGATCACCCCGTCTTTGACGAAGGTTTTGATGGAGCAGGTATCATAGCAATTCCTGGGACAGGCATTTCGAAAGATTTCCAAACCCTGTTCAAAACCGTTTCCAGCCTGTCCATCCATGGGCCTGAGCAGGCTTCCAGGGATGGAGGCCAACACTCCCATGGCTGCCATGCACCCGAGGAATTTCCTCCTGCTCATGGAGCAGCCCAGGTTTTTCTTAATCTGTTCGAGGTTGTTTCCGGTCATGGCATACCTCCCTATGGTTGAATGAACGCGGAGCTTTTATATTCTTCAAGGGCATTATGGCTGGGTCATGGCAGAGAGTCTTGACTGGCTGCCAAAGGCTTGTCTGATAACTGAGCAATACTTGGCTCCCGGACATCCAGGGTTGTCCAGTGGATATCTTCGGCATCAAGCCAGGCCAGAAGAACGTCTGCAATCTCTTTAATGAGTACGTGGGCAGTCCTGGAATCCTTTATCCGTTGACAAAACAAAGGGATCCAGGATCGCATGTGTTCCCTGACAAAGTAATCGTGCAACTGGGCCAGCTGTGACGGGCTGGTTTCCTGTTTATATTTATGCATGATGATCACAGCATCCAGCTCAAGGCCGATATGATCTTCCGGAATTGTATTTTTCCAGGGAGATGCCAGCCCCATGGCCGCATAAATTTCCCTGGCCAGCATGGTGGTCCGGCCCATGACCACTGGTTCGGCCTCCAGATACAGCGAGGCAAAGGGCGGAGCCTCCAAAGATTTGGGACCGACAAACAGCTGATTGAAGGAATACTCGACGTGGCGCCAGTTTTGGACCTGGGCCAGATCATGAGAAAGGCTTTCATTAATCATGACAGCAGCGTGCTTTATTGAGGCTGCGTCTTGGGCAATAAAAAAGTCTCTTAAGGCCGTTGCTGCCAAGTAGAAGTGCTTTTTATGGATCATCTCGAAACCTTTGGCCTTGGTTCAGGTTTTTTCAATGATATCAATTTCAGATAAAAAAGGAGGGAAATCAATGGAAGGAAAGCGGTAATTAATGGGTACTATATGCTACCCATTGAGGGCATCTTCAGGGCCGGGGGCGTGGCCGGAGAACTGGAGGTAGGTGAACAGGTTGGAGTTTTTGCCATGGAGACCGATTTTTTTTCTTATATTTTTCCTGTGGGTGTTGACGGTCCCAACTGAAATATTCAGGGCTTCAGCGATTTCCTTACTCGACTTTCCTGCCTGGATAAATTTGCAGATCCTCATTTCTGCAGGAGTAAGCTTGAGCAGGCGGGGGTCGCTCTTTCGTCCGGTCTGTTCAGCCAGTTTGAAAAGCTGGTCTTCAAAAAGATCGATATAGCTCTCCCGGACCGGGGCATTTTGTTCATTTCTGATCCTGGCCAGGGATGGCAGGAGGATTTTGTCAATATTGGCTGAGATTTTAGACAGATGTTCCTTTCGGGACTCCTCCATGGTATTCATGACATTCTTCAGGGTAATGACCATTTCCTCAACCTGGGCCTTTTCCCGGCGCAGTTCTTCAGTGCTTTTTTTGACGTTTTCTTCAAGTATGGAGCGTTGCTTAACATGGGGTGTGATGTTGTTCAGGACCAGGATATACCCACGGGACGCCAGGCTGACTTCTGAGAGGGGGATTATTTTAAGTTCAAAAAAAAGATCAATGTTGCCGATGGATATTTCATGGGCGTGATCCAGGGGATAGTAGCGAAGCACCTGGGCCATTGATTCCCCTTCCAGATCCAGGATGTCCCAGACAAAAGAGCCCACATTCAAGCTAGGATTGAGAAATTCTGAAGCAGCATTGTTGACTTCAACAACCCTGCCTTGCTGGTCAATGACAATTACCAGGTCTGAAATTGAAGCCAGGATATTTTCAAATTTATTTTTTTCCAGGGTCAGGATTCGATTGGTCTTTTCCAGGTTATCCCTGGATTCCTGCTCTGAAACGGAGGTCCAGTCACCCATAATGATGGTTTCAAGGGCATCAGCATAGATCCTGACTGCCTGGAGGGCCTTGATTCTGGTTTGTGCCCGGGCCGGAGATTCGAGAATCATTTCCTCTATTGAGTGAACCAGAGTTTTAAAACAGCCCAGAAACATTTCAGCAGTGACCCCCCTGACCCTGTGACGGCGGGATGTATCCACTATTTTTTTTGCCCAGTTCCGGTCCAGCAGCAGCTCTGAAAAGGATTTTTCCAGGAGGTTGTGGGCATTTTTATGTAACGGCTCCATAAACCAGCCAAAGGATAAGGCGCAATCATCCACTTTGGCGGTGGTATGCTCAAGATAGCCAGCCTGTTTCATGCTGCGGGTCCAGTTGACCAGGAAAGTATCCACACAGCCTGACAGTTCTTTTAGCAGCTTTGTCAGTTCGTGCTGCTCTGTTTTCTTGGGAGACATAAGTAATAGTTATGACAATAACTGAAATAGATCAAACTTTACTGCAGGCCAGACACTCTTTTTTGGCTGCAGATACTGTCTGCCAGCAGGCGTTATCGCTGCTCATCGTCGCTGTACAGCCTGGGTGATTACCCCGGAGATGACCAGGACCGCACCGGCATACCCCCACAACCCCAGATTCTCCTGCCAGAACAGATAGGCCAGGAGGGCCGCCACCACCGGCTCCATGGTGGCGATGACTGCGGCCTGGGAGGCTTTCAGCCTGACCAGTCCCCTGGCATAGACGAAGTAGGCCAGATAAGTGGACATAAAGCCCAGAAAGACCAGGGCCGGCCAGGCGGTTTTGGCGGGAATTGTGAGGTTTATAAACGGAATGAGACAGACAGCGCCCAGGATGAGTATCCAGGAGAACACAGTCACCGGATGGTACCTGGTAAAGAGCTTCTTGCCGAAAATATAGTACAGGGCATAGGTGAACCCGGCCAGGAGTCCAAAAATAATCCCGGCCCAGGAGAATTCATGTCCGGTAATGCTGCCCGTGGAAGCAGAGATGAGCCCGACTCCGGCCATACACAGAGCAACCCCGGCCAGGGCCTGTCTGGTGATTTTTTCGCCCAGATAAAGCCAGGCCATGACCGCTACCCAGGCTGGAGCCGTATACAAAAGGACCGAGGCTTTGGCAGCTCCGCCCAGATCTACTGCCAGCTGGTATGAGCCGTAAAATCCAGTGACACAGATCACTGCAAAGATGAAGATGGTCGGCAGATCGTTTTTTTTGATCCCCATCTTTCTGATGACCAGGGCATGGACCAGGAAAAAGGCCCATCCAATGATCGCCCGCCAGAATGCTACTTCCAGAGGGGACAGCCCTTGGGCAAAGGCTGCCTTGGCCACTGGTCCGATGCACCCCCACAGGGCTGCAGCCGCCAGAATGAAGAAAAACCCTTTGAAGCGTTCCATCAGGTCCAGGATATGGGCAGTCTCTGCCCCAGGCTGATGCCGGTTTCATCGATGTCTGTTTTATAAGCCAGGATCTCCAGACCGCTGTCTGCGGCTTTTTTGAACATGCGGGAGAACTGGGGGTCAATAAAGTCTGCTGGTCCGAAACAGCTGCAGTCCGGTCTCTGGATCAGGTAAAAACAGGCAATCCTGTGGCCAGCCCGGGCCAGGCTGATCAGCTCAGCCATGTGTTTGGAGGCCCTCTGACTGACAGCATCCGGAAAGCAGGCCCGCTGGTCTTCCACCAGAGTGACGTTTTTGGCTTCCACCCAGAGCCTTCCGGAATCCCCTTCCAGCAGGGCATCCAGTCGGCTCTGCCCGGCCACAGCTTCAGACCTGTAGTGCTTAAATCCGGTCAGTTCAGGGATGAGGCTGTGTTCCCAGGCCAGTTTGAGCATCCTGTTGGGGGTCAGGGTGTTCACTCCAACCCAGAACCCATCCTCTCTGACCAGTTCCAGGGTGTAGGGCAGCTTTCTTTTTGGGTTGTCTGATTTGGAAACAAGAATCTGCCTGCCTGGTCTTAGAAGACCCAGCATGGAGCCTGAATTGTTGGTGTGAACCAGGATGGGGTCCTGGCCAATACGGGCTTTGATAATGAACCTTTTTTCCCTTTTATCGAAACTGGCCAGGGCCCGGTTCTGGGGAAACATTATCTTTTTTGGGTTCAAAATGGTTTTCTCCTGCTGTATTTCAGGAAATATGTTGACTTTCCGTCATTGTTTTGACAGCACAAAACAAGAAGCTGGAGCAGCTGGTCAGCTGCGATCCGGTTTAATCAAATCAATCAAGGATACCTGTACATGGACACATCAGGAATTATCGGACAAAGTGCAGCCCTGGACGATGTTTTCAGGGTCCTGGCCAAAGTGGCCCCCACCGACACAACAGTTCTGGTGACCGGAGAGTCGGGCACAGGCAAGGAGCTTTTGGTCAGGGCATTGCATAAAAACAGTCCCAGGGCAAGCAAGCCCTTTGTGCCCATTAATTGCGGGGCTATCCCCAAGGAGCTTCTGGAATCCGAGCTGTTCGGCCATGAAAAGGGAGCCTTTACCCATGCGGTCAGATCCAGGCCCGGCCGGTTTGAGCTGGCAGATGGAGGCACGGTTTTTCTTGACGAAATAGGGGAAATGGATCTGAGCCTGCAGGTCAAGATTTTAAGGTTCATCCAGGAAAAGGAATTCGAAAGAATCGGAGGATCAAGGTCTCAGAAGGTCAATGTACGGGTCATTGCTGCTACCAACAGGGACCTGGAAAAAGAGGTGGAAGCCGGAAATTTCAGGGAAGACCTGTACTACCGCCTGAATGTTATTCCTATAGTCCTGCCCCCTTTGCGGACCAGGGGCGGGGACGTGCTGCTTCTGGCCGAGTATTTTCTGAAAAAGTTTGCCCAGAAAAATCCAGGCCATCTGCTGAAGATATCTGCCAGGGCCAGTGAACTGCTTATGGGATATTCATGGCCGGGAAATGTCCGTGAACTGGAAAACTTCATGGAACGGATGACCATCCTTTGTGAAGGACAGGAAATCATGCCTGAAGACCTGCCGGACAAGATCCTGACTGCCGGCGGCATGGAACCGGCAGACCGCTCTGTAATGCCCAGAAGCTTTGAATGGCCGGGTCTGAGGAATATGGAAGAAAAGAAAATGAGTCTCAAGGAATTTTTGGATAAGATTGAGGAAAACCTTCTGCTGGAGGCTCTAAAAAACGCCGAAGGAGTAAAAAACCAGGCTGCAGAAATTCTGGGTATCAAACGGACCACCCTGATTGAAAAATTGAAAAAGAAAAAGATCTCCTGATGATTTAGCCTGAAATTTGCATATGATTTCCAAATATTAATTTTTAAGGTGGCGGCAGACACTGGCTGTCGCTCCGGATAAGATGATCCACAAAACAATACTCTTTTTTTATATCCTGGCCCTTCCTGTCTTCAGCCTGGTTATGGATGCCGAGGCCCTGGAATATTACTGGGGCAGACATCCGGAGCATGAACGGATTGTATTCGAATTTTCCAGCCTTCCTGCCGAATTTCAGGTGGACCGGACCGGAATGGAGGAGATCTCCCTGGTACTGCCCGGGGATATCTGGGAAACCGAGGAGCGGCCTTCAGAAATAGATTTTCGTGGATCAGGCCTGTTTCGAAATGTCAGGATTTCCGGGTCCAGTCTGATCATCAGGACCACCACCGATGCCTTTGGCTACATTTCCTTTACCCTGCCTGCTGAAAACAAGATCGTTGTTGATGTCTACCGGGATCCCCTTGGCTCGAGATGGGTGCCTGCACCCAGACCAGCTGTTACCGCTCCCCTGTCCAGGCCTGAACAGGCAGGTCCCGATCCCCAGCCCGAGCCTGCTGAACCTGACCCGGTTACGGATCTTTCAGTTGAGGAGCCTGAACCAAGGCCAGCCCACCAGGTCAGGACTGCAATTCAGAGGATAAGTCCGGAAGAGGCCGGGGTTGCCCTGCCTGCTGAACCGCAAGTCCAGGCCGCAAGGGAGCCGGTGGTCAGACCTGATCCGTCAGAGATAGAAGAACCACCTTCTCAGGAAGTCCTTCATCCGGATCTGGAGTCTCCTGAGGACATTGATGAATGGTACGAAGAACTTCTGTTTGCAGCCATGGCCCACATGAGCGGTGGAGATTACCGGAGTGCTGTGGGAATTTTTGAATCTGTGATCAATGATCCGAACCTGCCGGAAAAATATATGGAAGAGGCCTTTTATTCATATGCAGAGGCCAACTTTCAGATGCTCAGGCATGATATCCGGGGAAATTTTCAAAGAATCCTTCTTCCTTTTGAACGGGCCATCAATTATGATCCTGATTCCCGGAGACTGCCCACAGCTCTTTTGAACATCGGTTATATCCATCTTCAGGTGGGTAACGAACCCGAGGCCAGGGGATACTTCAACCTGCTCAGGCAGAGATACCCCCACCATGCCTCCATACCAGCCACCTATTTTTACTGGGGAGACTATTATTATCGACATGGCAGGTTTCAGGAGGCAGCTGACAGCTTTCAGCACGTAGTTCAGGAATATCCTGAAGACCAGCTGGTCAAGCCTTCTGCAGTCAACCTGGCCCGGACCCTGAGTGAAATGGATTTTGACAGCCAGGCCCTGGACATTCTGGAGTACGTTGAAAGCCGCTGGCCCAGACACTATATTGATGATCCTGATTTTCTCATCCTGTCCGGATATATCCTTTATCGCAACAACAGGCTGGATCAGGCCAAGGACAGATTCCTTCTTTACGCAAATCTTATACCTGACGGCGACCAGGTGGACGTATCCATGGCCAGGATCGGGGATATTTATCTTTTACAGGAAAACCGGTCCGCTGCCAGAGAGATGTATGAGGAAACCGTCAGACAATATCCGGATGAAGAGGGCGGGCTTATCGCTTCCATGCGGCTGGCTGAAGAGGGAATATACGATGAGCCATCCATCAGTGATATGTTCAACGTATTTGACCGGCCATTTACCCTCAGACCCAAACAGATATATACCCGGATCAGTGAAGAATATCCGGATAGTCCACTGGCCCCGGTGGCCCTGATTAAACTGGCCATGTGGGAACTGTTCCAGGGGGAGCAGCAGGCAGCTCTGGAGGCTGTGGACCGGTTTCATCAGAGATATACCCACAAGGATCTCTGGCCCAGGGCACATGATCTGGGTTTTGAAATTTTAGCTGAACTTGTAGCAGAAAAGATCAAGGACCAGGATTATCAAGAGGTTGTCGAGGTCTGGGAGGAGTTTGCCTTTTTAAATGAATATCCGGAAAAGCTCGATCATCAGACAAGGCTGGCTCTGGCTACAGCCTACTGGAACAGGGAAGATCTGGAGCAGGCCCTGACCATGGCCAGGCCTTTTCTTGAAGATCCGGAAGCCGGCAGACACAGTCATGCGGCCCTGTCCCTGATCCTGGGCATCCACCTGGAAACAGCCGACTGGGGGGCCATACTAGACCTTGCCCACCAGGTAGAGGAGTGGGATCTTTCAGAAGACAAAAAACTTCAGATGGATTATGCCAATGCTCTGGCTCTTCAGAACCTGGACCGGGCAGATGAGGCCCTGCCTCTTTGGAGGAGGCTGGCCGTTGAGACTGATTTTCCCGGAAGACAAAGGGCTTTTGTGCTTTATTTTCTGGCCCAGGACGCTCAGCATAGACAGGATCTTCAGAATGTTTATATTTTTGCCCAGGAAGCCCTGGCCCTGTTTATGGATCAGGAAGAAAAGGACCTGACCCGGATCAGGACCTGTCTGGACATGCTCATGCAGGCCACCTCCAGGACCGGCAGGGCCAGGGAGGCTCTGGGGTGGGCCCTTGAATACGACAATTATATAGACCGGGACGATCCGGACTGGCCAGCCTTCAGATACCGGCTGGCCAGCATGTATAGATTGAATCAGGACTTTGAACAGTGGGAGAGGGTGCTGACCGAGCTGATTGAGAGCCATCCTCAGGATGTGTTCAGCCGTATGGCCAGGTCGGACCTCAATTCCCACCGGCTGCTCCGTCAGGCTGATCAGTACAGACCTTAGGTTGAATCAGGGTGCTAAGGGCAAGACATTTCAAGCCGGAGCAACCCGCATTTTTTTTCAGGGAGGGAAGTCATGGATAGAACACCCGTGGTTGCAGGACAATTTTATCCCTCAGAACCGGAAGCCCTGAACCAGGAGGTGGCTGGATATTTAAAGGGTCGGAAGTCTGACCGGAAGACCATCCTGGCCATGGTCCCTCATGCAGGCTATGTTTTTTCGGGCAAGACAGCAGGAAAGGCTCTGGCCATGGCCAGCCTTGCCACCAGGGTCATCCTTTTGGGCCCCAACCATACCGGAAGGGGAACCAGACTGGCGGTCTGGCCAGACGGGGACTGGGTCATGCCGGGATTCAGAGTTAAGGTTGACCGGGAACTGGCAGGTGAAATGACAGAAAACGCCGGTTTTTCACCTGACTATCAGGCTCACCTGCATGAACATTCCCTTGAGGTTATCCTGCCTTTTCTGCGGATGTGTCTGGATGATTTCTCCATTGTCCCGGCTGCAGTGGCAGAACCAAGGCTGGAGACTCTTATGGAGACGGGCCGCAGCCTGGCTGAACTCATTCAGAAAAGCGGCCTGGATGTCTGCCTGGTAGTCAGCTCGGATATGAGCCATTATATATCCCATGACCAGGCCCGGAAAATGGACATGAGCGCCATTGACCGGATTCTGGCTTTGGATCCGGAGGGACTCTTTCAGGTCGTCCGGAATAAGGGTATTTCCATGTGCGGGATACTGCCCATGGTGCTTGGGCTGACCTGTGCAATCGAGCTGGGAGCTCAACAGGCTGTCCTGGCCGATTACTCAACCTCGGGTGAAGTCAACCAGGATTTCTCCCAGGTGGTTGGTTATGCAGGGATACTGGTCAGCTGAACTGGGCTTGGCCTGACAGATCCCATGGAATTATGTCTGGCTGGTCCTTTTTTTCCAGGAATCAACCGTATTGCTCAGAAGCTGGGCAATGGTCATGGGCCCTACGCCTCCCGGCACCGGAGTCATGGCCAAGGCTTTTTCCCGGATTCCTTCAAAATCACAGTCACCCACCAGCCCGTCCTCGGTCCTGTTAATTCCCACATCAACCACAACCGCTCCAGGTTTGACCATGTCCGCGGTGACGAAGCCGGGTCTGCCTACAGCTGCAAAGACAAAGTCAGCCTGTAGAACGTGTCCCTTGAGATCCGAAGTCCTTGAGTGGCAGACAGTGACCGTGGCGTTGGAGCCAAGGAGCATTAGGGCCAGGGGTTTGCCCACGATGTTACTGCGGCCGATGATGACGCAGTCCTTTCCTGTCACGCTCAGGTCATAGGCCTGCAGGAGGGTCATTATCCCGGCCGGAGTACAGGACCGGAATCCGGGCAGGCCCAGGGTGAGCCTGCCTACGTTTTCCGGATGAAAACCGTCCACGTCCTTTTCCGGAAGGATAAGTTCAAGACATTTTTGGGAGTCCAGATGTCCCGGCAGGGGCAGTTGAAGGAGAATTCCGTCCACATCAGGGTCTAGATTGAGCTTTTGGATCAGGTCTTCCAGGTCAGACTGGGAAGTATCGGAATCCAGCCTGTAGCCGAAGGAACTGATGCCCACCTCATGACAGTTTTTTTCCTTGTTGCGCACATAAACTGCTGAAGCCGGATCCTGACCCACCAGGATTACAGCCAGTCCCGGTTTTCGGCCGACCTCTCCAAGCTGACCGGCGATCTCCTTTTTGAGCTTGTTCCGCAGATTGGCTGCTGCCGCTTTGCCGTCCAGAATCAGCATCATTACTCCTCTTCCTCTCCGAACCACTGCAGGGCCACAGCCGGTCCAAAGTAGATGGCCTGATCGTCGAGCTCTTCTTCGATGCGCAAAAGCTGGTTGTATTTGGCCAGACGGTCGCTTCGGCACAGGGAGCCGGTCTTGATCTGGCCGGCATTGACCCCGACAGCCAGGTCGGCAATGAATGAGTCTTCAGTCTCTCCTGAACGGTGGGAAATGACTGTGGAATAGGCGGCTGACTTGGCCATTTCAATGGTGTCCAGGGTTTCAGTCAGGGTGCCGATCTGATTGAGCTTGATGAGAATGGAATTGGCCACCCCGGTGGTGATGCCTTCTGCCAGGATCCCCGGGTTGGTTACAAAGATATCATCGCCCACAATCTGAAGGCTGTCTTCAGTCAGGGAAGTGAATTTGCGCCAGCCTTCCCAGTCGTTTTCTGCCAGACCGTCTTCAATGGAGAGGATAGGGAATCTTTCAGCCAGATCCTGATAATAAGCTATGAGCTCGTCAACGCTCAGGACCAGCTTTTCACCCTTGAAATGGTATTTTCCGTCCCGGTAGAATTCCGAGGCTGCAGAGTCAATGGCCAGGGCGATCTCCGGTCCGGGCTGGTATCCAGCTTCTTCTATGGCCTTGATGATGTATTCCAAAGCCTGACTGTGACTCTTGAGGTTAGGGGCAAAACCACCTTCATCGCCAACAGCTGTGGACAGCCCATCTTTGACCAGAATGGCCTTAAGGGTGTGAAAGGTTTCAGCTCCCATGCGCAGAGCATCAGCAAAGGTGGCTGCGCCCAAAGGCATGATCATGAATTCCTGGATGTCCAGGTTGTTGGGGGCATGGGCTCCACCGTTGATGATATTCATCTGGGGAACCGGAAGCACTTTGGCGTTGACCCCGCCGATGTACTGGTAAAGGGGCAGGCCGGTGTACTTGGAGGCAGCCCGGGCCACGGCCATGGAGACTCCCAGCATGGCATTGGCTCCCAGCTTGGATTTATTGTCGGTTCCGTCCAGGTCGATCATGAATTCGTCTATGTCAACCTGACGCAGAGCATCCATGCCGATGACCTCATGAGCGATGTCCTCCACTACATTTTTGATGGCCCTGCTCACTCCCTTGCCTCCATAGGCTTCCTCCCCGTCGCGAAGTTCCAGGGCTTCCCTGGAACCGGTGGATGCACCCGATGGAACTGACGCCCGTCCGGTCAAGCCGGACTCCAGAATAACTTCCACCTCAATGGTGGGATTCCCCCTTGAATCCAGTATCTGCCGGGCCATGATATCGGAAATTATGCTCATTGTTCACTCCTGCTGTTAAAGAGTTGTCTGTTCTTTGGTTATCAGATTGTTGTCAATGGACAAAAATTTCAGCCCTTCCAGGAGCAGGTCGGGCTGGACCCTGGTCATGGAAGGACATAGCCCGGCCAGGCCTGAAGCTGCTCCACCCGTGCCCACTACCTGGACCTGGGGAGGGAGTTTCTGTTTGAGTCTTTTAACCAGGCCTTCCACCAGGTCTGCAAAACCGAACAGGGTCCCCTGGCTTAGGCTCTGGACGGTGCTCTGTCCAATCTCCAGTTCATGATGAGCAAAGTCCAGGGAGAACTGGGGCAGCTTGGCTGTCTGGGTGCTCAGGGCCTTGATGGACGAATTCAGTCCGGGGCAGATCAATCCTCCCAAATAGTCATGATCTACAATGCAGTCAAAAGTGGTGGCCGTACCAAAGTCAATGACGATGATGCTTTTCTGCTGGCAGAGGCGTCTGGCGGCAAAGGCCGTGACCAGCCGGTCAGCCCCGACTTCCATGGGACGGAGGTATTTATTGTTTATTGGTAGATCAAGGTCACCTGGAACAAAGTAGCAGGGGCAGCCGCAAAACCTTTTGGCGGCATTGGAAATGGGCCTGTCCAGCAGGGGGACCACTGAGGAGGCAACCCAGGCCTTTATACTTCCGGGAAGAACGTTTTCCAGACGGAAATAATCATAGACCTTGAGGCCCAGAGAGTCGGATGTCTCCCGGATGTCTGTTGGCAGTTTGAGTACGGACGTCAATCCGCTTTCCCGGGCGAGACTCAGTTTGATATTTGTGTTGCCGATGTCCAGCAGAAGGATCCATGACATGGAGTTACCAAAATATCAGTCGGTTAGATTTTCTGACAGTGTTCATGCTGTGAGTAAGGATTTTAAGAATATAGCCTTGATGGGCATTAGTCAAATTATATTCCAGGAAGCGGGCTGTCTGGAGTATAACTCAGGGCGTAAAAACAATTGCCTCCAGCCAGTGGGCTGCCTGGAAACTGTCCGGGCTTGTGGCTTCAAGCTGGATGATGCAGCCGCTGCAGTCGGTCAGAACCAGGTTGTTCCGGCTGGATGGCATGTTTTGCCAGAATATATCTGCTATGCGTCTGCTCAGCTGGGGGTGCTGAACTGCAAAAGATCCGCCCATGCCGCAGCAGTTCCTGTCCATCATGGTAAGGTCAAGGTTCACAGAGGAAAGGGCATTGTCCAGGGCTGCTCTGCTTTGTCCTGATCCGTGACATGGCTCATGCCAGAAAATAGTTCTGCTTTCTTCTGGGTTGGACCGGGAGATATTCAGCCCGGAAAAGTCCGGAATCAGGGGAAAGAGCTTCTGCCTGAATCCGGTCTGGGCATTGAGACTGGAATTACTGAAAAAGGGGTTTTTTAATCCATCCAGGCAGGTGGCGCAGAGAACAAAAATATCAGGTTTGCCCAGCTTGACCCAGATCTGGAGATTTTTTTCCCTCTCCCTTTTTTCCTGCTCAAAAAGTCCTGCCGAACCCAGGGGGTATCCGCAGCATTTCCAGTCTGGAGTTTTGATGGTCTCAAAACCCAGGGCATCAAGAAGGTGAATTGCTTTTTCATGAAGCCCGGGCCGTAAATGCAGGGCCACGCACCCCGGAAACAACACGGCCCGGCGGGAAGTATGGCTGATGCGGCCTGAAATCTGCAGTACCGGTGGAATCAGATTCTTGTCCGCCAAGGCATTGTCAATAATAGGTGGTATTGAGGGGATAAATGCTCTGGTACCTTTGAGTACAGGCATGATTTTTGGTCCAGAGGTGATCATCCTGGACCATATCCAGGATTTCCAGTCCGGGTGAGCAGATTTTAGTCTGGCGATTTCCAGGGGCAGGTTTATTTTTTGAGGACAGACATCAAGACATTTTTTGCACCCTGCACAAAGTCCGGCCAGGTAGTCGACCCTTTTTCTTTCCAGAAAATATTTACCGCTGTTCTGAAGCAGAAATTTTTTGCCCCTTGGGCTCAGCTCCTCCCGTTGGGTTGCCCTGAATACCGGACAGACTTCCATACAGCGGCCGCACAGAGTGCATTCTATGGGAGGGTGGTATTGATTATATTCCAACATAAAATCGTGACCAAAAAAGGCTTTTGCAGACGATTTTCAAACAAGGGCCTTGTTATGGACAATCAATAAGTATTGTTTTAATAATTTAAGGTTCCCGGAATGTGCGGTAAAACCGGTCCGGGTGTTTTTGCTGCAAAATTTTCGGTTCCGGAAAAGAACCTGTCGTTATAAAGGACCGAACACTGTTTAAGTATAAAATGTTTTTAAGGCAATGGATATAATCACAGATCCGGCAGAAATGCAGGAAACAGGTCTTGAAGCCCGCCGCCAGGGGCATGAAATCGCCCTGGTTCCGACCATGGGCTTTTTTCACCAGGGTCATTTAAGCCTCATGAGCTGGGCCAGACAGAATGCCGGGAAGGTTATTGTCTCCCTTTTTGTCAATCCTGCTCAGTTCGGTCCAGGAGAAGATCTTGACAGATACCCCAGGAACCTGGAGGGAGATGCAGAGTTGGCTGCCTCCCAGGGGGTTGATTATCTTTTTGTGCCTAGAGCAGAGGACCTTTATCCTCGGGATTTTGACACTTGGATAACTGTTCCGGGGCTTTCATCCGAACTGTGCGGTAAATCCAGGCCAGGCCATTTCAAGGGCGTGACCACCATCGTGGGTAAGCTTTTTAACCTGACTGTTCCAGATGTAGCGGTTTTTGGGGAGAAAGACCGCCAGCAGCTGCTGGTCATCCAGAGAATGGTCAGGGATCTGAATATGCCGGTCCGGATTGTTGGAAGGCCGACCTTCAGGGAACCAGACGGCCTGGCCATGAGTTCCAGAAATGCCTACCTGGATCCGGATCAGAGAAAAAGCGCCTCCCATATTTATAAAGGGCTTGAAAAAGCCAGGCAGGATATCCGGACAGGCCTTGTCTCGGGCAAAATACTTGAAGAGCGGCTGAGAAAGTATTACCGGGAAAATATTCCGGGCTGCAACATAGAGTATATTTCCATTGTGGACCCATCCACTCTTAAACCCTCTGCCGGAGCGCAAAAAGGAATGTTTTTGGCTGTAGCCCTCAGGCTGGGTCGAGCCAGACTGATTGACAATATTGAACTTTAACTGGATAAGATCTGGGCTGAGCGGTACATTGTGTCATCGGGTAGTTATGACTTGAAAGTCGCACAACCTAAAAGAAATCCTAAAAGATCCGAAATGAAGATAAGGACATTTTTGCAGGCGAAGATTCATCGGGCCACCTTGACCGGGGCTGACCTGGAATACGAAGGAAGCATATCGGTCTGTCCGGACCTGCTTGAGGCTTCCGGCATAATGGTCAACGAGCAGGTGGACGTATATAATCTGGATAATGGCGAACGTCTGACAACCTATGCCATACTGGGCCGAAAAGGTGAGATCCGGCTGAACGGGGCTGCTGCCCATAAGGGCAGAGCAGGTCAAAAGGTGATTATTGCCGCTTATGTTGGGCTGGGACCCGAGCAGGTGAAATCGCACAAGCCTGTGGTGGTTCTGGTGGACGATCAGAACAGACCCGGGAAAATCAAGCATGGATGACAAGCATGAAAAATTGACCCTGCTTGGCCGGTTCAGGAAGTTTCTCAAGGTCAACCTTATTGCCGGCCTGTTGTTTCTGACTCCAATAGCAGCCACTTTTTTCCTGTTAAGGCTGACCATTGGCTGGCTTGATCAGATTCTGCTGATCATACCCTCCAAGTTCAGGCCTGAAAATTTTCTGCCTTTCCCAGTCCCTGGTCTGGGACTGATCATACTCTTCTTTGTTCTGCTGTTTTCCGGAGTGTTTGTCCGTAACTACCTGGGCCATAAACTGGTTTCCCTGTGGGAGCGGATTATTGACTACATACCCATTGTCAACAAGATATACACTGCTGTTAAACAGCTCATAGACACCATAGCCAAGGGTACAGCCAGGGATTTCAAACGGGTCGTACTCATCGAATATCCCAAGGAGAACATCTTTGCCATGGCCTATGTAACAGGGATAGCCATGGGTGAGCTCCAGGAAAAGACCAAAAGAAAAATGATCAATGTATATGTGCCTACCACGCCTAATCCTACCTCGGGTTTCTATCTTATGGTCCCTGAAGATGAAACCATACCTCTGGATATGACTGTGGAGGAATCCTTTAAACTGCTTATGTCCGGGGGGATAATCACTCCGGAGAATAAAAGAACCAAGGGAGGAAGTTAATGATCGCATCCAACAGCCGTTATCTTTTTACGTCCGAATCAGTGACAGAAGGGCATCCGGACAAGGTGGCGGATCAGATTTCAGATTCCGTACTGGACACCATAATATCCCAGGACCCCAATGCCAGGGTGGCGTGTGAGACCCTGGTCACCACTGGACTGGCTTTTATTGCCGGAGAAATCAGCACTGAAGCCTATGCTGATTTTCCAAGCATTGTCCGGGAGACAGTCAGGGAGATAGGATACAACAGCTCGGACATGGGTTTTGACTATGAGACCTGCGCAGTGATTTCTTCAGTGGACAAGCAATCCCCTGACATCGCCGTAGGAGTGGATCGCAAAAGCCCTGAAGAGCAGGGTGCCGGAGACCAGGGCATGATGTTCGGTTTTGCAGTCAATGAAACCAAGACCCTGATGCCGGCCCCCATATATTACGCCCACAAACTTTCCAGACGCCTGGCCTACGTGCGCAAGGACAACATCCTTGATTTCCTTCGACCCGACGGCAAGACCGAGGTCAGTGTTGAGTATATTAACGGCAGGCCGAACCGGATCCACGATGTGGTGGTGGCCTGCCAGCACAATGAGAACATTTCCTATGAGGATCTGGTGGAAGCGGTCAAGGAGGAGGTTATCTTCAAGGTACTGCCCCAGGACATGGTGGACAAGGCCATGCGCATCTTCATCAATACCACTGGGAGATTTGTTGAGGGCGGACCCAAGGCGGACTGCGGATTGACCGGACGAAAGATCATCCAGGACACTTACGGCGGCATGGGGAATCACGGCGGCGGTGCCTTTTCCGGCAAAGACCCGTCCAAGGTTGACCGTTCCGGAGCCTATATGGCCCGGTACATCGCCAAGAACATCGTGGCTGCAGAGCTGGCCGAACGGTGCGAGGTCCAGGTGGCCTACGCCATAGGCGTTGCAGAGCCGGTATCAGTCCTGGTCACCTCCTGGGGGACCGGAAAGGTTCCTGATGAGACCCTGACCCAGGCGGTTAAGGAAGTCTTTGACTTAAGGCCTTATCATATTATCAAGAAGCTCAATCTGCTCAGACCCATTTATAAAAAATCATCCTGCTACGGTCATTTCGGACGGGAAGATGTTGATTTTTCCTGGGAGAAGACTGATGCTGTGGATGATCTGCTGACAGCGTGCAAAGTATAGTTGACCTATTGCCGGCCATGCCCTGGATGCGGGGCATGGCCGGATTCCAGCGGGAATAACCATGGCCCAGAACCTTTCGGATAAAGTAAAGAGTTTTTTTCTGGCCAAATCATCCAGGAATGGCCGATCCCTTTCCGGAGATTTTGACTTGCTGGAAATGCCGGTGGAAGCGGTTCTTGCCTACTGGCTGTCAGTCAAAAGGGTTCTGGAGGCCAAAGGTCAGTCATTTATTGCAGCTGAAAGGGAGAAAACCAGCGAGCCTTTTGTAAGTCACCTGCTGGGTCTTTTGCAGTCTTCCTTAAGTCCTGAGGATATCCAGCGTTTCGGGGCCATAAAAAAGCAGGCCATTTTAAGAGACCTGCAGCGCAAGTTCATCCTCATGTCCATATCCATCCTGGGTATGGCCACCAACGAGAACCCCCAAAAGGTCCTCATCCGGATTATCTCCAAGTTTCCTATTTCCCCAATATATGAAAAACAGGTCTTTGAGGCTGCATCAGAGGTTCTGAAAAAAATGGAAGACGGGGATCTGAACCGGGAAAAGTTCCTGAACATTGATCACAGGATGAAAATCGAGTCCCTGATCCTCAACCTGGTCATCTATAATATGCTGGCCAGACGCATGGGAAGAAGGGAGATTGGAGATTTTATCGGGCATATCCGTTCATTTTATTTTGCCGAAGGCCTCTCCCTGATAGTTGACGGGTTTGAATATGATTTCATCAAGCACAGGCTCAATCTGCAGAAAAAGGAAATCCTTGAACTCACCGAATCCAAGATGGACATGTCCCTGCACATTTGTTCAGGCATCAAATCCGGCCTTAGCTATGACGACCTGCAGCTGGTCGGGGCATCCTACCTCATGTAGCTTTACTTTTTAACTTTTTTTCCACTTTGCTTTTCTGAGTGAACTTCCTGGGAACAGGATAGTGCTGCGTTTTTTCCTGAGTCAAACAACTGGTCGGGCAGAACTGGACACAGGTGCCGCAATATACGCAGGCCAAAGGGTCCAGCTCCCAGAAGCCCTCCTTCTTGCTGACAGTTATGCAGCCTACAGGGCATTTTCTGGCACATATGGAACACAGGATGCATTCCTGAGGATCAATGCTGATCTTCCCCCTGGCCTTGTCAAAAGGATTGCGCCTGGTCTTGGGATATGGTCTGGTGGCCTTTTTGCGGGTAAAGTTCTTGAGTATTACCGGAGTAAAATTAAACATGACACACCTGATCTATCTTTCAGTACAGCTTATACACGGATCAATGGACATAAGGATAACCGGGGCTGATGCCAGTTCCTGGCCGGGGAGCATTTTGAGCAGGGCCGGGGTGTTGGCAAAGGTTGGGGTTCTTATTCTGAGCCTGTCCAGGTTTTTGGTTCCATTGGCCAGAATATAATGGACCAGCTCCCCTCTGGGCTGTTCTGTCCTGCTGACTGCTTCGCCCTGGGGATTCCCTTTGATTTTTACAGCGATCTCAGTGTCAGGAAGTTTGGAAATGGCCTGCCGGACCAGATCCATGGCCTGCAGGACTTCCCTGAATCTGACCCTGGTTCTGGCCAGGCAGTCGCCCTCGGTTTCTACTACCGGCTCGAATTCGAGCTCACCATATGCTGCATATCCGGTCATTCTTGTGTCCTGGGCAATATTGCTGGCTCTGAGCATGGGGCCTACACAACCCAGTTCATAAGCCTCCTTCTGGGTCAGCACAGCAATGCCTTTGGTCCGCTTGAGCACAGTATAATCGTTGAAAAACACCTTTTGCAGCTCTAAGAAATCCTTTTCCACCCCTTTTAGAGTGGTAAGGATCTGTCTGCACTGATCCTGATCAAGGTCGTATCTGGTGCCGCCGATTATATTTACCGAGATAATGACCCGGTTCCCGGCAGTGGCTTCCTGGAGGTCCATTATTTTTTCCCGGATCCTCCAGCACTGCATGAACAGGCTTTCAAAACCAAAGGCATCGGCAAACAGACCCAGCCAGAGTAAATGGCTGTGCATCCGGTGCAGTTCAGACCAGATCACCCGCAGAAATTTGGCTCTGGGCGGAATTTCGGCCTGATAAAGATCTTCCAGGGCCTGGACATAGGTCAGGGCCTGGATACAGCTGCATATTCCACAGACCCTTTCCACCACCTGGACCATCTGTCTGAAATCTTTTTTGGTAACCAGGGTTTCCAGCCCGCGGTGCACATAGCCGAAACCAGGGAGAACCTCAGTTATGATTTCGTCCTCAATGGTCAGCTTCAGGTGAATGGGTTCAGGCAGGACCGGATGCTGCGGTCCAAAGGGGATAATTGTTCTGGCCATCTATTCTTCCTCCGGCAGGGCTGTTTTATCCTTGACTGTTATTTTGCCGTAAGGAAGGTTCCTGGTCTCCTCCTCCAGGAACATATGCCCCTGGTAGTTCACAGCCAGGTCATCAAAGGCGATGTTGTAAAAATCCTGGATTTCATTTTCTGCAAGAAATGCGGCCAGAAAAATGTCGGTGATGCTTTTGAATTTTTCCTCCCTGGGGCCTCTGATCCTCAGCCCTCGGAGTTCAAGCTCCCGGTCAAACAGGTAAATGAGCTCCAGTTCTTGTCCGAAGTCCAGGGCAGTGATGCCCACCAGCCTGAAGTCATTTTTTTTAAATTCCTGAACCTGTGCCCGGAGTTCTTCAGCTGGAATTGAAACAGTATACTCAAGTGTCATCATGGTCTGCCAATGGTTGAAAATTTCTTGACCGCCTCCAGGGCACCGTCGATTATGGATTCCGGTTTGGGCGGACAGCCTGGAACATATATATCCACTGGAATAACTTTGTCAGCACCACCCACGACATTGTAGCAGTCTTTGAATATTCCGCCGCTGCCTGCGCAGGAACCGATACTGACCACAACCTTGGGGTTGGGGATCTGGGCATAGATGTTTTTCAGGACATGCTTGTTGCGGTGGTTGACGGTACCAGTGACCAGCAGAATGTCCGCATGTTTGGGATTGCCTGCGTTGATGATTCCGAATCTCTCCAGGTCATAGACAGGAGTAAGACAGGCCCAGGTTTCAATGTCGCATCCATTGCAGCTGCCGCAGTCCAAATGGATCATCCATGGGGATTTCTCCCTGGATTTCTGGAGGATACGGGTTGTCAGATTCTGGAAAAAACTCATTAGTTCCACCCCACGGCGGATATGCTGAAAAAATCTCAGCTGGTGTTAAAAGGTCAGTATGATAATGTAATTGATCAGGATCAGACCCAGACCCATGGGCCAGACATAGGCAATCATCCATCTCCAGGTTGATCTGGCAGCCAGGTTGTCAATAATGATTTCAGCCAGATAGGTAATGGTCAGAAAAAGGGCAATGGCCAGGAACCCGGTAGACCAGAACAGGGCAAACACCCCCAGGATGAGAATGACTTCAAACCAGTGGGCGATTTCGACCATGGCCAGCTGCGGACCGGAGAAATCAGTCAAGGACCCTTTTACGATTTCCTGGTGCCCATGGTGGGACGCGGAAATGTCAAAGGGAGACTTGCGCAGCTTGATGGTCAGGGCGAAACCCAGGGCCACATAGACCAGGGGAAGGCTGAAGAGAAGCGGCTCTTCCCAGGCGAGGATGCCGGAGATATTAAAAGTCCCGGTGACCAGAAAAAAGCCGACAAAACTCAAAAGAAGCAGGGGCTCGTAGGTTAATACCTGGATAAGCTCGCGCTGGGCTCCGACCTGGGAGTAAGGCGAAGGAACAGACATGGCGGCCATGATAAAAGAGACAGCTCCAATGGTCAAAATAAAGAAGATCAGCAGCAGGTCAGTCTGGAGAAAAAACAGAAAAACAGCAGCCATGGAAGACAATAAGTACACGGTCACGCAGATCAGCTGTCTGGGGTTGACGGTCCGGTTTTCATTGCCCAGAAGTTTTATGATGTCGAAAAATGGCTGCCAGACAGGCGGCCCTGTCCGGCCTTGAAACCAGGCGGTCAGTTTGCGGTCGATGCCGCTGATAATGGCCCCGGCTGCAGGGGCCAGGATGGTTGCGGCAAGGGCGAAGAAAAAGCTGGACATACTGATCATAATGACCCAACCACCAGTAAAATGATGAATCCCAGGGCAGTCAAGGTTGCCACCAGGGATATCCGTTCTTCGGGCAGATGGTTCTTAAAGTAATAGTTTTTTGAGCTGAAGGGAATAAATTTGCCCAGAGGGTCCACAAACCCTGGTTCTTTATCCTCGCAGGAGAGTCCTGCGTAATAAGGTCCTGTAAAGACAGGTTTATGTCTCAGGGAGTATTTGTAAACCAGCCCCAGCACAACCAGGCCGATGACCAGAAATGCCGGATAAACCATAAAGGCCCCGGCGTGTCCGGTCAGGCTGTCAATGCCGGGTGCCCCAAACAGAGGCAGGATCAGCGGGGTAACTAGAAAGCTGTAAACCGGGATAATGGCAAAACTGAGGACTAGGGTCAGTATGGCCAGGCCGGATAGAGGACCAGAAATGAAAAGAGACAGGGCTGGTTTTGGGCTGCCTGCAGAGCATTCTTGAGAGTTGAGCAGCAGTCCTGCCCATCTGGTCCAGTAGACAACACTCAATGCGCTCCCCAGGGCCAGCATCAGCACAATGATTGGGAGTTCAGCTGCGGCGTGTACAGCCATCCACTTGCTGACCAGAGCTCCAAATGGAGGAAGGAACATGGAAACCATGCCCAGGACCATGAGTATGCCTAGCCCTGGATACTTGCCCATAAGTCCCCACATGTCCTCAATACTTTTACTTTTAATCATCTGTTCAATATGCCCCACGCCCATGAACAGCAGACCTTTGGCCAGGGCGTGAAACAGGATCAGAAGCATTGCTGCGCCATAGGCCTGGGGTGTCCCGATGCCGGCGCAGGCAATGATGAGTCCCAAGCTGCCGATGGTGGAATAGGCCAGTATTTTTTTGGCGTTATTCTGAGTCAGGGCCAGGACAGAAGTACTGATGAAGGTCAGAGCTCCGATTATTGACAGATAAAGTGCCAGGGACGTCCCTGCATAAGCTGGCGTCAGTTTTAAAATGAGAAATACTCCAGCATTGACCATGGTTGAAGAGTGCAGGAGGGCTGAAACAGGAGCCGGAGCCACCATGGCACCGGTCAGCCAGGAGTGAAAGGGAAGCTGGGCTGATTTGGTGAAGGCTGCCAGGCACAACAGGGCCACAGGAAGCATAAGAATATCCATGGAGCCCAGCCCGGTCAGCCCGGTTATCTCCAGAGGCAGGCCACGGATAAAGAGCAGGTAGATGGCCCAGATAAAAAATACCCCGCCCAGAAGATTCATCCACAACGCTTTGATGGCACTTGCAAGGGCCTGGGCAGAACCATCATGAGCTATGAGCACGAAAGAGCAAAGGGTGGTTAACTCCCAGAAGAAAAACATCCATAAAAGATTGTTGCTGAGGATCAAGCCGTTCATGGCCCCTAAAAACAGGATCAGGAAGAAAAAAAAGCCTGCCTGGCTCAAAGAGGAGGTTTTATAGGTTCTGGAGTGGACCTTCATGTATTCGGTGGCATAGATTGCAATGAGAGAGCCCACCACGCAGACGATGATGATCATCATCAGGCCGAGTTGGTCGGCAGCCAGGGAAGCTTGAATGGGCAGTCCATTCTGGGCAGTGGTTTTGATGAGGACCAGGGGCAGGATCTGCAGAAACACCAGGATCGCAACCAGCCTGTTTCTTTGCTTCAAACCGATGCAAAGGATGATTCCCAGGAGAATGAAGTCGGCCCAGGTCAGGATATGGTGCCAGTCTAAAGGGGCGGATGAAGGTTCAAAGGCAAAGGGTCCTGAGGCCAGCATCAGCAGGGACGCTGTTCCCAGGGCTGCTGCTGTGCCTGCAATGACAGCCCTGCGAAATGTATCGTTGCTGATCAGCACTGCCGGGGCGATGAAAAAAGGCAAAAGGATTACCAGAGCCGCCAAAGAATGAATATTCATTAATTCTAGAATGGTGATGGGATTAATAAAAAAGTTTGGACCCGGGTTACTGGTCCTCCGGGTCCAAACTTAACTCTACTGTCATCAAGGTTAAAAAGTCCAGCTTAAATTAGGGATCTGCCTGGACCTGGGGATTACGCCCTTCTCATTTCCTCAATAATATTCTTGAGTTCTCCTGCCAGGGCGGCCAGATCTGAAATGGCCTTGGCCGACTGGTTCATTGCCTCACTGGTTTCAGAAGAGATTCTGCTGATATCTTCCACGCTTTTGTTGATTTCTTCGCTGGCTGAAGACTGCTCTTCTGCTGCAGAGGCAATGGAGTTTATCTGGCTTGAAGAAGACTCCACAAGCCTGACGATTTCGCTCAGCTGCTTGCCTGATTCATTGGACTGTTTGGTGGCTCCCTTGACCGAGTCCACGGTCTGGTCCACGCTGGTGACGTTTCGTTGTACCTCTTCCTGAATGCCCTTGATATACCTGCCTACTTCATTGGTGGCGTTCATGGTCTTTTCAGCCAGTTTTCTGACTTCATCAGCCACAACTGCAAATCCACGCCCTGCTTCGCCGGCCCTGGCAGCCTCAATGGCTGCGTTGAGAGCCAGGAGATTAGTCTGGTCGGCAATGTCTTCAATCACGTTCATTATCTTGCCGATTCCTTCGGCCTGATCTCCCAGGGCAGTGATCTGTTTTTTCAGGCCCAGGGCGTTTCTCTGGACATCAGCAATGGCCTTTACAGCATCGCGGACGGTCTGGGCTCCGGACTGGGCCGTCATCCTGACCTGATCCGAGGCATCAGCAGCCTGGGATGCGTTTTTGGCCACTTCCAGGACTGTTGCGTTCATCTGTTCCATGGAGGATGCGGTTGAAGCAGCCATGTCTCTTTGCTCCTCAGCTCCGCGACTGGCCTGTTCCACCTGGGCCGCCAGTTCTTCTGATGCCGAAGAAACCTGCTCAGCAACCGAGTCCGCTCTCTGGGCCGATGCTTCGATCATCTTGTTTTTGGCTTCTATCTGGCTCTGCTGGTCTTTGATATCGGTCAGGTCGGTATACAGGACAAAGGCTCCGATGAGCTGTTCATCGAGATCATAAAGGGGCGCACAGTCCACCCGGATGAAGATTTTTTTGCCGGCTTTGTTGACCAGTTCGATTTCCTGATTGAGGACCGCCTTTTTTGTGGAGAGGACCTTGTCAGTAATTGTTTCCCGGTCATCTCCGTAAACCAGTCTGGACGGGGATTTACCAATGAATTGCTGTCCATCGTCATGGCCCAGAAGATCCAGAGTGGCATTGTTGATAAATGAAATTTTTCCCTTGGTATCGCAGACAAAGCAGGGGGTGGTCATACTCCCCAGGATGCCCTTGGAAAACCCAAGCTCCTTTTTGAGGTTGCCCACCATGATTCCCAGGTGTTCGGACAGGCTGCCCAGTTCGTCCTGCTTGGTGAGGTGGAAATCAGCAGAAAAGTCTCCATTGGCCACTTTTTGAGTAGCCTGGTCGATCTTAACCACTGGGGAGATTATTTCCCTGCGCATGAACAGGTACACGCTGACTACCAGGATAATTATTCCGGCCAGGATCATAAGACTGGTATAAAGGGAATTCTCGCGCATTCTGGTCAGGGTGTCTGTAACATCCTGGATTACGACCATCTTGCCCAGGATGGGCTGGCTTGACCCGTGACAATGGTAACAGGCCGGTTCATTGGGCACTGAGCTGATGCTGACAAAGGCGTCTCTGTTTCCCAGCCTGAAAAAGCCGCTTTCCCGGATATCGTTTTGCAGAGCCCTGGCTCCGATCTGGCGGATTTCCCCGTGTTCCACTGAAGTGTCAAAGTCCTTTCTGACTGTATTTAGTTCAGTGCTGTAGGTGATATTTCCCCGAAAATCAGTCAGATAAGCTCTGGTAGTATCGTATCTGTCTGAAAGAGCAGCGAATTCGTCCCTGGTGCCCTGGTCGTCGCCGATAACCATGGGCCGTTCAATGGTGGATTTTAAAAGTTCTGTGAATCTTTCCACTTCCTGGGCAACCTGATCCTGCATCAGATTCTTCTGCCACAGAACCATGACAAAGATTATGACAGAGAAGATGCCCAGAGAAATAAGGGCGATACTGATACCGATCTTGTATCCGATATTGGCAGTGATTTTGTTCAACATGGTTTCAGACCTCCTTCCTAATGGGCGCCGCTATAGATCAGTGGCCTGAAACCGAAAGCTTCATTGCGTTCTTCCGTGTGACAGGTAAGACAGTCCTCAATTATGGGGAGCCGTTCAATAACATCGGGCATTCCGCCGGTTTCCACGTGCTCCCTGCCTGGTCCGTGACATGTTTCACAGCCCACATCAGAAAGCTCCGGGGTTGATTCATAGGATACAAACCCCCCCTGGTTATATCCTGTAGTATGGCAGCCATAACATTCTCTGAGTTCCTCATCGGTCAGTTTAGGCCGCATAACAGAAATGCTTTCCCAGGACTTGGCCTTTTTGGAGTAGTTCATGAAGTTTTCATACTCATAAAAGTGACAGCGGCCGCAGGCCTCAGATCCTACATAATTGCCGGTAGCCCAGGCCTGGTAGGTCATCAAGGCAGCCAGGCACAGAATCGTTAAGACCGGGAAAGCAATAAACCTGTTCAACATCAGCTCACCTCTCCTGTTTTTCAATTCAAGGACCTGGAAAGCCCAACCCCCTTGGGTATCCATGATTAATCGGCCTGTTATCCCCAGAGGGACTGGAGGTCACACTACAATTATGTAGCAGAGTTTTATGTGAAGCCCTTCACATAGTCTATGGGTTTTGTCAATGGACTGCAGCTCTAAGACTGGCTGAAGTCCATAGGTTCAATAAGATATTTCGGCTGCTTGAGCAGAAAACTTAGGCTTGAGATCTGGGAAGTTTAAGTGGCTGGATCGAGCTGATCAGCACAAGACCGACTGCGGCAAAATCCGGGCAGGTAAAGGACCCTGTCTTGACAGTCGGCATTTTTAACTTATCTATTTTTCAAAAAATAGAGACGGAGGTGATAGCCATGGTAATTGATTTCAGCAGTTTTTATAACTTGCCGAGGCAGCTGGACAGGTTTTTTGACGAAGCCTGGAGGCCGTCCATGATCAGCCAGAGGAGAAATGCGTATCCCCCTGTGAATATTAGCGAGGACAAGGCGGCCATTTATGTCTATTCCGAGATACCCGGAGTGGATATCAAGGATGTGGAGATAACCTTAAGTGACGGCAGTCTGGTCATCAAGGGAAACAGGAAGCACGGAACAGGCAGTTACTACCGACAGGAGCGGCCCACCGGACTTTTTCAGAGAGTTGTCAACCTGAATGTACCTATTGCTGCGGACAAGGTTGAAGCCAGAATGAAGAACGGAGTCCTTGAAGTGGTAATCCCCAAGGCTGATGAAGCCATACCAAAGAAAATCAGCATTAAGGCTGAGTAAGAGGAGGTGGTGTTATGACCGGTGAAATCAAAAAAAACACCAGCACCCTGCCCAGGTTTTCGCCCGGGACCGATATTATTGAAAAGGAAGACGGATTTCATATCTACATTGATATGCCCGGGGTGGCCAGGGAGGATCTGGTCATTGATCTTAATGAAAACGACCTGGAAATCAGGGCTAAGGCCATTTATCCCAGAAAAGAAGGGGTGAGCAACATTCATTTGGAGTTCGGAGATTGTGAATATGCGCGGAGCTTCACCATTTCAGATGTGGTGGATCGGGAGAACATCAAGGCTGGCCTGAAAGACGGGGTACTGGAGATGTTTCTGCCCAAGGCGGAAAAGGCCAAACCTAGAAAAATCGAGATCCAGGCCGGATAAGTTTTGATTTGGTCCAAGATGCTTTACAAAGCATCTGTAAACAGGCCGATGAAGCTGGCTGGTGCCTGAGCTTGAAAAGGCCAGGCCGGGTTACAGAACATACAGGGAGGTGAACCGTTATGCTGGAAAAATGGTTGCCTAAAAATCGAGGGAAGAATTTGCCTCAAACCGAAACACCAGAAAACGTTGCTGATTTTTTTGATGATTTGTGGAGCAGACCTTTCCGGGGTTTTGAGGAATTCTCCAGAGGATTCACTCCATCCGTGGAAGTCAGCGAGAAAAATGATGAGGTCACAGTCAGGGCGGAACTGCCCGGACTTGATCCCAAAGATATCGAGGTCAGTGTTGAAAACAACAACCTGGTCCTGCGGGGGGAGAAAAAGCGGGAACAAAAGGAAGAAAAGGAAAACTACGTGCACATGGAGTGTTCCTATGGCAGCTTTCACCGGGTGATCCCGCTTCGAGCCGAGGTTGACAGGGAAAAGGTTTCTGCTGGTTACAAAAATGGCGTGCTGACCATCAGGCTGCCTAAAACCGTAACAGGCAGATCCAGGAAGATCGCCATAGAAAGTTGAGAACCGGCATGGGCTGCTTATGCCAGCTTAATGTGAGGAACAACCTCTTGTTCCTGTTTCAAAAAAGTAACGGGGTATCCCATTTGGGATACCCCGTTACTTTTTTGACTTCTGGAGCTAACTGTCCAGCTGATAGGTCTGCTATTTCTTGAAAAGAGAGCCCAGGTCGGTGATCTTTCCACCTTCCTTTCCGGCCAGGTTGCCCAGATTCTTGAGGTCGCTGGCGCTGGATATGGTCAGATTGCTAGAAGCCTCCAGGTACTTGTTTTTCAGGTCCTCTGGGAGGTTTTTGAACACATAAAGAATATGCCGTTCTTCCACTTCACCGGTCAATTCATTATCGATGGGATAGCCAAAGGGCAGAAGAAGCATCTGTACTCCCCCCTGCTGGGTGGGGACCATCTGCAGCATGGCCAGGTCAGTAAGCTTTTTGTCCTGCTCCTGCCACTTGCCAAGGACCATATCTCCGGTGACCAGTTTTACCAGCCTGATATCATAAGCCATAATTACACTCCTTGTGAGTTTTGCTCGAGTTTGCATGAAGATTAAACCGTTGAACTTAATTACTGATTAATATACTGTCAAGAAAGGCGAGGCAGGCGCATTTCCGTGATCTGTATCAGCTCCTTTGCAGTCCAGGGAAAGGGAATAATATGAATGGTCTGGATATATTTTTTGTGGTGGTTCTGGGCTTTTTTCTGTTCAGAGGAATCTTCAGGGGGCTTATCCTGGAGGTTTCATCCATTGTCGGGCTGATTGCCGGTTTTCTGGCGGCCAACCGGTTTTATGCTGACCTGCAGCCGGTGGCCGGGAGAATCCTGCCCAATCCTGATTGGGCCCAGATTGCAGCCTACCTTGGAATTTTTTTGACCACCATGTTCATAGTTGGGGTTTTTTCCCTTTTTCTTAAAAACCTGTTGCGAATGATAATGCTGGGCTGGCTGGACCGGATAGGTGGCGGGGTCCTGGGCTTTATCAAGGCCGGACTCATCTGCAGCCTGACCCTGCTCGTTATGACGGTTTTCCTGCCCAAGGATGATGAACTGATTTCCACCTCAAAGGTGGCTCCATATGTCCACACCCTGAGCCAGAGCCTGGCGGATTATCTGCCCGGGGATCTCAAGGGGAAATTTCTGGAAAAGGCTGATACTGCGCGGCTGTTCTGGGAAGAGAGCTGGGAAGAACTCACAACGCCCCAAAAAGACAAGGAAGATTCATGAAGCATAAGAATAGCCTTGATGAGGTGCTGCAGGTCATCAGGACCCTGCTGGGTCCGGGAGGATGCCCCTGGGACAAGGAACAGACTCCGGACTCTCTGTGTGACTACCTGATTGAGGAAGCCTTTGAGCTGGTCAGTGCTGTCCGCTCCAAGGATCCAGCGGAAATTATGGAAGAGATGGGAGATGTTTTTTTTCTGCTTTTTTTCATGGCCCTGCTCCATGAAAAAGATTTTTCCCTGGAAGATGTCTGGGCCAAGGCTGCCAGTAAGATGATCACCAGACATCCCCACGTATTCAGGGATGAGCAGTTTGCAACCAGGGAAGACCTCATGCGGAACTGGGAAAAGGTCAAAAAAGAGGAAAAGACCGATAAAAATTCTTCAACTTTTGCATCCATCCCCAAGAACCTTCCACCGCTGCTCATGGCCTACCGGATCAACTCCAAAGCTGCCAGATCAGGATTCACCTGGAATAATGATTCCGAGGTGGAAGAGAAACTGGCTGAAGAGTGGGATGAATTTAAACAGGCCAGACAAAGCAGGGATAGAGGACAGGCTGAAAAGGAGTTCGGGGATTATCTCTTCACCCTGGTGGAATACGGCCGTAGAAAAGGGATTAAGGCCAACACCGCTCTGTCCATGGCCAACAGCAAATTTCTCAGGAGGGTCCAGGACATGGAGGATTTGGCCAGAAAAAAAGGCTTGGATCCTTCCGGTCTTAATATGGAGCAGATGAACAGTCTGTGGGATGAAGCCAAGGCTGCCGAATAGGTCAACTTTAACAGACATGGATTTGGGTACTGGACCCTGGAAAAGGACCCAGGCCGGAAACTTTTGGACTACCTCCGGGGCAGGGCTTTTATGGCTGTCCGGACCTGGCCAGGACTTTTTTCATTTCAGAAAAGACTTCTTCCTGATCAAGATGGCCAGTGTCAATAATGATTGCCTCAGGAGCTGGCTTAAGGGGTGCTATGGCCCTGTTTCTGTCCTGTTCATCCCTTTTCAGGATCTGGTTCAGGATCTGGCTGAAGTCAGCCTTTTCACCCATTCTGTGCAGCTGCTCAACCCTTCTCTGGGCCCTGATCTTGGGGGCTGCATCTAAAAAAAATTTATGTCTGGCTTGGGGAAAGACCACGCTGCCCATGTCCCTTCCTTCAGCCACAAGGGAGCGGAGCTGTCCAATTCTCTGCTGGGACTCTTTGAGGTAATCCCGGACTGCCTGGACTTTTCCGACATCAGATGCCCACATCCCAACTTGTTCGGTCCGGATTTCAGATCCCAGAGGGATATTATTCAGGATAACCCGGCTGTCCTGACCGGCACCTTCCAGGTCGAACCGCATTTTTTCAAGCTGGTCCATGATTTGACCATGGTCTAATTCAGCCAGACAGCTGCCCAGATTCAAGCCAACAGCCCTGAACATCGCCCCGGTATCCAGGTAGGCGATGCCCAGGTCCTGGGCAATGGTCCTGGCCAGGGTGGTCTTGCCAACTCCGGCCGGCCCGTCAATGGTGATGAGCAGGGGTCTATCCTTCATTGACTATAGCCTTGAGCAGCTCCAGAAAAAGGGCATTTTCCTTTTCCGTTCCAATGGACACCCGCAGCAGATCGGGCAGACCGTAGCTTTTCAGGGGCCTGATAATGACCCCTTTTTGCAGGAGCTTTTCAAAGACCTCAGTTGCGCTGACCGGCGGTTTGAACATTATGAAGTTGGCCTGGGAAGGATACACCTGACAGCCCAGACTGGAAAGGCCCTCTGAAAGGCTTTGCCTGGCTTTAATGACCAGGTCTCTGGTGGCATCCCGGAAATGGGTGTCTTCAAGGGCTGCCTGCCCGGCCTTTTCAGCCAGGATATTGACGCTGAAAGGCAGTCTGACCCGGCGGTAATAATCAGCCAGGAAGGCCGGCATTACTGCATATCCCAGTCTCAGCCCGGCCAGGCCGAACATTTTGGAAAAGGTTCTGAGCAGGACAATTCGATGAGATCCAAGGGCTTGCCTGAGGATGGAAAACTTTTCAACCGGATCAGCAAAATCGATATATGCTTCATCAACCACCAGAAGGGCATCATCAGGCAGGCAACGGGCAAAGGCTTGAATTTCAGACCCGGACACGGCAAAGCCTGACGGATTGTCCGGGTTGGTCAAAAAAACCAGCCTGGTGTTGGAATCCACCATGCTCAGCAATCCTTCCCAGTTAAAAGAGAAATCAGGGTTGAGATCCGCCTGTCTGAATTCGACGTTGCATAGCCGGGACTGGAGTTCATAGATGCTGAAACAGGGCCGGAAGGCTGCTATATTGTCCCTGCCTGGAACAGCGGTCATGCGGATCAAAAGGTCGATGATCTCATCTGATCCGTTTCCGCAAACCACCAGCTCGGGATCTATTCCCAGATAGCTGCTGATGGCCCGGGTCAGGGCGGGGTTGCCTGCAGCAGGATATCTGAAGGCCAGGGCAGCATTGGCTGTGATCACATCCTGGACTATGGGCGAAACCCCAAGAGGGTTTTCATTACTGGCCATTTTGACCACATTGTCCAGTTCGAATTTTTCTTTGATCTCGTCTATTCCGAGTCCGGGAGAATAAGGCTTGAATTCCAGGATCTGTGGTTGGACAAGTCTGGGCGAGGGTTTGTTCATTAAGGAAGTCTCCAGGTTGAGTTCAGTATGGGAACCGGTGCATGCAAGCCCAAGTTTGGAGTAAAGTCAACCTGTCTGTCCGGATTGTGGATCAGCAGGCAAATGGTCAGAGGGATTCAGCAGATGAGACGGTGCAGATCAGGGTCCATCCGGATTATTGTCAAAAAAGTACCTCTGGGCAGATCCTGATTTCTGGGGCCGTGCCGGTTTGACCAGACAGGAAGGAGCAGGGCCTTGCCGCAAATATCCTTGCCGATGCTGAAGGTCAGGTCTGTTTTCATTCCCAGGGTAAACTCCCTGGTTCCTGGGATGAAAAAACCCTGCTGTCCCAGAAAGTTCTGTTTCCAGATTTTTTTAAAATCGTCAGTAGAGGCGACTTTGATTTCCATAGTTAGAGGATCTCAGGTCTGATAAAGATCAAAAGTTCGTTTTTGCTCTCTCCGATGTACTGATTCTTGAAGAGCCAGCCTAGAAAGGGAATCCCGCCAAGTCCGGGGATCCGGTTTTCCAGCTCCTCCTCGATGACTTTTTTGATTCCACCGATGACAATGGTCTCTCCGTCTTCAACAAAGAGTTTGGTCTTGGTCAGTTTGGTTTCAATGCCTTCTGCGGCTGGACTGTCATCACGGATTTCCAGGTCAAGGATCAACTTGTTGTCCGGGGTTATCTGGGGCTCAACAATGAGCCGCAGGACTGCGTCTTCATAATCGGTCCTGGTTCCCCGTTCGTCAGCCACCTGGATGGGAATGCGGATGCCCTGCTCGATCTCGGCCCGCTGGTTGTTCAGGGTGATCACTCTGGGGGCTGAGATGGTCCGGGAAATGTTCTGGGTTTCACCAAGGCGCAGCTGGGCATCAATGGTGAACAGGCTGCTGGTTATTCTGCGCAGACTCCCTGAAATGGTCATGAAGTCATCAGCCATCCTGGGAAAATTCATGCTCTGAAACCCGACAGAGCCCAGAACGTCTCCGCTGGGGGAAAAGGCATTCTGCTCCGGGTAGAGAAAGCTCCATTGGATTCCCAGGCCCCGTCGGAACTCTTCTGTGGCGTAGACCACCCTGGCCTCGATGTAGACCTGTTTTTCCGGACGGTCCAGATTTGCGATGAGGGCATTGATTTCCCGCAAATTGGAGGCGGTATCCTGGATAATCAGGGTGTTGGTCCTGACGTCATGGGTAACTTTACCCCTGTCGGATAGAAAATTCTGGATCTGGGGCAGGAGTTCCTGGGCAGTAGCGTAGTTGATCTGGATGAACTCCTGTTCAAGGGGCTCCAGCTGGCGCATGCTTTCCCTGGCCTGGGCAGCTGCCTCCCTGGCCCTTCTGGCCTGATCCCGTTCTGCTTCGAGCTTCTGGGCTGTTGTGACCCTGATTATATTTCCCCTGACAACCATACCCAGGTTTTTCTGGACAAGCACCAGATCCAGGGCCTGGTCCCAGGGCACTTCCACCAGGCGCATGGATATCCTGCCCCTGACGTCTTCGTCTAAGATCAGGTTGTAATCAGTGACCGCTGTGATGAGCCTTAGGACGTGCTCCACTTCGGCGTTCTGCAGATCAATTGAAATTGGGTCCCCGGTGTATTCCTGCTTCATACCAGGGAAAAGGGCGTTGAGTTCAAAAAATTCTGCCTCGGGCCTTCCCCATGGGCTGGCGTCGGTGACCCGGTCCTGGGCTGTGGATGCCCCGGTGCCTCCTGTTTCCAGCACTGGTCTGTCAAACCTGAAGTTTATTGAGTCGGATTTCTGATGGATATCAAAGGGAGTTTTGGGGTCCCAGGTCCAGATTAACCTGGCCCCTGGTTCGGTATTCTGGATAAAAAGGGACTTGACCGAAGTATCAAAGTTGTCCAGCCGGTATAACCGGACCATTTCAGGGGGTACCTTTGTTCCGGGCAGCAGGACTTCCAGCCTTGTTTCATCCTGTCTTTGAATCAGATGGCTTAATTCTCCCCGGCCCAGGAAGGAAGCATGAAGCAAGCTTCGGTGATCCTGCCAGAAGTCCAGCTCCGTAATCATCCTCTGGTGCCGGGATTGAGGATCATCTGTTTCAGCCTGAACAGTTTCCCTGCCGGTCTGAAACAGAAAATTGAACAAGACAGCAATAATAAGGGCAAGCTTGAATAAACCGGATGTATTCATCATTTAATCTACCTGTCCCGGGCGCAATCTCAGGACCGTGCGCCTGTCCTCTGTTGCTCCGAATATATTGGTAATCCTTTCCACCACCACCACCTGGTCAGAAGTGATGTCCCGTACTTCACCCCGGTTTCGGCCGACCACGGTTCCCAGCTTGAGGATGAACCCTTTGCCGTCGGGAAGTTCAACCATGGCTGTCGGTTCCCTGGATTCGCCTACCTGCCAGATGACCCCTACCAGCTTGAGCTGGCTGACCTCGATCTGTTCCAGAGGAGTCAGAGGTCTGCGGGGTGGATCATCCACGCCGGGCGGTTCCTGGATTCTGGGCTGAATAAAAGGTGTAAAGGGATCAGCCAGTCCTTCAGGATTATAATAATAGGCTGAAGGTGTGATCCAGTCCGGTTCAACCCATTGTCCGTTCTGTTCAGCATTGCTTAGAGCCGGGAACCCATTCTGGATTCCTAGCATGAAGACAAGCCCGGCAACAGCAGGAATAAACCTGGCCATCACTGTCTGGCCTCCAGTTCGGCTGGAGAGAGTGATCTGTAGACCAGGAGTACGGTTTCAGCTGAAAGGACATTTTCATCTGTTCTCTGCTGGGCAGCCACCGGGGTCAGCCTGAGACTCTGCAGGCTGACCAGCCGGTCCAGCCTTGTGAGTTCATCAAAGTAACTGATAAGATCATGAAATTGGCCCTGCAGGCGGAGCTGGACGTTTCTTGTAGCATAGAACTGGTGCAGCTCCTGGGTTCCAGGCTGAAAAAGAAGAAAGCGGACCCCTTTTTCATTGCCCAGCCGTTCAAAAGAAGCCAGCAACCTTTCAAGGGCGTGGGCATCTTCAGGAAGAAGGGTCTTGGCCAGGATCAGTTCTTTTTCTCTGCTCCCGAGTTCTTTTTCCAGCTCAGGAAGCCTGGCAGCCTGGGAGGAGAATCTGGCGATATCTATGTCCAGAGACTGGATATCCCGTTCCAGGCCGGCAATCTGGTCTCTGGCAGGATCCAGGTAAAAGAACCAGAATAATCCGCAGATGAGACCCAAGATCAGGATCTGGACAAGGATCCTGCGGGTTCGGCTCAGGGACTCAATCCTGGCCAGTATTTCCTGTTTCTTAATTTTCATGCTGTTGCGCCTCGGTGGCTGACACTACCGGCCCTGCTCTGACCTGGAACTGAAATTCCACCAGGTCCAGATCCAGGACCTGTCTCCTGGAAGTCCTCTGGGTGCTGACTGAACGGATAAAAGGAGACCCTCTAAGGTCATCCACGTATCCGGCAAAGGCCTGATTATCCAGGGCCACTCCCCGGATATCCATGAGGCCCTGTCTGTCCAGGCTCAGGGCTTCGAACCAGATCCTTTCTCCGGGCAGTTTTCTGATGGTTTCGTCGATATATCTTACAGGCAGCTGCTGTTTGAGACGGATCTCCCGGATGGCTTCAATATTGGCTTCAACTTCGTCAAATTTTCTCTGAAGCTCATTAATCCTGGCCACCCTGGCCAGCAGGGCCTGCCTCTGGGTTCTCTTTTCAGCGGCAATCCTTTCCAGATCGTTGATCTTAGCCCGGTGCCAGAGACCAGAAGTCAGCAATGAGGCGGAAATAAGCAGGAGCAGGACCAGAAAAACAATAATCTGTCTTTCAGTGTCGGATGTCCTGGCCCTCTTGGCCTGGGGGAGAAGATTGATTTTGATCATGACTCTATTTTGATATTCCGGAAAAAAACCTCGTTGTAACTCTTTATGGTTTAAAAAATTATCTGGCCATTATCCGGGCTCCATTTCAAATACCTGTCTTCCCTGGGTCCTGCGGCCGGATAAACCATGGGAAAACAGTTCAGATGATGCCCCTGAGGGCCAGCCCTGTGGCCACAACAAACTGGGGTTTGACCGAATCCAGGTATCTGGGGTCAAAGTCATTGGCAGAGACCCTGATGTTTTTCCATGGATCAAGATGATGGGTTTCCATACCCAGTTCTTCCTGAAAAAATTCTTTGATCCCCTTGAGCAGGCTTCCTCCGCCGGACAGAAAAATTCTGTCGGCCTGACCTGCTTCAGGGGCGGATGTCTGGTAAAAGCCAATAAGCCTTCTGATTTCCTGAGTCCAAGAGCTGAGGGTGGCTGCAATTTCCTTGGACAGGGCTGTAATCTCAGACTGGTCTGCTGATGCTGGACCCTCAAGTTTTATTTTTTCCGCCTCGGACCTGCTGATTTCCAGCTGATTCGAGATTACATCAGTCAATTGTCTGCCGCCAAATGACATCTCCCGGAAAAAAACAGGCTGGTTCTTCCAGAATATGGTAAAAATGCTCTGGAGTCCGCCGATGTCCAGGAGGTAGGCAGGTTCACTGACAAGCTCCGGATAGTTGAATTCAAAGCAGTTGCTGAGGGCAAAAGCATCTACATCCACAATCCCCAGAGAAAGTCCGCCATGGTCCATGATCTTGATCAGATCCTGAACCATTTTTTTCTTGCTGGCCACAAGCATGACTTCCAGGGTATCTTCCTTACCCCCTGGTCCCATGACCTGGTAGTCCAGGTATACGTCATTGAGATCAAAAGGAATATACTGCCTGGCCTCCTTGTAAATACTCTGTTCCAGTTCCTTACGGGGTCTGGATTTGAAGAAGACCCGCTTGACTATTACCGAATGCCCTGCCATGGACGATATCACGACTCTGTCCCTGAGCCCAAGATGCTCCCATAATAATCTGGTCTTGGTCCCCTGCTGGGCCGGTCCTTCCAGATCCCTGGGCAGCCAGGGCAGCCGGGCAAGGTTTTCCAGCACGGCAGTCTTGCCCTTGCCTGAAACCTTGACCGTCTTGCCCCAGGTACTGCCAAGGTCCAATCCGCAATTTGGGATTTTTGACCTGAAAAAATTAATTCTGTTCAAAGTATTTCTGATAAGCTGCTCGCTAACTGGGCCTTATGGTCATGACCGGCATGGTGGCTGATTTGACGATTTTTTCTGCAACAGAGCCGAACAGGACCCTGTCGATTCCCTTGCGTCCGTGGGTCCCCATGATGATCATGTCAATATTTTCTGTGTCGGCATAGTTCAGGATTTCCTCAGCTGCATAACCGCTCAGAACTTGCCCGGTCACGTTGATTTCGCTGAAGTTTTCCTGAATAAAGGTATCCATTGTTTTTTCAGCGCCAGTGACGATTTCTCCCACAAAATTTTCAATGGAAGTGGGGGGAACGTGAAAGCCTACATACTGGGAAAGACTGGGTGCCACGTAAACCACCTTGACAGAAGCATCCAGGGATTTAGCAATGAGCTGGGCGTAGGAAGCGACCTTGGCGCTCATCTCGGAAAAATCAACAGCGCACATGATGTTCTTGATTTGAGTCATAACTCCTCCCTTAATTGGTGAACTTTTGCTGATAATAGTCAATGTTGCCTGATTTTTAAAGGATAAACAAGTTGTTTAAGTGTTGTTCAAGGAGAAACCGGTAATGCCTATTTTTGAGTACTATTGCGTAAAATGTAAAGAATTATTTGAAGAACTCGTCTTCAATCCTGAGAATGAAGATATTGTCTGTCCGGTCTGCAGAGAAAGGGAGCATGTCAAGCGGTGCGTCTCAGCTACAACCCGGACCAGGGGTTCAGGGAGGGTGGACAGTAATTTTTCGCCAGGTCCGGGCTGTGGGCCTGGGGCTTTTTCCTGAAAATAATTCAGAGGCTTTGGTTCAAAGCCCTATTTACCTACAGCATCAAACCGGTCGAATTTCATGGTCAGACCGGCCCGGCCCTGAGTAGCTGAACGCAGTTCAGTGGAAAATCCGAACATATGGCTCAGGGGAGTCAGGGATTTAATGATCTTCTGGCCATGATGGTCGAACATGTTTTCAATCTGGGATCCCTTGCTTCCAAGAAGGCTGACGCATTCCCCGACAAAGTCAGACGGGGTGGATATTTCCACCAGCATTATGGGCTCCAGCAGGACAGGCCCGGCCTGAGCCAGGGCCTGTTTCAGGGCCTGGAAAGAGGCCAGTCTGAATCCAACAGAGTCAGCCCCGTCTCTGGCCGCCATTTTCTTGACCCTGACCACAATGTCGGTGACTGGATAACCTTTGAGTTCACCTGCCTGGAGACCGTCCTCAATGCCTTCTTGAACAGCTCCGGTCCAGGCCTGAGACCATTGATCAAAGTCAATTTCCATGATGATTCTGTTGCCCTGGCCCCTTGGAGCGGGCTCGACCTCAAGATCCACAAAGCCGTAATGAAATTCTTCTCCCAGTTCCCTGGCATATTCAGCTTCTGTCCTGGCCCGGGTGGTGATGCTTTCCTGATAGACCACCTGGGGATTGCCAGACCTGAACTCAACCCCGTATTCCCGTTTGATCCGCTGCAGGACCACATCAAGATGCAGTTCGCCCATTCCTGACAGGATTATCTGGTCAGTGTCCTTGTGCCTCTCAAAAAACAGGGTAGGATCTTCCTGGAGGAGCTTTTCTACAGCAAAAATCAGCTTTTCCTCTTCCTGGCTGTTTTTTGGTTCCAGGGCCAGGGAAATGACCGGGGTGTAATCACTGATCTTTTCCAGGAGGACCGGGTCTTTTTCCAGGCAGAGGGTATCGCCGGTGCGGGCGTTTTTCAGCCCGGCCACAGCCACTATTTGTCCGGCCACAGCCTGATCAACCTTTTCTTTGTGATTGGCGTGGAGGGTGAATATCCTGGCTAGGCGTTCGCTTAAGGTCTGGGTGGAATTGAAAACAGTCTGACCGGCTTCCAGCCGGCCTGAATAAAGGCGCAAAAAGCAGAGCTTGCGACCGGTTTCCAGGCTGACCTTGAACACCAGGGCGGACAAAGGGGCTTTAACAGCAGGTGCAAAGGAAACCCGGTCCTTTGTCTGGGGGTGGACACCTGATGCCTGGGGCACATCCTCCGGAGAAGGGAGGTAATGGCAGACTGCGTCCATGACCGGCTGAATGCCGATGTTTTTCAGCGCTGATCCGGAAAGAACCGGAACCCCTTTGAGATCCAAAGTGGCCCTGCGAAGAGCGGCCCTTATTTTTTCAGGAGGAATTTCCCTGTTCTCCAGGTAATCCTCCATGATCTGGTCATCTATCTCAGACAAAGACTCCAGCAGGCTGTTTCTCCATTCATCCAGCAAAGGGGCTTCTGCTTTATCCGGGCGGGAAACTACAATGTCCCGGCCGGAACTGTCCTGGTCAAAGACAAGCTTACTGCCCGAAACAACGTCAAGTATTCCCTGAAAGTCTTCACCCTGGCCCAGAGGGACATGGACAGGCAGGGGAAAGGCGCCGAGCCTGCTGCGCATGGCCTGCAGAACTTCTCTGAAGTCAGCGCCTGGCCGGTCCATCTTGTTAATAAAGGCGATTTTGGGAATGTGGTATTTGGCTGACTGGCGCCACACAGTTTCACTCTGGGGTTCAACCCCGCCTACAGCGCAGAAAACAGCCACAACACCATCCAGAACCCGCAGGGCCCGGTCCACCTCAATGGTGAAGTCAACGTGTCCAGGGGTGTCAATGATGTTTACGGTTTTGTCCTGCCACAGGCATGAGGTGCAGGCTGAAGCAATGGTGATGCCTCTTTCCTGCTCTTCGGGCATGAAGTCCATGGTGGCTGTTCCTTCATGGACTTCTCCCATGCGATGAATTTTCCGGGTATAGTAAAGGATGCGCTCGGTCAGGGTGGTCTTGCCTGCGTCGATATGGGCTATGATCCCGATGTTCCTGATCTTCCTGAGGTAATCAGCAGCCAGGCCCGAAGACTTCATATTATTTTTTCTCCTTCCAGCAGTATCTTTTTGTCTTGAAAAAATCCGGGTCCAGATCCGGCCAGATCCAGAAGGCTTCCATGCCTCTGGTAAAGCCGATGGGAATGCTGGTCTTGCTGAAAATGCGGCAGGGTCCGAAAAAAATATCAAAAAAACAGCTGGCTGAGTCCAGCTCTGTTCCGATCCTGGTCATTTCCAGAGGGGCGTTCTGAACTCCGGGACCAGCTGCAAAGAATTCCACATCAGAATGATACCGGCCAAGAGCCGGATAATCAGGCTGATGGTCAGGATCGATCCAGACCAGTCCCCTTGGCCTGGCATCATGACCCAGCCGGATTTTTTTCTGAATCCGAAAGGCCCTGCTCCACAAGTCGTATCTGATATTTTGACCGCTGAGATCAACCAGGACTGAACAGTCATGGCTGTTGTGCTGTTCCAGGGGCTGCTCAAATTCATCCAGGCCGGCCAGAACGATGTTTTCTATGCCGGCAAGTTCCAGGGCAGTCAGGAGCAAGGGGTTGGGTTCATTTTTCTGGTCCAGGATTAAAAAGACGAAGATATCCGGCACACCGGCTGAAAGTGCTGGAAGCACCGCAGCCAGAAGTCTGTTCCAGGCTGGATGATCTGCTTGCATGATAAAAAAGGCATTGCTGACCGGAGCCATTAATTCTTTCTGCATGAAACCGGCCCGCATGATGTTGAATCTGGTTGATTCAATGACTGGGCCGGGGCTGTAGCAGTTAAAAAGACAGGCAATGTGTTTTTTCATCCATGACCGGGTTAGCTCTCCGGTCTGATCATAGGAGCTGGCCAGGAGTTCATCATCGGCCAGGTATTTTTCCCAAAGTCTGGACAGGGACATGAAAGACCTCCATTGCGGCCTGCCTTTTGTGTAATGAAAACAGCTTTACAGTCGATAAATTTTAAAGGTCGTGAAAGTGTTGTCAAGAGAAACCTGAGAGATGGACTGTCTGGGCAGAAGTATATTTTCCTTGCTCTGCTGGCTGAACTTTATTAATTATCTCAGATAAAAATGGCAGGAGGTTTTTATGAGGGTTTCAATATTCTGGAAGCTGATGGGCATGGTGGCGGTGACTGTCCTGCTTTTGAGCACAGCAGTCTTTTTTACCACCAATCACTTTGTATCCAAAGGTTTTGATCAGGAATCAGTCAAGACCATAACCAATTTTCAGGGTGCTGTTGCCCATCAGCTGAAAGACCTTGAAGACTTTTATCTGAAGACGGCCTACCTCCTGGCCCAGGATATTGATGTAGCCTCAGCCGTGGATTCCGGTGCCACCGGATTTCTGCGCGAATATGCCAGGGAGATCATGGAGATGACCGGGGTGGAATTCGTGACCATATCCAATACTGAAGGGGTGGTGGTGGCCAGGGGGCATTCAGACCGCTCCGGTGACAGTGTACTTGGTCAGTATAATGTCCGCCAGGCCCTGGAAGATAATCCAGTGGTGGGCATTGAGTCCGGTACAGTGGTCCGGTTTTCCCTTAGGGCCGGATACCCGGTCAAGCTTTTTGACCGGATAGTCGGGGTAGTCACTCTGGGTATGGACCTTGGCTCCAATGCCTTTGTGGACTCGGTCCGGGAAAGGCTGGGGGTGGAGACAACCATTTTTGAAGGTGACACCAGGCTGGCCACCACCATCATGAGCAACGGACAGAGGGCCACTGGGACCAGAATGGATAATCCCCTGGTCATTGAAACCGTTCTCAGGGGCTCTCAGGTTTTTCTGGACCGGAATCTGATTCTGGGCAGGATGTACGATACAGCCTACTGGCCCATCAAGGACATCCAGGGACAGACTGCAGGCATGTATTTCATCGGCATTGACCGGGAGACCATTGAAGAAGCCCAGTGGGCCACCCTTTCTTCCATCCTGTGGATGAGCCTGCTCATCGGAGCGGTCATGCTGCTGGCCGGTTTTTTCTTTGCAAAGAGCATTGCCAGACCCCTGGTCCGGGCCACTGGTTTTGCCATGGATATTTCCCAGGGCAATCTTGGACACTCCCTGGACATCAGGAACAGGGATGAAATAGGTGATCTGGCCGGGGCCATGAACAAGGTCCGGGACAGCATCCAGGGAATCATCAGGGATGTTGGGAAGCTCTCGGACAATGTCCGGCATGGGAAAATTACATATGCCATTGCTGCTGACAGCTATTCCGGGGCTTATAAGGACCTGGTGGAGGACATAAACGGATCTTCAGAATCCATTGTCAATTATCTGGACAACCTGCCCACTCCGGCCATGATTGTGGATACGAACTGTACCATTCTCTGGATGAATAAAAAGGCCCTTGAATCCGCTGAATCTGACCCGGTCAACCAGAACTGCCGGACGGTTTACAGTATGGAGGGGTGCGGAACTGAAAGCTGTGCCACCAAAAGGTGCATGGCCACCAACAAATATGAATACGATGAATCAGAACTGACCGTGGGGGACAAAACCTGTTATCTTGCTTATCACAGTGTGCCTATCCAGGATGCCCAGGGAGAGACTGTTGGAGCCTTTGAAGCCCAGGTGGATCTGACTGACATCAAGAATGCCCAGAAAAAGATGGTCGAGGTGGCCCAGAGTGCCAACGAGGTTTCTGATCGCCTGTCCTCTGCTGCAGAAGAGCTTTCCGCTCAGGTGGAACAATCCAGCCGCGGAGCTGAAGAGCAGAAGGAAAGGGCCGGAGAAACTGCCACTGCCATGGAGGAGATGAACGCAACTGTTCTGGAGGTGGCCAAGAATGCTTCCAGTGCAGCCCAGGATTCAGACCAGGCCAGAGATAAGGCCCATAAGGGATCAGAAGTGGTGACCAGGGCTGTTTCAGCCATTAACCAGGTCCATGAGCAGGCCGGCAAGATGAAGGAGGATCTGGATTCCCTGGGCAGACAGGCTGAAGAAATAGGCAGGATTATGAATGTCATTGATGATATTGCCGACCAGACTAATCTCCTGGCCTTGAACGCGGCCATTGAAGCAGCCAGGGCTGGTGAGGCCGGGCGGGGCTTTGCCGTGGTGGCAGATGAGGTCAGAAAACTGGCTGAAAAGACCATGAATGCCACCAAGGAGGTGGGTCAGTCCATTACCAGTATTCAGGAAGGGACCAAATCCAATATCCAGGGCATGGACAGAGCTGCCCAGCTGGTGGAAGAGGCCACTGCCCTGGCCAATGAGTCCGGTGACGTTCTCAAGGAGATCGTGGGCCTGGTGGAAGCAGCAGCAGATCAGGTCCGGTCCATTGCCACAGCTACTGAAGAGCAGTCAGCAGCCAGTGAAGAGGTCAACAGGAGTATTGAGGACATCAACAGGATTTCAGCAGAAACCAGCGATGTCATGAATCAGTCAGCCCAGGCCATCAGCGAGCTGGCCAAGCTGGCCAATGAACTGCAGGGGTTGATTGAAAGGCTGAGACAGGTGTAATTACTGTCTGCGGGAAGTGCGGTTGAACAAAGACGATTCAGACAAAACAGGGATCAAAGCAAGGCCGGGCCGGCTGTTCAGGGCTGCCCGGCTGACCCTTCTTTTGGGGTTGGCCGGCCTTGTGCTCCTGCTCCTGGCAGGACCGGCTGCTCTTGAACAGGTCTTAACCCGGCAATTGCGTCAGGCCGGTCTGGAAGACCCCGGGCTGAAGGTGCTGGCAGTCAATCATAAAGGCCTTCATCTTGGCCGGGTATCCTTTACCCAGCCCAGACTGGACATTGATCACGTTTCTGTGTCCTATTCACTGGGGAGTCTGGTCAGGGGGCGAGTAGATGAAATTTTTATCAGCGGTTTTAATCTCCATCTAGGTCTGACAGGTAATGGCCTTGATCCTGGCTTCCCGGAACAAGGTCCTTCTTCAGGGTCCGGCCTGGTCCTTCCATTCAGCCGGGCTCAAATCAATTCTTCATTCCTGACTTTAACATTCCAGGGCAGAAAGCTTGCAATCCCTTTTTCAGCCCGGGCTGATGTCCAGGAGAAAGAGCTGAAGTTCCGGGCAGACCCTAAACTTCCTGGAGTGCCGGTCATTATTTTCGGGCAAAGCAACCTGGAAAACCTGGCTACGGAAGTAGGAGTCAGGGCCTTTTCCAGCACCACAGCTCCTTTGTCTGGAAATATTTCTGATGAGACTTCAATCCCGGTCAGCAGTCTGCTGGAGGCCGGACTAAGTCTGGACTGGGAATTGGACTCCCAGGGCAAAGGCAGAGGCAGAGTGGAGATCAAGGCCAGGTCTTCGGGGTTCAAAGCTGGTCTGGCAGACACCCGCCTGGAGCTGGACCAGGGATATTTTTCAGTTGGAGCGTATCTGGATGAAGCTCTTTTTTTTGAAGAGCTGCAGGCAGAGTTGAATCTGTCCAGACTGAGTTTTAATGAATTTTTTCTGGAAGATGTATCTTTAAGCCTGAATGATGTGGGCGCAGCCCTGGTTCTGTCCATGGAGGCAGCCAGACCTGTCCAGGGGGTTTTCAGGCTTCAGGTCGCCCAGCCCACTGTAAATGATTTTTTTTTCAAAGGTCATGACTACCAGGCTGAATTTGGGTGGAGTGCCTGGGCTGAATCCCCTTGGGAAGCTTTAAGGGGATTCATGCCAATGGAGCTGCTGGCGGAAAAGCCCTTGACATTGCAGGGTAAAGGTTCTGGTCGGGCCCATGTCACTGGTCAGGACTGGTTTGTGGAGGTGGGTGTCCATGAATCAGAGCTGGGGCCAATTGATGTTGCTGCACCGGATTTTTTTCTGGGGCTGGACCAGTTTTTTCTTGCCTGGTCAGGAAACCTGCTGGCCGGACCTGATGAGGTTAAAATTCGTACTGACCCCAAAACCAGGCTTAAAATTCAGAATATTCTTTATGAATCACCACAAACCAGGCTCAGCCTCCAGGGCCTTGAATTCCGTCCGGATTTTGAGTTGAATCTGGCTGGTAATGGTGACCTGAAAATATCCGGATCAGGCAAAAGTACCGGCAGATTTGAAGCCAGACTCAATGAAGCCAGGATCACGGGTGAGGCTTTTAAGGCTGAAGCAGACCTTCAATTTGCTTCTCAGCAGAATATGAAGGGCCTGGTCAGGCTCATGACCGATCTGAGCCTGGTGGATATCCCGGAGTCCAGCCTCAGAATCAGGGACATCAGCCTGGATATTCCGGCAGGGTTTGGCCTTGATACTCCGGGGCCAGGCAGTTTTTCCACCGGCTCGCTGATCTGGCAGGATCTGACCTGGTCTGGTCTGAAGGGACAGGCTGCTGTGCAGGACAACCTGGTCCGGATTAACGGATCATGGCCGTTTCTAAAGAATGCTGAACTGGACTTCACTTCAGAGCTGGATATTGATTCTGGCCAGGCAGTTTCCGGACGTTTGGCAGCCCGCACCGGATGGTTTGAGCTGCCGGAAAAGGATTTTCTGGTCCGGATCTCCCCGGCTTTTGAGTCTTTTGATGTTCAAGGGTCCATGATGGCCGGCCTTGATCTGACCTTAAAAGGGGCTGCTCTGGATCCGGATTTGAAAGTTGAATTCAGAGACCTGAACTTGATCTATCCGGACATGGATCTGGAACTAACCGGAATCAAAGGCAGAATAGGGCTTGACAGTTTTTCCCCCTTGACCAGCCCAGGGAATCAGCGCATAGATGTTGCTAAGCTTAAGATAGGCAAGATCGAACTGGTTAACGGATTTGCAACCTTCAGACTGGACTCTGCGGATCGACTTTTCCTGGAAAGAACCAGGTGGAACTTTCCAGAAGGGGGCTTTGTTGCGGCCCACGCTTCCAGGTTCGACCTGGGGGATATGAGTGCGGATTTTGAGTTTTTCTTTGAAGACATTGATTTATTGCAGCTGGTGTCCAGGCTGAGCCAGGAAAAAATTGTCGGCAGCGGCCTGGTTTATGGCCGGGTCCCTGTCATATTTGAAGGGGGCCGGGTGATCTTGGAAGATGGATATCTATATTCAGTTCCAGGAACAGGTCGGCTTGGGATCAGGGATGAGGAATGGCTGGAAGTGCTGCTTCTGTATGTACGGGAGGCTATGAGGGGTCATCCCTATCTGAGCACAGTTTCTCAGCGCCTGGAGCAGGCCCTCAGGGATTTTGAATATAACTTCCTGGCCGTGAACCTGACCCGGGGAATGCTGGATACTTCAGCCAGGATAGAGCTCCGGGGCAGGGGGGTTGAGGGCGATCCCCCCCAGGAAGTGGGCGGTCTGGTCATAAATGTCAATGACCTGGGGGAGATCATCAATCGGGTCCTGCATTTCCAGATTTCCAAAGAAGAGTCCATTGAACGGGCCCTGGAAGGGCTGTTTGACTTTTGATCTTTTCCCAAATTAAGCGTTTTTTCATGTGACTGCCACCATCACTGTCATTACGAGTATCTGGAGGGTGCCTGGCAATCACATGGATAACCAGCTGGGATTGCTTCGCTTTGCTCGTAATAACAAAGAAACATCCCTTAGTTTAGGTTTTAGATTTTCAGGATCAGTACAGGAAATAGACAAGCAATACAGGAGAATTACATGCAAAAACTTATCACTCCGGTGATTCTGGGGCTGCTGCTGGCCCTGGCCGGCTGCACCAGGCACCATGTCACTGCAGACACCACACATCGGGTGGAGATCGCTCCGATTCACGTGACAGTGGATATTAACCTGAAAGTCCAGCGGGCTCTGGACGATGCCCTGAGCTTTCAAGGGGACATGAGTGAGATTTTTACTGAAGAAGAGCTCAGACAACTTAGATAATTCAGCGAGGGAAGACATGACAAAGCATATTTCATTTATTTTGACCTGTTGGGTGTTCATGGTGGTGTTTATTATCAGCAGTCCGGCCTATGCCCAGAGCAAAGATGAGGTGACGGCCAGTATGAGGGACCGCTATCCTGCTCTGCAGGAAGCCAAGAACAACGGCCTGGTGGGTGAAGCCTGGACCGGTCTGGCTGCATTGGTGGATCAGGATGCACCAGCCAGTGTCCAGAACCTGGTCAATGCTGAAAATAATGACCGCAGAAGGCTTTTTCAGATAATTGCTCAGGAAACCGGCACCTCAGTGGAAGAGGTGGCCAGGCAGAATCGGATCCGCATGTATCGCCTGGCTGAGGACAACCATTTTCTCCAGGATCAGAACAGGCAGTGGGTCAGAAAAAGGGACCTTAATCTGTAGTATGTCTGTTTACCGAGCCGGGTGCGGTGGGCTCCGCCCCGGTTCATGGTTTTGTGTTCAGACAGCTGAACTGGCCCATCCGGCTTTTAAGCAGGCCTGGCCGTTGACAGTCCGGCATTGAGCAGGCATATTATTATTTAAGCTTGGAGGGTTTTAATGCCGAGTCTGTCCTGGTTCTGTTTTGTAGCCCTGGTCCTGATTCAGTCGGCTTATTTGCTGTCCTGCCCCTCCATTAGTATTGCTTCACCTGACCTTACCCTGGAAGAACAGTCCTGGCTGGCTGATAATCCGGACAAGCTGGTCATCTGGTATGACAGAAAATTCCCACCCATTGAATTCCAGTCTGAACAAGGTGATTTTGAGGGCGTGGCCGCAGACATTATGCGGCTGATAGAACAGCGCCTAGATATCTCCTTCAAGACAGTTCCGGCCCCGGAGTGGACTGTTTTGCTTCAGTCCCTGGAAAGCGGTGCTGCACCCATTGCCCCGGTCATAGCCAAGACCCCGGAGCGGGAAGAGTATGCCTTTTTCAGTGCTCCCTACGTGAGTATCCCGGTAGTAGTCATCACCACCAGGGACCGGCCTGGAGCAAGGTCCCTGGAAGATTTCACCGGACTTAAGGTCGCTGCCATCAAGGGCTACGTCACTGAAGCATTCCTGCGGGATAATTACGGTGATTTACTGGATGTCGTGACTGTGGACAACATTCAGGAGGGACTGCGGGATGTGTCTTTTGGGGTGGTGGACGCCATGATCGAGAACCTGGCTGTGGCCGCATACTACATTGAAGAGCAGAAGCTGCCCAATCTGAGGGTGGCCGGGGATACCGGGTTCACCTATCATCTCCGTTTTGCCGTAAGTCGGGAATACCCTTTGTTATTTTCGGCCATGGAAAAGGCCATGGCCGACATTCCTGATGAAGAGATCAGGTCTATTCAGAATCGCTGGCTTCCAGTTACCCAGGACTGGGGGCTAGGACCTGAACAGGTCCAGCGGCTTAAAATGGCTGCTCTTTTTGTAACCGCTCTGATCCTGTCTCTGGGTTTGCTCAGCCTGCTGCTGCGCCGCAAGCTCAAGCAGAGAATGGCTGACCTGGAAAGGACCAGACAGGAAGTGATTGAAAGTGAGGAACGTTACAGAGCCATATTCAACAACGCCCCCATGGGGATATTCCGGACAACCTATAATGGACGTTTCATAGAGGCCAACCCGACTCTGGCCAGGATGCTCGGCTATTCCAGCCGTGAGGAGCTGCTGGAGAGGGTTCAAGACCTGGGAACGGATCTTTATCCAGCTCTGGAAGATCGCTGGGCTTTTCTTGAGGCCTTAAGATCCAGTCCGGAAGGGATCAGCATGGAGACTCAGTTCAAACGAAAAGACGGAGAGATCTTTTATGCCATAGTCAATGCATCCCTTCAAACGGATCAGGATGGGAGTCCGAGTTTTCTGGATGGAACCATAGAAGACATCACCCAGCGGAAAAAAGTTGAAAAAGAACGGGAAAGACTCCAGGCCAAGCTCTGGCAGGCCCAGAAGATGGAATCAGTAGGTGTTCTGGCTGGTGGAGTGGCTCATGATTTCAACAATATCCTGCAGATGATGAGGGGAAGTGTTCATCTGCTTGGCGTTAGCAAGCCGGATGATCATCCTGACAGACCGCGGCTGAAAGTGATTGAAAAGTCCATTGAACGGGCCGCTCAGCTGGTGAGTCAGCTTCTTCTTTTCAGCCGCAAAGCCGAGATCAGAAGACGTCCTCTGGATTTGAACGCAGAGATAGCTGAAGCAGTGAAGATGCTGGAAAGGACCATTCCCAAAATGATCAGAATTGAACTTGCTCTGGACAGCAGTATCTGGCCGGTCAACGCTGATCCGGTCCAGGTGGAGCAGGTTATCCTGAATCTGGCTTCCAATGCTGCTGATGCCATGGCTGACGGAGGTGTCCTGGGCTTTGAAACGGAAAACATTGATCTGGTTGAGGGCATGAGCCCGGACCTTGAGCCGGGAAAATACGTCCTGCTGAGGGTTTCAGACACCGGGCCGGGTATGGAAAAACGGATTCAGGAAGATATCTATGATCCTTTTTTTTCCACCAAGGAAGTCGGTAAAGGCACTGGTCTTGGGCTGGCTTCGGTTTACGGGGTGGTCAAGGCCCATCATGGGCATATTGTCTGCTTCAGCCAGCCGGATCTGGGGACGACATTTAAGATCTACTGGCCTGCATTGCCAGAAGCCCAGGTTGATGAGAGCGAAACCATACGGGACACTTCTCCTGAAGGAGGCAACGAGACCATACTCATCGTGGATGATGAGGCAGACGTGCGGGATTTGACCCGGGATATCCTGGCTGCCCATGGTTATACGGTCCTGTCTGCTTCCACCGGGGAAGAGGCTCTGGAAATATTTGCTCAAAAACCCGGCCAGATCAATCTGGTTATTCTGGATCTGAATATGCCGGGAATGGGCGGACATAAGTGTCTGGCTGAACTGCTTGGTCAGGACCCCCTGGTCAGGATACTGGTGGTCAGCGGGTATTCTGCCATGGGCCTGGGTGAAAAAACCATCAAAGCCGGAGCAGCAGGGTTCATGGGAAAACCCTTTCAACTTCCCGAGCTTTTAATTGAGGTCCGGAAAATTCTGGACAAAGGGTCTGGTTAGTACTTTTGTTGCTTTTGGTTCCAGGGCAGGCTGGATACTCAGTTCTGTTCGACATTTACTCAGCCTGGTTGATTAGAGTGGCTGGATAATTTGGGTAATGACTGACTGTCAGAAATATGCTATATTGTTTTAAATCCCTCCTGTCTTTGGCGGGGAATTAATGGTTTTGCCGGCATTTTATGAAGACAGATAATCCGCCTGGAACTTGATAAAAAAAGAGAGGGGAGAATGGTGGGAATAAAGTTCAGCCCACGCCCTGCATTGGTCTGGAAAACCATGGTATTCATTGCCCTGTCCATGCTTGCTGGATGGGGATCAGTACATGCCCGGGAGTCAGCAGTGCTGGTGGGAGTTTATGACAATCCCCCCAAGGTGTTTATCTCGGAATCTGGTGAGCCGGCCGGGATTTTCATCGATATTCTGGAGCAGATAGCCCGAAATGAAAGGTGGAACCTTGAGTACGTCAGTGGTTCCTGGAGCCAGGGTCTGGAGCGGCTGGCCAGCGGGGAAATTGATCTCATGCCGGATGTGGCCCATAGTGCTGAACGGGAAAAAATATTTTCTTATCATAAGGTGCCGGTCTTATCAGACTGGTTCCAGGTATATGCGGCCCAGGACAGCAATATTAATTCCATCACTGATCTGGATGGCAAAAGGGTAACTGTACTGGAACGTTCGGTCCAGGAGGAGGCTTTTGAAAGGCTTATCCAGGGGTTCGGGTTTTCATCCACTTTAATTCCTTTGCCCAACTATAACGATGCCTTTGAGATGGTTGTGCGGGGCGAAGCTGATGCAGCCATCACCAACCGTTTTTTCGGCATGTTTTACGCCAGAAAGCTGGGACTGGAAGACACAGCTGTCATCTTCAATCCTACCAGGTTGTATTTTGCCGGTCCTGCTGATTCTTCAAAGGACATTCTGGACGCCATTGACAGGAATCTTTTGCATTTTAAACAGGACCAGGGCTCGGTCTATTATCAGGCTTTGAGCAGATGGACGGCTGAAGACGTCCATTTCAGTCTTCCTGGATGGGTTATCCATCTGGGTTTAATCGTTGGCCTTGCCCTTGTTATGAGTCTGGGAGGAAGTGCATTTCTCAAGTACAAGGTTGATGTCCGGACCAGGGAGTTGAGGCAGATAAATCAGGAAATTGAAGAGCGGATCAGGCAGAGGACAGGGGAACTGGCCGAAGCCATGGAAAAAGCTCAGGTGGCCGACAGGATCAAATCAGCCTTTCTGGCCACCATGTCTCATGAACTGCGCACTCCACTGAATTCCATTATTGGTTTTACTGGCATCCTGCTTCAGGGGCTGGCCGGGCCCTTGAACCAGGAACAGCACAAGCAGATGACCATGGTCCAGCACAGCGCCCGTCATCTGCTGTCTTTGATTAACGATGTCCTGGACATCTCCAAGATCGAGGCCGGACAAATGGAGCTTTCACCGGAGTCCTTTGATCTGAGCCTTTCAATTGATAAACTGGTAAAACTCATTTCTCCCCAGGCCGGGAAAAAGGGGATTCAGGTCCAGGCTGATATTTCTCCGGAAATTGGGACCATTACAGCTGATCAGCGCCGCCTGGAACAAATCATCCTCAACCTTCTCAATAATGCGGTGAAATTCACCGAACACGGTCAGATCAGAATTTCATGCCGGATTACCCGGGATGAATACGTGCTCTCGGTTTCCGACACAGGCATGGGCATTCCGTTTGAAGAACAGGACAAGCTTTTTAAACCCTTCCACCAGGTTGATACCGGAACCTCGCGCAAGCATGAAGGAACGGGCCTTGGATTGTCCATCTGCAAAAAGCTGCTGGACCTGATGAACGGGACCATAAGCGTAAAAAGCAGCCCTGGGCAGGGAAGCACCTTTACGGTAACTTTTCCAGTGAAATAAGGAGAATCAAAGTGAAAAAGACCCTGCTGGTCATAGAAGACAATGAACAGAATCTGTATCTGATGAAATTTCTGCTGGAAAGTAACGGCTATCAAGTGGTTGAGGCCCTGGACGGCAGGACAGGTATTGAAAAGGCCCTGAGCATACTGCCGGATGCCATACTGCTGGACATTCAGCTGCCTGAAATGGATGGATATGCTGTTGCCGCAGAACTGAAAAGCAATTCAATAACCCAGAAAATACCGATTATTGCGGTCACTTCCTATGCCATGGTCGGGGACCGGGAAAAGATCATGGCTGCAGGAGCCAATGGATATATTGAAAAACCAATTAATCCGGAAACATTCATTATAGAAATGGAAAGCTGCATGTCAGGGGAAACATGCCGACCGGAGAAATAAAATGAACATACTTATTGTGGATGATGTAGCCGAGAATCTCTATCTGCTGGAGATCATGCTCAAGGGCAAGGGGCATAGCGTGATGACAGCCACCAATGGGCAAGAGGCCCTGAATATCCTTGATTCCGAAGGTATTGATCTGATCATCAGCGACATCCTTATGCCGGTCATGGATGGATTTGAGCTGTGCAGGAGAGCCAAGAGTGACCCAAGGCACGGGCATATTCCATTCATCATTTATACAGCCACATATACCGGTCCCAAGGACAAGCAGTTCGCCCTGAAAATCGGAGCAGACAGATTCATAGTCAAACCCTGTGAGCCGGATGAATTTATGGCCCAGGTGGAAGATGTCATGAAATCCGCCCTGGAGGATGAATCGCCCTCTAAGACTTTGCCGGCTGAAGATGGGGAGATCCTCAAGCTATATAATGAGCGGCTGGTCAGGAAGCTTGAACAGAAGGCAGCCCAGCTTGAAGAAGAGATGAAAAAAAGGGTCCAAAGTGATAAGGAGCTCCGCAGCCAGGAAGCTTTGCTGCGGATAGCCGGTGAACAGGCCAGGCTGGGCGGATGGAGTGTGGACCTGTCGGAAAACCGGGTGGTCTGGTCGGACCAGGTGGCAGCCATTCATGAAATGCCCCCTGGATATTCACCGTCTGTGGAAGAGGGCATTTCATTTTATGCTCCGGAATACAGAGAACGGATCAGAGAGGTTTTTCAGGCCTGTGTCACTCATGGCCGGCCATATGATGAAGAGATGCAGATAATTACGGGTCAGGGACGCAAAGTATGGATCCGGACCATTGGGATTGCTGAGAGGGATGATTCGGGCAGAATAGTCAGAATTCAGGGCGGATTCCAGGATATCACGTTTTTTAAAAAGGCTGAGGAGGCCCTGAGGAAGAGTGAGCAAAAGTTCCGGGTCCTGGCTGAGAATGCTCCCATGGGTATTGCGGTCCATGAACTGCTGATGGATGATCAGGGTCAGCCCCTGGACTATGTCTACCTGGATGTTAACCCGGCTTTTGAGGTCCACACCGGGCTGTCCAGGTCAGAAGTGCTTGGTCAGAAGGCCTCTCTGGTCATACCGGGATTCAGCCGGGCTCCCTTTCTTGATGTGTACGCCAAGGTAGTGCTGACTGGAGAGTCGATTGAATTTGAGGAAACTGTTGAGTCGCTGGACAGACATTACCTGATTAGTGCCTATAAAATAGCAGACAGCCAGTTTGTCACGGTTTTTCTGGACGTAACTCCGCAAAAAAAGGCTGAGGAAGAGCGGCAAAGGCTCCAGGACCAGCTGATCCAGGCCCAGAAGATGGAGTCTGTGGGCATGCTGGCTGGAGGCATAGCCCACGATTTCAACAACCTCCTGCATGCCATGAGTACCAGCGTTGAGCTGCTAGGCCTGGACAAGGATGATGATCATCCGGACCGGATTCGGCTAAGAACAGTGGAAAAGGCCATTGACCGGGCTGGTCAGCTTATCCAGAAGCTTCTTCTTTTCAGCCGCAAGGCCCAGATTCAGAAAAAGATCCTGGATTTGAACCGGGAAATAATGGATTGCCTGATGGTCCTCAAGCGGACCATCCCTAGAATGATCAATATTGAGCTGGATCTGGACAATGAGGCCTGGCCTGTTGAGGCAGATCCAGTCCAGATTGAGCAGGTCCTGCTCAACCTGGGTTCCAACGCAGCCGATGCCATGCCTGAGGGAGGAACACTGTGCATTGAAACCAGGAACCTGGTTCTGGAAGATGACAAGTACCTGGACCTGGAGCCGGGATATTATCTGCTGCTGACTGTATCTGATACAGGGCTGGGAATAGACAGACAGGCTCTCGGGCATATCTTTGAACCTTTTTATACTACCAAAGAAACAGGAAAGGGAACCGGTCTGGGTCTGGCTTCAGTCTATGGTATTGTCAAGGCCCACGGGGGAAGGATTACCTGTTACAGTGAGTCCGGAGATGGCTCGACCTTCAGAATATACTGGCCGGCTGTCCCTGGTGCAGAAGTGGAAAACAGTGAGATTGAATCCAGGTCTGGCCTTGAGGGAGGAAAGGAAACAATACTTGTTGTGGACGATGACCAGGACATCAGGGATCTGACTGCCGATGTTCTGGAAACATACGGATACACAACGTATAAAGCGGCCAGCGGTGAAGAATCCTTGGGTATTTATAGCCAGGAAAAGAGTTCTGTTGACCTGGTTCTTCTGGACTTGAACATGCCCGGGATGGGAGGTCTGAAATGTCTTGAAAAACTTATTGAGATCAATCCCAGGGTCAAGGTGCTCATAGCCAGTGGGTACTCAGCTGGGATTCAGGCCCGCAAATCCACGACTCTGGGAGCGGTGGGATTTATTGGAAAACCTTTTCAGATCAAAGATCTGCTTTTCAAGGTCAGGCAAGCCCTGAGCAGCGAAATTGATACCTGAGTATGCTCTGGACTGATCTGTCCAGGTTCTGAACTGAAATGGGCCATCAGTAGAAATATAATGGCAAAAACTTAAACCCGGACGTATCAGGGCAAAGGCCTTTGTCCGGACAAATAACCTCCTGAACAGCCGGTTGCAAATCATGGGAAAATATTCATCAACCGACCTTTCATAAGGAATAATTACCCTTCCTCCCTCCTGGACATCCTTGAACACCTGCCCGCTCTCACCTGGTTCACCAGTAAAATGAACAGAATTTTTAGCTGAAATTAACTTCTCATAATAAGTTGAATTTGTTGTTCTAAAAATTCAGGGACAATTTTTCTTGCCCTGGAAATTGTTTTGGAATTACTAATGGTTGAGATGTATAGCAGTCTGGTCATTTTTGGTGTTCATATGTTTTACCCTTAAGTCAGGAATCACTGAGGTTGTGGCAACCTTTTCCTGGATAGTGGCAGGTACTGGAGTGATGTCGGAGACATGGAATTCAAAAATCAGCATTATTGCGGGCAGTCTTTTCTGGATCCTGATCCTGCTTGCCCCCTGTATTGGAAAGGCCTCATTCCTTGACACCCTGTCTTCAGAGGAGAGGGAATGGCTTGATGAAATGGACGGCAAGATTCGAGTGGCTCCGGATCCGTATTTTCCGCCTCTGGAGTATTTTGACGATGAAGGCAGGTTTCTGGGCATTGCTGCTGATTATGTCCGGATTATGGAGCAGAAGCTGGAGATCAGCTTTGAAATCGTCCGGCTGAGCAACTTTGAAGAGGTTCTGGATCAGGCAGCCAGAAGAGGGGTCGATATGGTCAACACGGTCATAGAGACTCCTGAGCGCAGTCGATATCTTTCCTTTACCCGGCCGTATATTGAGATCCCCAATGTCATAGTTGTCAGCGACAATATCAGCACCAACCTGACTGTTGATGACCTGAAAGAGATGAGAGATGTGGTATACCAGGGTGGATACGCTGTGGGACCGTATCTCATGGAAAAGCATGGTCTTTATCATCTCCGGCCCATAACTGATCCAGCCCAGGCCCTGGTGGATCTTTCCACCGGTCAGATTCAGGCCATGGTGGGAAACCTGGGAGTGATATCCTATTATGTCCGCAGTCTGAACATTCCCAATCTCAGGGTGGCTGGAGACTGCAGATATAATGATGTCCTGGCCTTTGCAGCCCGGAGTGACTGGCCTGTTTTAAGGGGTATCCTGGACAAGGTCCTGGCTGACATTAGTGATGCCGAGCGAAAGGCCATTGAAAAAGAGTGGATCGGCCTTGAACTGCCCATGTTTTATCACGACCTGCGCTTCTGGCTGGGTGTGTCGGGTGTAGTCCTTATTCTTTTGTTGATCATTGCCCTTCTTTATGCCTGGAACAGGACCCTTAAACATCAGGTGGCCCTGAGGGTGGCTGCCCATCAGCAGGCTCAGGAAGAGCTCGCCCACGAAGTTTTGCGAAGACGCATCCTGGTGGAACAGTCCAGGGACGGGATTGTAGTGCTGGATGAAAAAGGCGGAGTGCATGAGGCCAACAAGCAGTTTGCAGAGATGCTCGGTTACTCTGAAGAAGAGCTTAAGGGCCTTCATGTCTGGGACTGGGATGGGCTGTGGTCCAGGGAAGAACTGCTGCAGATGATCAGCAAGGCCGACTCTTCAGGGGAAACTTTTGAAACCAATTTCCGGTGCCAGAACGGTACGCGGCTTGACGTTGAAATCAGTACCAACGGAGCTGTGATCAAGGGCAGGAAGTACGTATTCTGCGTATGCCGGGACATTACGCTGCGGAAGCGCAATCAAAAGGAGTTAAGCCTGAAAAATGAGCAGCTCAGAGAGGTCATGGCTCAGAAAGACAAGTTTTTTTCCATAATCGCCCATGACCTTAAATCGCCCATTTCCGGGATGCTTTCTCTGGCCACTTATCTGGACCAGGAAGTGAGAAGACTGTCCAGGGACGAGCTGAAAGAAATATCAGCACACATGCGCACTTCGACTGAAAACATCAATAATCTGTTGAATAACCTTCTGGAATGGGGGCGAGCTCAAAAAGGGGTGCTTCATTATGATCCCCGGGTCTTTTCCCTGAAACCCCTGATTCAGGAAGAAGTTGAACTGGCCAGGGCTGGAGCGGATCAGAAACAAATATCCATTGAAGTGGATGTCCCAGGAGACATTCAGGTCCTTGCTGACAGGGAAATGACAGGAACAGTGTTTAGAAATCTGTTGTCCAATGCGGTCAAGTTCACCTCCAGGAAAGGGGTGATCATTATTTCAGCCAGGCAGGATCAGGATACTGGTGAAGCCCTGGTTCAGGTCAGAGACAATGGGGCCGGGTTGGATGCTGAGCGTCTGTCCGGGATTTTTTCAGGGGGGTGCTCAAGGTCTCAGCCCGGGACAGAAGGGGAAAAAGGCACTGGGTTTGGACTAAGCCTGTGCAAGGAGTTTGTGGAAAAAATGGGGGGAGATATCCGGGTTGAAAGCAAGCCTGGTCAGGGTACTATGGTTTCTTTTACCCTGCCCCTGGTCAGAATCAGGAACTGATGCCCGGAGTTTTGTTGACAAAGAAAAGGGTTGCTGATTTCAGCAACCCCTTGAATTTTATGGTCGGGAAGACAGGATTCGAACCTGCGACCCCCTGCTCCCAAGGCAGGTGCGCTACCAGGCTGCGCTACTTCCCGTAAAAGGTTAAGTTTCGTATATCCAAGTGCTGCTGGTTGTCAACCTGTTATTATGCAGCTGCCTTGGCTGTGTCGAACAAAATGAAGACTGCAACAGCTTAATAAGGGTGGCTCTCTTTTTTTGGCCAAGGTTTTGTCCCGGTAAAAAAAGATAAGCACAGCCTGGTTAATAAATTTTGAGTTACTGGTCAGCGGTCAGCAGGGCAGACATCTGTTCATGGACATGGCCGTTGGAGCCCAGGATCTCCCGCATCCCGGGCTGGTAAGGGCTGCCGTCAAAGGTAGTCACCCGCCCACCTGCCTCCTGGATGAGACAAAGGCCTGCCGCAGTATCCCAGGGATTGAGACCGATCTCATAAAAGGCGTCAAAGCGTCCTGCTGCTGTGTAGGCCAGGTCCGTGGCTGCAGACCCGCAGCGCCGGACCCCCCTGGTGCTGACCAGGGCCTTTTGCATGTACATAATAATCAGGTCGATTTCCTTGAGCACGGAATAGGGAAATCCTGTGGCAATGAGGGCCGGTTTCAGGGTCTTTGTCTCTGAGACCCGGATGGGCTGGTCATTGCAGAAGGCACCTGTATTTCTGGCTGCCCAGAACATTTCATTTAATATGGGCAGATAGATAATGCCCAGGTCAACTTCAGATCCGGTCCAGAGACCAACTGAAACCGCCACAAAGGGGATCTTGTGGGCAAAGTTGGTGGTGCCGTCCAAAGGGTCGATGATCCAGGCGGGACGCTTGGACAGGACTGTTTCACTTGCCGATTCTTCAGCCAGAAAGTCAGCTTCAGGCAGGATTTTTTTCAGAGATGTTTTGAGGTGTTCTTCCACGGCCAGGTCCGTGTCTGTGACCAGGTCGATGGGTCCCTTGTATTTGATGTTTCTTGGCAAGTCCCAGGCCGAAACAATCAGTTCTCCGGCCCGACGGACTGCCTGAACGGACTCGTTGATCAGGCTGCTTGCAATATCCATTTGAATCATCCTTGAGGGTTATTTGAAGAGTGTTCCATGTCTGGTTGCCAAAGTCAAAACGCCTGACTGCTGCAGCCGGTCTTCTGATGAATATCATGTGCAGGTTAAGGCTGTTATTCTGATCAGCGGCCATTATCCAGGTTCAACCGGTATTGACTGACTAGTGCTCCCTGACCTCCATGAATCTGATGGCGGGCCATTCTTCTCTGGCCCTTTCCAGACGCCACTTGCTGGCAAAGAGCATGGCCGGATTCTGCTCAATATCTTCCACCAGAGCTGAAAAATAACGCTGTCTGAAGTCCTTGAGGACTTTTTTGTCGTCTGACTCGATCCAGCGGACCGTGGAAAAGTCCAGAGGCTCATAGGAAGCGTCAACCCCGTACTCTGCTCCCAGCCGGGCGGCTGTGACGTCGAACTGCAGGGCACCCACTGCGCCCAGGATATAGTCATTGCCGGACAGGGGGCGGAAAAGCTGAATAGCCCCTTCTTCAGTCAACTGACGAAGACCTTTTTCCAGTTGCTTGGATTTAAGAGGGTTTTTCAGGATGACCCGGCGGAAAAATTCCGGAGCAAAGTTGGGGATGCCCGTGAACTTGAGTTCCTCTCTCAAACTGAGGGTATCCCCGATCTTGATGGTTCCGTGGTTGTGAACGCCGATAATGTCTCCTGGCCAGGCCTCTTCCACTCCGGCCCGGTCCTGGGCCATAAAGATGATGGCATTGGAGATCTGAATATCCTTTTTGATCCGGTGATGGCGGACTTTCATCCCTTTCTGGAATCTGCCCGAACATATCCGCATGAAGGCTATCCGATCCCGATGGGCCGGGTCCATATTGGCCTGGATCTTAAAAACCACCCCGGAAAATTCGTCTTCAAAGGGAGAAACCTGTCTGGTTTCAGCCTGACGGGGCAGAGGGTGGGGGGCCAGGATGACAAAGGTGTCCAGAAGTTCCTGGACTCCAAAGTTGTTTACTGCGCTGCCAAAGAAAACCGGAGTCTGCTTGCCTTCCAGATAGGCTTTTTTTTCAAAGGGAAAGCCGGCACCCTGGATCAGCTCAATGTCCTGGCGCAGTTCTCTAGCAGCAGTGGTCCCGATGAGTTCGTCCAGCAGGGGATCGGAAAGGTCCTGGATGACTGCATTCTCCCTGGGTCTTCGGCCTTTATCGTCTACAGGGTTGAAAAAGCGGATGGCCCCCTGTCTGATGTCATAAACACCTTGAAACATTTTGCCCATGCCGATGGGCCAGGTCAGAGGAGAGGCCTGGATTCCCAGGGTCTGTTCAATTTCGTCCAAAAGATCAAAGGGGTCCCGGCCATCCCGATCCAGCTTGTTAATAAAGGTCATGATGGGGGTTGAACGCATTCGACAGACCTGCATCAGTTTTTTGGTCTGGGCTTCAACACCTTTGACGCTGTCAATGACCATCAGGGCGGAATCTACTGCTGTCAGGACCCGGTAGGTGTCTTCGGAAAAATCCTGGTGGCCTGGAGTGTCCAGTAGGTTGATTTCGTAGTTGTTATAAATGAATTTCATGACTGAGGAGGTCACGGAGATGCCCCGTTCCTGCTCTACAGCCATCCAGTCGGACCTGGCGTGGCGGGCCGCCTTTTTGGCCTTGATGGACCCTGCCATCTGGATGGCTCCGCCAAACAGGAGAAGTTTTTCCGAAAGGGTGGTTTTGCCTGCATCAGGGTGACTGATAATGCCGAAGGTCCGCCGTTTACGGACCTCCTGATCAATTCTGGGTGGTGATGGGTGCTGGGTCATCTGTTTAATATCCGGTTTAAAGGGATCTTCTGCTGATCCTGGTTTGGAGATAGTGTGCTGATTGTCGGGCTCATGGCGGCCTTGGCCGGCTCCCAGGGTGAAGGGTTTAAAGGTCAGTCAACTCGGAAGATCACGCCTTTGAGGTAGTTGGTTTCATCCATTGCCGGATGAATGGGATGATCCGGACCCTGATGACAGAACCTTAGTATCCTCAGATGTCTTTTCTTTTTCAAGGCAGCCTTGCGGATGATGTCCACCAGTTGGGAAAGCTTAAGGTGCTGGGAGCATGAGCAGCTCATGAAAATTCCTCCTGGATGCAGGAGTTCCATGGCCATGGAGTTCAGTTTCTGATAAGCAGCCAGGCCTGACTGAAAATCTTTTTTGCGTTTGATAAAGGCTGGAGGGTCCAGGCTTATGGCATGGAAACGCTCGCTGTCTCTGGCCATGCTGTCCAGGACCTCAAAAGCATCAGAGCAGATGCCTTGCCAGCTGCCCTGGGGAATCCGGTTTATGGCCATGTTCTGATGGACAAGGTCCATGGCTTGCCTGGAGCTGTCAACTACAACAACGTGCGAGGCTCCTTGTCTGGCAGCTCCTGCAGCCAGGGCTCCGACATAAGAAAAGACATCCAGGACCTTCTTGCCAGCGCACATGCCGGCAAAAAGGGTCCGGTTGGGGGACTGGTCATAATACCAGCCGGTTTTTTGTCCGCCGGCCAGGGAAAAGGTCAGTTCCAGATCCCCTTCCCGGACGGTTCCGGTTTCCGGGACAGAGCCGGTTGTTGATATCTCAGGTTTTAAACCTTCCAGGACCCTGGATCTGGTGTCATTCTTGAACACCACTCCATCAACCGGGAGCAGGTTTGATACAGCCCGGACAATGGTGTCCCTTTGCCTGTCCATGCCGGCTGTGTTGAGCTGAATGGAAAGGACCTGGTCAAACCGGTCAATGATCAGTCCGGGCAGAAGGTCACTTTCCGAGAACATCAGACGGTAAAAGGGCTTTGAATAGATATCACGGCGCAGGGCCAGGGCACTGGCCAGTCTCTTCTCCAGCAGGTCTTCCAGGGTTTCGTTGGCTTGATAGCCAAGAATTCTTACTGAGATAAGGCTTGCGGGATTGACATAGCCATGGCCGAGAAAGGTTCCCCCATGGGCGTGGACATGGACCGGCTGACCGGGCTGGAAATCCTTCAAGTCAGACTTTTCAGGATTAATTTCATTGCTGAATATCCAGAGGTGTCCGGCCAGGATTCTTTTATGCTGATTCTTGTTCAGAAAGATTTTTGAGTTTGGCATGGAAGTACCGGGCATATAAGGTGTTAGAGAGAGTCAGTCAAGCTGGACCAGCAGGAGATGCCCAGGATATCCCCCAGAAATTTCCTGTCAGGATTAAAAACAGCTTGATTTGTCGTGCTAAAAGGTTCAAAGTCGTTTCACGGATCTGTTTCAACATTATGTTGTGAATTATGTATCAATCTGGCGAAGGCTTTAAAAATCAGCATGTTGCTTCTAAATTAGAAGCGCGGCCCATCCCTTGTAATAAGTATCATTATGGAACAAAAAAACACTTTGGATTCAGCAGGTGAAACAGTCATGGTCAGGGGGCTTTTCCCCGCAGGAGTGCCTTTTGGCGGGATTCTGGATGAAATTCCGCTGGGTGCTGCTGTAATGGACCTGAAACGCAGGGTAGTGCTGATGAACAGGGCCCTGACAGCCCTGACCGGCTATGATCAGGCAGAAGCCAGGGGGATTCACTGCTCCAATATCCTGCGTTCCAGCATGTGCCTTCAGCAGTGTCCCCTTAATGGGGGTGACTGTAATGAGTATGCCTTTGTTCAGAGCAATATTATAAACAGATCCAGGGAGAGGATTCCGGTCAGAATATCTGCGTCCCCCATCCATGATCTTGAAGGACGCAGGGCTGGATATTTGAGCCTGGTGGAGGACCTCAGATCCCAGGAAAAGATGGACTGGAAATCTTCTCATAGCACCAATTTCGGAAGCCTCATCGGAAGGAGTCCGCAAATTGAAAAAATATTCAGCATCCTGCCCATGGTAGCTCAGACCGATTCCTCCATTCTGATAACAGGGGAGAGCGGCACTGGCAAGGATGTTGTTGCTGAAGCCATCCACCTGGCCTCTGACCGAGCCAAAGGGCCGTTTATTAAAGTTAATTGTGCAGCCCTTCCGGAAACCCTTCTTGAGTCTGAGCTGTTTGGGCATCAGAAAGGAGCTTTTACCGGGGCCGCTGAAAACAAGCCCGGCCGGTTCAAGCTTGCTCACAATGGTACGGTTTTTCTGACCGAGGTCGGTGATCTGCCCATGGGCCTGCAAAGCAAGCTGCTGACCTTTCTGGACGACAAGGTCATCTTCCCTCTGGGCAGCACCAAAGGGGTCAAGGTCAACGTCCGAATCATTGCCGCCACCTTGAGGCCGTTGGAGCAGATGGTCCGGGAGGGACTTTTCAGGAGTGATCTTCTGTTCCGGCTTAACGTGGTCCGGCTGCACCTTCCGCCTTTGAGGGAAAGGGAGGGGGATATCAGGCTGCTGATGGATCAGATGCTCAGTACCATCTCCAGACAATTCAGAAAGAACATCCGGGGGGTATCAGAGGACGCCCTTTCCATGCTCCTTAATCATGATTATCCCGGCAACATCCGCGAGCTGAAGAACATTGTCGAATATGCGGTCAATGTCTGCCAGTCGGACATGGTCCAGGTTTCTCACCTGCCGGAGTACGTGTTTGAAGACGGCCTCAGGCAGAAGCAGGCAGCCAAACTGTCCATACCGGTGCCATCCTCCCTTGGCCAGGCCAGGTCCGATTCCAGGGGATGTACCTGGGTGGACATGGAAAAAAAGATGATTCTTGAAGCCCTGGTGGCAGCCAAGGGCAAGAAGAGTAAGGCAGCAGACATCCTGGGCTGGGGCAGAAGTACCTTGTGGCGTAAAATGAAAAAATTCGGACTGGAATAAAAATGGCACCATTTTCTTCTCATGGCAATCAGCGGGTTTTAATTACTGTTCACGACCATGATATTTCTCCGAGGTTTGATTACACCCTTGAAGTGCTTATCGTGGAAAAAGACGGGGAAGGGCAGATTGTGGATAAAAAGAATCTTCTTTTGTCCGAGCCATCAGCCGAGGAGATCTGCAACCTGGTTCAGACTGAAAATGTCCAGGCTGTTATCTGCGGGGGCATTGAAGCAGACTATTACCAGTATCTGACCTGGAAGAAGGTGCTGGTATTTGACAATATCATGGGGCCTGTATCCAGGGTTCTGGAGGCTTGGACCGAGGGTGTTCTTAAAGAGGACACCATATTTCGAGACTGAGCCTGGCCAGCCGGACCTGTTATTCTAATGCGCTGTTTTTTCAGCAGGCATTGGGCATGGGCGATGCTTTTTTCTAAGTCCTGAATTGAGCGACTTTTTTGTCATTGCGAATGAAGAATAATAATCTCAGTTAGTTCTCCATGAGATTGCCACCACCCCCTGGGTGCGCACAATGACGTTAAAAATAGTTTGATTTAGGAAAGTGATTGACTCAATTATTGAGTAGAAATTAAAGATGTTGTATTATGTTGGCTCAATAACCTCTTGCGTCGGTTAATTTCTATCCGGCCAAGCATTTCAAGGAGGAGACGATGAACCATCCCGGGGATCTAGAGCGCCTGGAAAAAGTCAGGCTTATGCTGGTAGATGATGAAGAGCGCTTTCGGACTACTCTGGCCAAGAGGCTGGGGGAGAAGGGGGTCAAACCAAGGACCGCTTCAGGCGGGGTGGAGGCCCTGCAATCCATGAAGGACGGCCCAGTGGACGTGGTGGTTCTGGATATTAAGATGCCTGGAATGGACGGCATTGAAACCCTTGGCCAGATCAAGAAGATTGATCCGGATACAGAGGTGATCTTATTGACCGGCCACGCCAATGTGGAGTCAGCTGTGGAGGGAATGAGACTGGGAGCTTATGATTACCTGATGAAGCCCTGTGACCTTGAGCAGCTTTTAGAAAAAATCCTCCAGGCCTATGACCACAAGGTGTCCAGAGAAGAAAGCCGGGTTAAGGACAAGATGAAGGAACAGGTGGAGCACTGGCAAAAGCACTGGTCCAGATCATAATGAAATTGGCCCTGGATTGAGAAAAAAAGGACATGGCCAGCCTAGCTCAGGACGGTTTATGAATCAAAATGTTTTAATTTGTCTTTTGGAAAAATATCCAGGGCCATCCTGTTGACACTTTTTTGTATTTGATGTTTAAGGGCTGCTAGCAACTAGCTCAGGCTAGTTATTTTTTGCACAATTGATGTTTCAGATGATTTCAAAAGGTCTTTTGGGCAGGGTTTCAAACGGTTGGGAGGCAGTATCTTTAGGCCCTCCACCTGTTTGCTGATTAAACAGCTATTGAATGAGGTTAATTTAAAGGAGGATTCCATGGTTGAAAAAAAACCTGAGCATCCGCGAATAGGAGATTTGATGGTGGGTTTAAAGGAGTTCCCCACCATTTCCAGGGAAGCCTTTTTCCATGAGGCCCACACAGCCCTAGAAAAGGCTCAGGAAAATTTTTTAGCTGGCAGAAGCAGGTACAGGACGCTTCTGGTTGAGGACGACAAGGGGCAAGTAGTGGGCAAGCTGTCGCCCATGGATCTTATCCAGGGCCTTGAGCCTAAATATACAAATGTTATTGATCCCAACCGGCTGAAATTCAAGGACACAATGTATGTGATCAAATCAATGAAGCAGAAAGTACTATGGGACAAGCCCCTGGATAATCTCTGTCAGGTAGCACAGCACAGCAAGATAAAGGATTTTCTCAAGCTGCCCACTGAAGGACATATGGTGGGCAAGGATGATTTTCTGGATGACGCCCTGCACCGGTTTGTAGTTGAGCGTCATGATTCCCTTTTTGTGGTGGATGGAACTAAGCTAGTGGGCCTGCTCCTTTTTGCAGATGTTTACAGCTATATTTCCAATAAAATTAAAGAAAGTTGCACGGCTGGCTGACCTATCCTGGTCGGGTTTTTTTGCTTTAAAAAAATAAAAAAAACCAATGAGGTGTGAATTATGGCTGAAGTTGAATCCATCAAAAAAGAATCCGGCCCCGGCATAATCCTGGTCAAGCTTGCCATTGCCGTGGGTCTGGGCCTTTTTGTTGCATTACTGCCCACTCCGGAAAACTTATCCCCTGAAGGGCACAGGCTGCTGGCCCTGCTGGTCACTGTGGTCATCCTGTTTGTTACTGAGGCTATTCCCATCGGAGTTACCGCTCTCCTGGTCGGTTCAGGGCTTATTCTTTTCAATATCCAGACCCCCCACGATGCCTGGGCACCGTATGCCAGTCCGGCAGTCATGTTTGTGCTCATGATCATCATGTTCGGGGTAGTCCTGAATGAAGTTGGTCTGGCCAAGCGCATCATGTATTATCTCCTGAAATTTGCCGGGACCAAGGTCAAGCGCCTGAGCCTGATTCTTTCCATTGGCTGTACCATGACTGCCAGTGTATTTCATGATGCTACAGTCACGGTTATCATGGTCTTTGCCTTTGTGCCGGTGTTCATGGCCATGGGCATGAAGCCCGGCCAGGGCCACCGGCTGCCCATGTTCTTCATGATGCTCATCCCCATGGCTGCTTCAGCCGGAGGTTTTGCCACCTTGCTGGGCGGAGGACGTAATCCTCTGGCTGTGGAAATCCTGCAGGTCTTTACCGAAGAGTCACCCAAATTTGCCGAGGCAATTACCATCGGGTTCATGGAGTACATAATTATCCAGTTTCCCATAGCTATTCTTACAGCCCTGGGAACCTGGGGTGTTCTTTGGCTTGCTTTCAGGCCCAAGGAAAAGGAGCTTTCCGGGATAAAGCTGGAAGATCCCGGTCCCATGCAGTTCAAGGAAATCGGGGTCCTGATTGTGTTCATCGGAACATTTGTATTGTGGTTCATGGGCGATCTGACCGGATGGCATGTGAGTATCCCGGCGGCCCTGGCCATTGCAGGTTTTTGCGGACCAAAATGGATCTCTTTTCAGACCATCTGCGACAAATTTCCCTGGGAGTCGTGGATTGTGTTCGGGGCAGGAGTGTCTCTGGGCATGGCCATGCTCAACAGCGGAGCAGGCATGTTCCTTGCCGAGTCTTTGTTGCCTTTGCTGCAAGGCAAGCATGAATTTGTGGTCTATTTCGGATTTGGATTCTTTGGCTCCTTTATCTCCAGTCTCATGAGCAATTCAGCTGCTGTGGCCCTGATGCTGCCCATCACTCTGCCCATGGCCGAAATGATGGACATGTCACCCCAGGCTGTGGCCCTGCTGGCTCCCATGACCACTTCGTTCATCATGCTGGTCATTGGCTGCCCCCCGACCATTATTGCTTACAGCACCGGGTATTTTTCCCAGGGTCAGTTTGTGAAATACGCTGTTCCATGGTGCATTTTCCTCCTTCTGGTCTGCTCATTTTCAGTTATGATTTATTGGCCCATCATCGGCTTCTCCTAAGCCCCAAAGGGGATGGTGAGCTGAAAAAAAAAGGCCGGGGATTTCCCCGGCCTTTTTTATCCAAAAGAAATCGTGTCCGGATCAGGACTGGCCTGGATCAAGCCTGGCAAAGGTGTAGTTGCCTTTCATGAACTGATCTGCATACCAGCTGATATGACCATCCTCGGTCAGGACCATGTCCAGAAGCCTTACTGAGCCCAGAAGGCGTCCTATATGATCGATTTTGTCCTCCAGTCTGACCTGGTCATATTTTTTCATTTCAGCCCTGACCAGGTCTCCTTTCTGCTCCACCCTGAAACCTAGCTTTTTGAGGATGGCTGCAATCAGGGCTGCCCTCCTGGTCCTTCGGCCCACGTCGGCTGCTCCACCCTTGAATGAAAAGGTGATGTAGTTGTCATTGACAAATTCTGAACAGTAGGCATCCACTGTTGCAAAGTGGTAGCCCAGCCTGGCGCTGAAATTGAGATATTCACCGGAAATTATGGCATAGTTTGGTCCGTCCAGGCCGGGTTTCTGCCTGGGTTGTTCCAGCACGTTTTCCATCACTATGGAGGCGAAGTCCATCATGTTCAGCTCATCAGGGCTGGTCCAATGAACGTTTTTATGGAACATGCCCCTGAGCAGGGCTCTGAAAGGGATGGACAGGACATGATCCATGGAAACTTCTGCTGCCTGATCTTCCACAGTAAGTCCCCCTCCCAGATCCAGGATGTTGATGTTCAGGTCAGGGTCGGTTTTGAGCGGGGTTGCTCTGTAGTGGCCGCGCCGAACGTCCCGGCTCAGGTTGAACATTTCCCGCATGGCCATTTCATGGGAAAAGCGGACCACGTCATGCAGAGTGAAGCACCCGGCTGGACAGAAGTTGCTTTTCTTGGGGTCAATCAGGTTCAGGGGGATTATCTTCTTCAGGGTTTTCTGGACCAGCTTCCAGACCGGGCTGTCTTTCATCAGGTTGACGGGCCTGGTTTCTTTAAGAATGGACTGGACCATGCCCTGGTAAACTCTTTTTCCAGTGGCATCCAGGGTAATGACCTGATAGTTGGGAATGCGTTCTGTGGCATTGGAAGTAGCTACCAAAGTCGGGATCCGGAATTCCCTGGCTACTGAGGACATGTGTCCTGTGACACTGCCGACATCAGTAATGATTCCGGCGATCCTGGACATGACCGATACAAACCTGGGAGAGGTCTGAGGGGCTATCAGGATTGCCCCCTGGGGGATGCCTGCAAGGTTGTGCTCGGATTCAACGTGATAGGCAGGCCCGCTGGCTGTGCCTGAACAGGCAGTCATTCCTCCCTCCAGGATGACTGCATGCCCGGCTGTGTCTTGAGGCCCGAGTTCCTCGGAATCATTGGCATCCGGCAGGACTCTCTGCAATGGTCTGGCCTGAAGAACAAATACAGTTCCTTTTTTATCCACGGCCCATTCCATGTCCAGGGGCCAGCCAAAATGTTTTTCAAGTTTTAGTCCGTAATCAATAAGGGTGGCCAGCTGGTCCGGGTTGAGGCAGGGTCTGTCCTGAAGGTCCTCCTGAACAGAAGCCTGGATTACGCCCTGGATTTTGTCCATGATCAGCATCTGTTTCTTGGGCTGGACTTCCCTGGTGACAATCCTGCCTTCTGCTCTGCTGTAACGCCAGAAATCCGTTGGCATGGACCCATCCACCACGCTGACCCCCAGGCCCCAATTGGCACTGATGTACAGGTCGTCATCATTTTTATTGGTCGGGCTGACGCTGTAGAGCACTCCACTGCTGACCGGGTCTACCATTATCAGACACAAGACGCTCATGAGTACGTCCACGTCCCGGTAACCCTTGCTTCGTCTGTAAAATACGGCCCTGGGGTTGAAGGTGCTGGCTACAACCTCTTTATATGCGCTGATCATGTTCTTGGGAGTCACATTAAGCAGGGTGCTGTGCTGACCGGCAAAGGATGACTCCGAGTCCTCACCTGTGGCGCTGCTGCGGACAGCCAGACGGATATCAGGGCCGAACTCTTTTTCCAGCTCAGCAACTTCCTGTATGATGGAGTTATCCAGCAGTTCAGGGAGATCAGTGTTCATGACCGTGGCCTTAATTTCGCTGCAGACCTGGCTTAAGGCCTGGGTGTCGGAAATATCAAGGCCCTTGAGTTTTGCCTTGATGGCCTCATCTAGCTTGGTCTGCTTGAGAAACTGATGGCAGGCAAAGGCAGTGATACCAAAGCCCCTGGGAGTGGGAAGATGGACCCGGTTGAATATTTCTCCGAGATTGGCGGCCTTGCTTCCGACCTGGTCAAAGCTTTCACGGCTCAGCCCGGCCAGGGAAATGGTCCAGTGGGTTTTGTCCAGTTTGCGCTGGCGGACGAATTCGCGCAGGATTGATATGCCGATTTTTTCAGTGGCCTTGAAGAGACCGGGATACTTGCCCCCGGAAATGGCATTGATGTCTTCGGATATGTCGTAAACTGTGCTGATGAGCTGCTCACTCTGGGAAACCACTTCGTTGTAATCAAATGGTTTGTGTTCAAGGATCAGGTCTTCAAGGTCGTTGATCAGGGCCAGGGCCTTGTTGTTGTTAAAAAGAAGGCTTTTAAAGTATTCATACTTACGCTTGAATACAGCATCTTCAATATTGTCAAAAGGTTTGTCCTTTTTTTTGCCGAAAAAGAAGTCCAATAACCCGGACATTTCCAACTCCCTCTAATTATTTTTGAAAGTGTAGTTGCCGCGCAAAAATTCGTCCACATACCAGGGAAGATCACCATCATCAGCAAGGCCCATATCAAGGAGCCGGATGGATCCCAGCATCCTGCCCATCAGGTCCAGTTTATGCTCTATTCTCGGGCAGTCATATTTTTTCATTTCAGCCAGGAGCATGTCTCCTTTAAGCATGATCTTGAAGCCAAGCTTTCTTAAAATCATGGATATGAACTTGGCCCTTCTGGTTCTGGGTCCGATGTCTGCTGCTCCTCCCTTAAAGGACAGTTTGATGTAGTTGTCATTGACCCGGCTCGAACAGAAAGAGTCAATGGTTACAAAATTATAGCCCAGCCTGGCATTAAAGTTAACATACTTATCAGATATAATGACATAGTTTATGCCAGCTGGTTCAGCTTTTGGGGTTTTCTGTCTCGGAGCCGGCTTGCGCCTGTGGATGGCATACTCGACAACATCCAGGAGTCTGGATTGGGGGTGGTCTCCGCTCCATCGGACATCCTCATGACTCATTCCTTTGAGCAGGGCCTTGAGAGGAATTGAAGATATCTGATCCGGGCCGATCCCTGATCCATCCGGGTTGAACTCAACACCACCACCCAGGTCCAACACATGGATATTCAGGGGCAGATCAGTTTCAAGCCTGACAGCCATGTATTTGTCCAGCCCCTGGAGCTCTTCTCCCAGCCTGAACATCTCCTGCATGGCCATTTCATGGCAGAAACGGACTATGTCGTGCAGGGTCTGGCAGCCCTGGGGAGAAAAATCCTTTGCACCTGGATCAACCAGATGCAGAGGTACAATTTTTTTGAGACTTTCCCGGACCAGTTTGAAAACCGGGCTGTCCTTCATGATGTTCACCGGGGGTTTGAATTTGAGAATACTCTCAGCGCGGCCCCTGTAAACCATTTGTCTGGTAGCGTCCAGAGTAATCACCTGGAGGTGGGCGATGATTTTTGTGCCGGTGGATGTTCCCACCAGGGTGGGAATGCCGAATTCCCTGGCCACAGAGGCCATATGCCCGGTCACACTGCCGACATCGGTGATTATTCCGGTTATTCTGGACATGGCCGGAACATAATCAGGAGAGGTCTGGGGCGCTACCAGGATGGACCCCTGAGCCACAGCTGAGAGATCCTGGTCCGGACCCAGGACATGGGCCGGACCGCATGCAGTGCCCGGTGAAGCAGTCATTCCTCCGGACAGAATAATATCCTGTTCATGATCTGGTATGGATGGAAGCTGGCATGACCCCGGAGTGTCCTGGTCAAACCTCTGCAATGGTCTGGCCTGGAGAATAAAGATGTTGCTGTTTTGGTCCAGAGCCCATTCCATATCCAGGGGATGGCCAAAATATTTTTCCAGTTTGAGCCCGTAGGTTACCAGACGGCTGATCTCATCAGCAGCCAGGCAGGCCTGACTGGTCTGACTGGCCGGTACTTTGACCTTTTTTAGGTCGTACTCGCCTCCCATGACCAGCATTGCTTTTTTTTCTGATATTTCCTGGCTGATTACTTGTCTGTCCTCTCTGGATATCCTCCAGTAGTCAGTGGACATGGAGCCGTCCACCACGCTCACTCCCAGTCCCCAATTGGCATTTATGAGTAGATCGTTTCTGGTGCTGTCATTGGGATCTGCGGTGTATAGACAGCCGCTGGCCCGGGCGTCCACCATCATCAGGCAGAGGACGCTCATGAGTACATCCAGGTCCCGGTAACCCTTACTTCTCCTGTAAAATACAGCCCTGGGGTTAAAGGTGCCGGCCACCACTTCTTTGTACGCCTTGAAGAAGCTTTCAGGTGCGACATTGAGGACTGAGCTGTGCTGACCTGCAAAACTGGCATCCTGAGAATCTTCTCCCACTGCGCTGCTCCGGACAGCAAGTCTGATATCCGGCCCAAACTCTGAAATGAGGGAATCCAGCTCCATGGTTATGGCTTTGTGGATTCCAGCAGGAAGGGTGGCATCCATGACTTTTTTCTGGATTCCAAAGCAGGCTGATTCCAGCTTTTTGGTATCCCTGACGTCCAGGCCTTTCATTTCCTCCTTGATCAGTCCATACAGACCGGATTGTTTGAGGAAATGGTGGCAGGCATAAGCTGTGACAGAGAATCCTCTTGGAGTAGGCAGGTGGGCTCGGTTGGATATCTCGGCCAGGTTGGCAGCCTTGTTGCCTACCAGCTGCTGGTTTTCCCGGCTTAAGGAGGCAAGGGGAATGGTCCATTTGGATTTGTCCGGCTTGTTCTTGCGGATCAGCTCCTTAAGAATTGCTATCCCCAGTTTTTCTGTTGCTGAAAACAGGCCTGGATATTTTCCTCCGGAGATGGCGTTCATATCTTCGGCTATTTCATAGACAACCCCTATAAGCTGTTCACACTGGTTGACCACATCATCATAATCAAAAGGTTTATGGTCCAGAAGAAGATTCTCCAGATCGTTGATCAGAGCCAGGGCCTGGTTGTTGTTGGAAAGAAGACTTTTGAAGAATTCATATTTTTTCTTGAGTGGAGCATCATCAATGTCTTCAATCCTCATCCTGATCTTAAATTTGTCAAAAAGAAGATCCAGAAATTTTAGCATAAATGCAGTACTCCGCTGGGTAAACAAGCAATTTTTAGTGGAACTGGCCAATTGATATAAGACATTGAAAATCAATTAGCAATACAGGGCAGTTGAGTCAGGCGGCAATTTAAGTTTTATTATGTGTCATAATGAAGCAGCAGCCAGCTATACATTATGAAACATATAGAATCGAAGGCATGGAAAGGGATTAGTCGCAAATCTAAGTATTTGAAATTATTCAGGCCAATATCTGGCACGAGCATTGCTAATGTAGCCTCTGAAGTCATTGTTCAGGGTGGCTGGATCTAACCAAAGGAAGTCAGGCGCATGGATCAGGCAAACAGCATAACATCAGACAGCAAGCCCTGTATTCTTGTGATTGAAGAAAGCAGGATATTTTGTTCAATCCTGTCCCGGGTGCTGGAAAGTCAGGGTTTCAGAGTGGCCAAAGTCTTTTCCCTGGATAGAGCCCTGGAAGAGATTGCCAGGGATTGTCCTGATGTTGTGGTCCTCAGTCTGACCCGTTTCAGGGGAGAAGGTGTATCCATGCTTTCCGTACTCAAGGAGGCTTACTCGGAGCTGCCGTTGATTGTCCTGGGCTTTCAGGAGGACAGCAGGCTTTCCCTGGAGTGCATGCGGCTGGGAGCCGCCGACTTCCTGCTGCTGCCCCTGGACCTGGAAGATCTGATAAAGAGTATATCCAGGCTTATAAGTGATAAGTGAAGCAGATACTAATTTTTTGGAAAGGGCTCAATAAAATAAAGGCTTAATAAGAACACTAACCATGGAGGTTGATATGGAAAAGTCACTGGTAAAAGAATTGACTTGTCCGGTCAAAGATTTCCCCAGAATCCGGGAGAATTCAACATTTGTCCAGGCTGCCAGGGCCCTGCATCAGGCCCAGGAGGAATTTACCTCGGGTAAGGGCAAGCAGAGGATTCTTTTGGTGGAAGATCAGGACGGAAAAATCAAGGGCAAGCTTTCACCTTTTGATCTGATGCGCGGTCTTGAGCCGGAATATGAAAAGCTGGTGGATACCAGTAAAGGTGCTTTTGTGGCCAACTACGAATACGTGATCCAGACCATGCGGGAGCAGTACTCATTTTTGGAAAAACCTTTGAGTGATCTCTGCTCCAAGGCAGCCCAGACAAAGGTCAGGGACTTTCTCAGGCCTGTGACTGAAATCCAGACCATAAGGTCCGGGGCCAGCCTGAATCAGGCTCTGCACAGGTTTATTGTAACTCGGTTTGACTCCTTGTTTGTGGTGGATGATGGCAAGCTGGTGGGAGTTTTAAGGTTTTCCGATGTGTACAGGGAAATCTATAAGACCATAACCCAGGAATGTAATTTATAAGAAAATTTTTTGCCTCTTTTTGTGAAAAAAATAGCAAAATTATATTTCGGAGGTATCTAACATGTCTGATAGAGCATTGGATCAAAACCAGGGTGAGATAGTAATTGAAGAGCATCCTGAAGCACCCAGGCAGTCGGGCAAGAGCATTATCATCAAGTGCTCCATTGCCGTGTTGCTGGGTCTGCTTGTTTATGCCCTTCCCACACCGGATAACCTGTCCATTGAAGGACACAGGCTGCTGGCTCTGCTGGTAACCTGCCTGATTCTCTGGACCACCGAGGCCATCCCCATCGGTATTACAGCCCTTTGCGTTGGAGGAGGGATGATCATGTTCGACATTGTGGGCAGAAACGACGCCTGGACGCCCTATGCCAACCCGGCAGTCATGTTCGTGCTCATGATCATCATGTTCGGGGTGGTGCTCAACGAGGTGGGGCTGGCCAGACGTTTGATGTATCATCTTCTGCGGCTGGCCGGGACCAATGTCAAGAAGCTGAGCTTCATCCTGGCCGTGGGCTGCACCATGCTGGCCACCATACTGCATGATGCAACCGTGACCGTTGTCATGGTCTTTGCATTTGTGCCGGTTTTCATGGCCATGGGTATGAAGCCCGGGCAGGGGCATGATCTGCCCAAGTTTTTCCTGATTCTGATCCCTTTGGCAGCTTCAGCAGGTGGATTCGGGACCATGATCGGCGGAGGGCGAAATCCCCTGGCGGTTGAGATCCTTTACCGCTATACTCAGCAGGAAACAGGAGAAGGCAGGGTCATTGGTTTTCTGGAATACCTGATTATCCAGTTTCCCATCTGCTTTTTTACAGCAGTGGCAACCTGGGCTGTGGTCTACTTTTTGTTCCGGCCCAAGGAAAAGGAGCTGGTCGGTGTCAAGCTGGAGTACCCGGGACCGTTGCGCGGGGCAGAACTGGGTGTGGCCCTGGTTTTTGTGGGTGCCTTTGTGCTCTGGTTCATGGGGGACCTGACCGGATGGCATGTGAGTGTGCCTGCTGTATTGGCCATGATCGGATTCTGCGCTCCGGGCTGGGTGTCCTTCAGGACCATTTGTGACAAGTTTCCCTGGGAGTCCTGGATTGTGTTCGGGGCAGGTGTATCTCTGGGTCTTGCCCTGCTTAAGACCGGAGCTGGACAGTTTCTTGCCGAGGCCTGCCTGCCGCTTCTGGAAGGAAGAAATGATTTTATCGTATTCTACGGTCTTGGATTTTTCGGATCATTTCTGTCCAGCCTCATGAGCAACTCAGCTGCAGTGGCTCTGACTCTGCCCATAACCCTGCCCATGGCAGAAATGCTTGGGATGTCGCCGGTGGCGGTAGCTCTGCTGGCTCCCATGACCACCTCCTTCATCATGCTGGTCATTGGCTGCCCTCCGACCATTATAGCCTACAGCTCCGGATACTTCACTCAGGTGGATTTTATCAAGGTGGCTGTGCCCTGGTGTCTGATCCTGCTGGTGGTGGCGGTTGTGGGGGTACTTTTTTACTGGCCCCTGATCGGGATTGCAGCCCATTAACAGTAAAGGCTGAATTACCGTCCGAGATGATCGGGCGGTAATTCAAGAATAACTAAAAAGCCCTTGACTTTTTTTGTACAAACAGTTGAAAGTTCATATGTAACCAAAGAGCATGTCCTGGCAGCCAGCTGGTGAAAAGGGCGAAGCTGCAGCTGATGAACCAAATCATGGAATTTGATCTAAAGGAGGTTGAAAGGCCATGTTTGACAATACAAGTCTAAAACTGCTTCTGGTGGATGACGAGGAAAGATTCAGGACCACACTGGCTAAAAGATTGCAGGGCAAAGGTTTTGAGACTGCTGATGTAGGCAGTGGCACACAGGCCCTTGAGTACATCAAGGATAACCCGGTGGATGTGATCATACTGGACATCAAGATGCCGGGTATGGATGGAATTGAGACTTTGGCCCAGGTCAAGCAGATCACTCCGGGCATTGAAGTTATTCTTCTGACCGGGCACGGTACAGTGGATACGGCCATTGAAGGCATGCGGGCCGGAGCGTATGATTATCTCATGAAGCCCTGTGAAATCGAAGACCTTATAGACAAGATCAGCAGGGCCTTTGAAGTTAAAAAGGAACGGGATACCAGGCTTAAGCAGGCTGAGGAAAGAAGCCGCCTGGACAAGCTGGAAAAGGCTGTAAGATTTTAAATGACTTGCCCGCCGGTTTCAGCAGGTAATTGAAACCGGCGGGCATCTTTGTAATAATTAGCTGGGACTGTCAGTGGATATGGAGAAGAAGGAAGCAAAAACAGCTGAAAGTCAGTCCGGCCATGCTGACGACCAGACACCCGACCTGGAGCATGGATCTGAGAACAGTGATCAAAAAAATATTGATCCAATGTATCAGATGCTCAAACCCCTGCACAATCTGCCCCGGGGCAAGAATACCTGGAACCCGGAGTTCATCAAAAAACCCTGGTTCTGGCCTTTAAGTGCTGTGGTTTTGATTATTCTTTTTTATGTCTATCCCTACATCTGGGATTATTTTTTTGAGTAGTCCCTCTGCCTTTCCATCACAAGTTTTCGGGCTGGATTATGAAAGTTCTGAGCCTGGACCGGCCATTATTGAGTGCAAAGGATTTGGGACAAAAAACTCGATGACCTCCTTGAATTTTTTCAGGATAATGATTGAATATTGACCCTGATGCCTGGATTATCCAACTGCATAGCCATCCATGAAAAGAAACATTAAAGGGGCAAGCGTTTACAGTGCAAAGCTGCGCTGGCACATCATCATTTCTTACTGCTTAGCTGCTGTCATTTCACTGGGACTCATTGCCGGGACCATATATTTTCAGTATCGAAGCGCAATCACAGAAAGGGCAACTGCCAGGCTGGTATCCATAGTCATGGAGCATAAGGGGGCCATTGAGAATTTTCTCTTTGAGCTGGCCAATACCATGCGCATGGTCACCTTGCTCGAACAGTACGACCAGCTGAAACAGCAGGAAGTTCTGGAACAGGTTTATGCGGTCCTGGAAAAGGAGTATGATTTTGCCTTTGAAGACCTTGGAGTCCTGGACTTGGAAGGCAATCACCTGGCTTATGTCGGGCCTTACGACCTGATGGACAAGAATTACAGGGAATCTCCATGGTTTCAGGAGGTCCTGGAAAAAGACCTGGTTATCAGCAATGTGTTTCTGGGCTTCAGGCAGGTACCGCATTTCATCATAGCCATCAAACAGACCAATGGCCAGGAAACCTGGGTGCTCAGGGCTACGGTCAATGCAGTCAAGTTTGCATCCCTGGTGGAATACGTCCGTTTCGGCCGGACAGGCTTTGCCTACATCGTCAGCAGCGACGGTCATTACCAGACCAGGTCCAGAGAGGGATTCAGGGTCATGGATCAGGTCAGTCCCGGTCTTCTTGACCTGAGCATGTTTGAAGGAGTCAATTTCTGGAAACTGAACCAGGAAGACAGGAGTTTTTTCAGGGCCAAGACCTGGATCAAGGACAATGACTGGCTGCTGGTTGTGGAGCAGGATGTGGATGATATTTACGGAGAGCTTTATCCATTGAGGCAGAATTCCCTCATCATCTTTGCCCTGGGTGGTGCGCTACTGGTCCTTCTTACTTTGCTGACCATGAAGATACTCCTGCGCCGGGTCAAGCTGATTGACTCTGAAAAGCAGCTTCTGGACGAGCAGCTTATCCAGTCTCAGAAACTGGCATCCATTGGACAGCTTTCTGCAGGCATTGCCCATGAGATCAACAACCCCCTGGCCATAATCGGGGAAGAAGCAGGATGGATTCAGGATATTCTCAAACGTGACAACATGCAGGATATCCCTGAACGTGACGAACTGACGGACTCTCTGCGGGAGATAAGCCAGCAGGCAAAAAGATGCAGGAGAATCACCCATAAGCTTCTGAGTTTTTCCAGGAAAATGGATTCCACCATCCGCGATGTGGATATGAACCTGCTCATTGATGAGGTTGCAGCCCTTAGAGAGCGTGAAGCCAAGCTGTATTCCATCAAGTTTGTCAGGGATTATGAAAAGGATCTGCCCATAATCAAGACTGACTCATCCCAACTCAGGCAGGTTTTTTTCAATCTTATCAATAATGCCATGGATGCCATTCAGAAGGATGGGGAGATCTGCATAACAACCAGTAAGAACAAGGACGATTCAGTAGCGGTGTCCATCAGCGATACAGGTCCAGGCATTCCCAGTGAAAACCTGCTCCGGATATTTGATCCTTTTTTCACCACCAAGGAGCCGGGCAAAGGTACAGGCCTGGGTTTGTCCATCTGTCATGGAATAATTGAAAAGCTTGGAGGAACAATTTTTGTGGCCAGCAAGGTCGGGCATGGGACCACCTTTACAGTAAGACTTCCTAAAAACCCCGACCTGGCACTGGTCAAGATAAAGAATGATAAAATTTGAATATGAAAGGTTGACAAAATTATGACCCTTAAAAAAGATTTGACCAAAAACGCACCCAGGATACTTCTTGTTGATGACGAGGACCGGTTTAGAACAACTTTGAAAAAGAGGCTGTCCACCAGACACCATCAGGTTCTGGACGCCTCCAATGGGTTGAGGGCTCTGGAGATTGTCAGGGAGACTCCAGTTGATGTCGTGGTTCTGGATGTACGTATGCCAGGCCTCAGCGGACTGGAAACCCTGACCGAGATGAAGAAGATTGCCCCGGATATCGAGGTGATCCTGCTGACCGGCCACGCTTCCATTGATCCGGCCATTGAGGGTATGCGCCTGGGAGCCTTTGATTATCTCATGAAACCCTGCGATATAGAAGATCTGATGATAAAAATTGAAAGTGCTTATGAAACAAAGCAGGCCAGAGTGGATAAATCAGGCTCAAAACAAGGTGCCTGGAGCGATTGAGACTAAAAAGAATCTGGCTCCACGGCCTCTTTTGGGTTTGGGCTAGACTTCACCAAAACTACCTGAGGATATTTTTATGGCGGATCATTATCAACCTACCTATTCATGGATTCGCCGGCATATTACCCTGGTTATCTTCCTGGTCCTGTTCATCCCTTTTCTTCTGGTGGTTACCCTGGTCTATTTCACAGGCTACCAGTACATCAAAAAGTGTATTTCCGAGCAGGCAGGTTTCACTCTACATGACACTGCGGTTGAATTAAGGTCTGAAGTTGATTCTCAGATTACCGGACTCATCAAGACCCTGACCTTTATTGCTGAAGCTGAAACCCTGGACGGACTCAGGGATGAGGAGAACCTGAAAAATGTCTTTGCCAGGCTTGAAAGGGAATCAGGCCAGGTGTTTCAGGATCTGGCAGTACTTTCTTCCCAGGGAGAAGTGATTTCCAGTGTCTTGCCTTATGGCATGGAGCAGTTTGATTACAGCCGGGAAAAGTGGTTTGACAGGGCTTGCATGGACAAATTTATTGTCAGTGACGTCTACCCGGATTCCAGGATGAATCCTTTCTTTGTGGTTACTGCCAGACATGACCGCTGTGATGACTCAGCCATCCTCAGGGCTTCGGTAAATGGTTTGTGGCTAAGCTCTTTTGTTGAAGATGTAAGGATAGGCAAGACAGGAGAGGCTTTCATCATTAACCGGCAAGGCGCGGCTCAGACCAGATCCAGGATGGGCAAAGACTTTGGACATATCCTTGATGATTTTCCGGATAACCTTCCCGGAGCCAACGGAACCCAGAGGATGGTCTACCATGATCAGGACATGGAAGTCCTGGCCGCTATAACCGTCATGAAAAGCAATGATGATTGGTTCCTGGTGGTCAGCCAGGAAAAAGAAGAGGCCATAGAAAGCATCTTCATGATCAGGCTGGTCTTTACTCTGGTGGTGATTGCCGGACTGATATCCATTATATTCATAGGCTATCTGACCTCGAATATTCTGCTCAGGAAGATACGTCAGGCTGATGAAAAAAAATGTGTCATTGATGAACAGCTTATCCAGTCCCAGAAGCTGGCTGCCATAGGCCAGCTCTCCTCAGGAGTGGCTCATGAAATCAACAACCCTCTGGCGGTCATCGGTGAAGAAGCAGGCTGGCTTCAGGACCTCATGGAAAAGGACGGGGCTGATGATTTCAAACATGCCGAGGAATTCCGGGATTCCCTGGGAGCCATAACTGAGCAGGTGCGCAGGTGTAAGGAAATTACTCACAAGCTGCTCAGCTTTGCTCGAAAGATGGACTCATATATCAATGAAGTAAAACTCCAGGAAATCATTGATGAAGTGGTGGATATGAGGGAGCAGGATGCATTTCTGGACAATATAATCATTGAAAAAAAATATAGCCAGAATATACCCAAAATCAACAGTGAACCATACCTGCTGCGCCAGCTTTTTCTGAACCTCCTGAACAATGCATTAGACGCAGTTGGCAAGGATGGTAAGGTCAAGTTTACCATTGGCATGGCTGGAAAGGACAGGGTCATGGTCAGACTGGAAGACAGCGGGGTTGGCATTCCCAAGGAGAATCTGGGCAAGATTTTTGATCCGTTTTTTACCACCAAACCTCCAGGCAAAGGAACCGGTCTGGGCCTTTCCATCTGTCACGGTATCATCACCAAGCTGGGTGGGGATATTAGGGTTGAGAGCACGGTTGGCAAAGGAACCACGGTCACGGTCATCCTCCCTCCTGACCCGCCTGACAATGTCAAGGCCAGGGCAGGAGAAATGGATGATGCAGGTATTGTGTCCGGAAGCCAGACTTACTAGGCGTTATCTTATAATTAAGATGCTTTGGGCAGTCATACAAACTGAAGCCTGAACCAAGCAGCTTTTCCTTTTTCATCAGCGAGCAGAATGAGGCAGCCTCAGTTAGTTAGCCGGAAGCCTGCTTTGCACCCTTGGGGCACATGCAATGGCAGTGATGCTGGACAGCTGCATATGGAATCCCTGAACTAAGCTTCAAAAAGACCCTGTTTCATGTCATGTTTCATGTTGCGTTTCACCTTCCTTTACTCTCCCGGCTTTCAGCTAAAATCAGCTTGGCATTATTTTTTTCTACCTTCCTGAGCATGCCTTTTTTAAAATTCTGATTTGTTTCAAGTAGTTGCGTTGGCATTTTGGGCCGATGATCTGTTTGTATCCGTTTTAGCCTCCTATGCTGGTACAGCTTTAAGTCAGTTTTTTTTGCTCAGTTGCTTCTACCTCCAACATCAGGGGATAGCTGCGTTTCATTTTTTCATCACTTCGTTTCATTTTGATTTGAAAAAACGTGTCAGGTCCGGCCAGAAAATTTCTGAAAATATCCTGTTGCTTATGTCCAGGGTTTGAGTTTATAAGGTTCAAACCTATGTCAGTCGGCAAGTTATTTTTTGCACAATATTATTGCAGATAATTTTTTAGAAGTTGGCGGAAATTGAATTGAGTTTTCTGGTTCAGATGATTTTTTATAACTCTGGTTAGAGCCCTGCAGGGCTCTAACCAGGATACTTGGGAAAAGGCATGTCGCAGTCCGAAGTCAGGCGTCCGGCAACAGGGCGCAAACCTTACGGGAAGGCTCCTGAAAAGATGCCCGTGAAAAACGTTCATCAGGAGTCCTTGGCAACCCACCATCGCCGGTTCAAGCGCGGTATTCTGCTCTGCCTTTTTCTGACCTACCTCTTTCCTATTATCATCCTGTCGGTTTATTTTCACTACAAGTCCAGCGCAGGTATGCTTCAAAGCAGCAAGCTGCAGCTTGTTGCTGAAGTAGAGGCCAGAAAGAACACAATTGATCTGTTCATGCAGAAGCGGGTTGTGAATATGTTCAACCTGTTTCACATGGAAGGTTTTTCCCTTAGTCCGACTCAGGAAAGAATGGAGTCCTACCTGGACAATCTGATTCGGTCCGATGACGCCTTTGTTGATGTCGGGCTGATCAATCCCCTTGGAATTCAGACCGAATATGCAGGACCATACTCCAATCTCAAGGGTAAGAACTATGGTCGTGAAGAGTGGTATATAAGACTCATCAACCAGGAAAAGAGCTATATCATAACTGACCTGTACATGGGTCTGCGGCAGGAGCCCCATTTTACCGTAGGGGTCAGGCAGCTGGTGGACGGAGAATATCATGTGATCAGGGCCAGCGTGTACCCTGACAAACTGCTGGGACTGATCCATGCTCAAGACAGCGGCAGCCAGTTCCGGGGGTTCCTGGTCAATCAAAAGGGAGTGTTTCAGGTTGGAGATCATGGCCTTGGGAACCTTCTGGAGCCTGCTTATTATGTGCCGGACTTTAATGATCCGGCCGGGGTAGTTGAGATGGACTGGGATGGTTCGCCTGTTCTCGTGGCACACACCTGGCTTCAGGAGGTTCCATGGTGTCTGGTCGTGATTCAGCCAAAGGACGTGGCCTTTGAAGAAATGGCTTCAATCCGCAATACCATGATCCTCGGGACCATTGTTCTGGTTCTGGTGATCATGGTCTTTATCTGGCTTGTGGTAACCAGACTTCTTAACAGGACCAGGGACCTGGATCAGGAGCGCCATGAACTAAAAGGACAGCTCTATCATGCCCATAAGATGGTGTCTGTGGGCCAGCTGGTGGGGGAAGTGGCCCATGAAATCAACAATCCGCTGGCTATCATTGATTCCGAGTCGGGTATTATAAGGGATATGCTTGATCCAGAAATGGGCCTGGATGCCTCTCCAGAGGCTATCCGCAAGGAGCTGGACCAGATAGACAAGGCAGTCATGAGGGCCAGGGCCATTACCCAGGAAATACTCAGTTTTGTCCGCAAATCTGAGCCAAAAATCGAAGAGTGCGATCTGAATCAGCTGATTGATGATGTGGTTTCCGGAATGAAGGAGCAGGAGTTTAAGGTCTCTGACATCTTACTGATTAAGGAAAAGGAGGAGAGTCTGCCTAAAATTCAGGTTGATCCTGACCTCATGAGGCAGGTCCTGCTTAACCTGTTGAATAATGCCGGCGATGCCGTGGAAAAGGGGGACACCATCACCCTGAAGACTTCTCAGGACCAGGGATATGTCAAAGTGACAGTATCTGATACCGGATCCGGCATGACTCCTGACCAGCTTGAAAAGATATTCACTCCCTTTTTTACCACCAAGAAAGCTGGTCAGGGCACTGGTCTGGGGCTGCCCATCTGCTTGAATATTGTCCAGGGATTTGGTGGCCGGATAGAGGTTCAAAGCAGCCCGGGACAGGGAACGTCTTTTTCAGTCTTTCTGCCGGTTCCTGGAAAAAACAGCCTGGACAAGGATAATTCGGGTAATCCATCCTGAAAGGATGCATTGCATATAATAATAAAAATTAATGGAGGTAAAAGATGACAGAAGATGGACAATCAGTACCAGCCAAAAAGGTAAAGGTCCTGCTCATCGACTACGAAGAACGGTTCAGGGGGGCGTCGTTCAGGATTCTCCAAACCTGGAGGGAAGGCCTGATCAACACCATGATGACCACGGACCGGGAGCACAAACCATAAACGAAAAATCAGTTTTTAGGGAGGTTTACAGTGACTGAAAACGGAAAAATAGCACCAGGTGAAAAGCCCAGAGTCCTTCTGGTGGATGATGAGGATCAATTTCGGACCACCCTTGCCAAAAGGCTTGAGGCCAGGGGTTATCACGTCATAGACGTGGACAACGGCGAAGATGCCATGAAGGCTATCCGCCACGAAAATCCGGAAGTAGTTGTCCTGGACCAGAAGATGCCAGGCATGGAGGGTGTTGAAACCCTGCAGGAGCTGAAGAAAATTAAACCTGAAGTTCAGATCATCATGCTCACCGGGCATGGGGATATTGAGCTGGCCAGGCTTACCGGAAGACATGATGTGCTTTCCTTCATGCAAAAGCCGGCTTCCATCGAAGACCTTATCGAACAGATCGAGATCGGCCGCCAGGAGTTCCGTTATGCCATGCAGCGGGAGGAAGTCCCCTTTGTCGAAGAAAAGGGACTGAAAAACTGGCTGATTGGCACAGAGGGCTCCAGGCCTGGGATCATCATCCTGGGAGCCATACTCTTTTTCACTCTGTTTTTTATGCCGACTCCGGAAAAATTGACTATGATGCTTTCCATAGAAAAGGGGACTCCCCAGGATGAAATGATCCGGGGCTATGCCCAGTTCCGCAACCTGGCCCAGGGCCAGACCATTGCTGAGTTTTATGGAAAAATGGCCCCCTACAGTTTTGAAGGGGAACGGGAGATCCAGGCTGCAGCCCAGCGGGCCAAGGTCATGGTGGGTGTCCTGGTCGTTGCAGCTCTTTTCTGGGCCACAGCAGCCATCCCCATTGGCGTGACCGCCATGCTCATAGCTGTGATCATGTACTTTTTCGGGGTGCTTCCGCCAACAGGGGTGGCCAAGGCCTTTGCCTCTGATGCGGTCTTCTTTATCTTCGGGGTGCTGGCCATGGCCATGGCCATCAGCAAGACCGGGCTGGACAAGCGTATTGGTCTGCTGGTGCTATCGCCCACTACGTCCATCATGAAAATGGGTCTTATTTTTGCCCCCATGGTGGCTGTGTGCGCCTCTTTTCTGTCCGAACATGCGATCATAGCTTTTATAGCGCCGATCTTTATGCTGGTATATCTTTCAGCCATCAGAACAGGCGGGATATCCCAGGATAAGACCCTGGTGGTCATGATGCTTCTGACCCTGAACTATGCCTGTAATGTTGGCGGGCCAGGATCACCGGCAGCCGGCGGTCGAAACGTGGTCATGATTCAGATTTTGAGTGACTATGGGATAAACATTACCTTTGCCCAGTGGGTCATGTACGGTCTGCCCTTTGTTCCGGTGATGGCCCTTGTTGTCGGTCTTTACTTCTATTTCTGGGGCAGGAACAAGGTTAAGATCAAGGCGCTGGATATTGCAGCCAATGTCAGGCGTGAAGCTGAGAAGATCGGTAAGATGACCCAGGCAGAATACAGGACAGCCATAGTCCTGGTCCTGCTGATCATCGGCTGGTCAGCATTTTCCGGTACCTACGGCATGGGCGGTCCAGTCATGCTGGCCCTGGTGGCCCTGAATGTCCTAGGCATTCTGCGCTTCAAAGATATTGCCCACATTCACTGGGGTCCGGTATTTCTGTATGCCGGTGCTACAGCCATGGGTTTTGGTCTGGCTTCAACAGGCGCTGCCCTGTGGGTAGCTGACATATTTGTCAATGCCCTTCCCACATTCCTGGCCAATTCCGGGGCTGGTCTGGCCATTGCCTCGTCCATCCTGGTGGGTATCCTGACCAACTTCATGAGTGACGGCGCCACAGTGGCGGCCATCGGGCCTATTGTGGTACCTATGGCGATTATTGCTGAGGCCTCTCCGGTAGCGGTGGGTCTGGCTGCAGCCTTTGCCTCGTCATTTGCTCATATGCTGGTGGTTGGTACTCCCAACAACGCCATTATTTATGCAGTGGCCAAAGATCCCAAGACTGGCGAGCAGCTGGTAACCATGGGTGATTTCTTCAAGCATGGTTTCTTTGTCCTGCTCCTGTCCTGGGTCATTTTGTGGTTCTGGACCATTCTGGGGTACTGGAAGTTCTTGCCATGGCCGGCCTAAGCAGCTAGACTATTGGTAATAACGAAACTGGTTCCGGGCGCAGCAATCTTGTCTGCGCCCGGCCTTTGACTTGAAAGGTCTGAAGTCGCCTAGATGCCGACAGAATCAGACAGGCATGATCACTTAATGACTGATGGGCCTTTCCGGATTAACCAGTCCGGTAAGGCCCATCTTTTTTTGCTCTATATAAGGATGAGAGATTTGAGTGAAGACAAGATAAATCTGCTTTTGGTTGATGATGAAGAGGCCCTTCTTGATTCCATGCGCCGCCGTCTGGAGTTGAGAGGTTTCAGGGTTATTGCGGTTAACAGTGGTGAAAAAGCCCTTGAAGTGGCCAGGACAACTCCGGTGGATGTGGCTGTTGTGGATGTGAAGATGCCCGGGATGGGTGGAAAGGAAGTCCTGCTGGCTCTCAAGCAGGAGCACCCTGATATGGAGGTCATTATCATGACCGGCCATGGGTCTTTCGACCCCCATGAAAAAGATTTGGCCGGCAAGATGCACGCCTGCCTGGCCAAGCCTTGTGACTTTGCATCTTTTCAGCAGACCCTGATGGATGCTTATCGTAAGTCTCGAAAATAATACAAGATGCCCTCCTTTCTTTTTTATTTTTAATCAGGCCTTATGGCTCCTGCAGGTGGAAAAAGTCTGGTCAAGGCTCCCCAAATAATCCGGGTCTGCCGGCAAAATACTAAGACCACTCCGAAGGTTTAAATCTGCTCTAGATTATCTCCCGGAATCCTGTTGCCCATTTTCTTGAACCTGGACAGTCAGAATTAGCCCGCCCGGTAATTGATTCAGGCCCTCTTGATCTTAATCATTAACTATGTGCCTGATTGAACAAATCTAATTCCAAACAGTCCTTTTTTTAAAAACAGGTTGCCTTTTTTTGAGAATAAGGATAATCGGGACTCTATTTCTGTAAAGGGAAAGCAGAGTTTGCTGGTTGTGGCGCGTTCATTTTGGAACAAACTCCAGGACCATGCATAGCGCAGGGCCCGACATCGGAAGGGTGTTTCGCCAGTCCGCGGGTATTTTTGTTTTTTTCTGCAAATAATGGTTGCAAGTCTTAAAAGTTGTAAGTACTATGTTCATAAATTCACAAGGCAATTAACTCAAAGAGAAACAAATTAAGGAGGTTTGACAATGTCCAAACTGCTACCCCCTCATGGAGGGAAAGGCTTGACTGTTTGTCTTCTGGAAGGAGCTGAAAGGGAAGCTGAGCTTAAAAAGGCCCAGGGTCTGAAAAAGGTTGAGATCAGCCGTGGCGAACGTGGTGATCTGATCATGATCGGTACCGGTGGTTTCAGCCCTCTGGATGGCTTCATGACAAAGGAAGACTGGAAGGGTGTTTGTGAAAACTTTCTGCTGGCTGATGGAACATTCTGGCCTGTGCCGGTTAACCTGTCCGTTTCCAAGGAAGATGCCGACGCTGTCAAGGAAGGCGACGAGATCACTTTGTATTTCCCGGAAAAAGACGAAATCATGGCCACTATGAAGGTCACTCAGAAGTGGCAGAAGTCCGAAGCCGATAAAAAATGGGAATGCGAAATGGTCTACAAGGGTCAGGGCGAAGAAAGCGCTGATGACCAGTTCTGGAAGATCGCCATGGAAGACCATCCTGGTGTGCAGCGGGTAATGGCCGATAAGGACTACTTTCTGGCCGGACCGGTCAAGGTTCTTAGTGAAGGAGATTTCCCCACCAAGTTCAAGGGCACCTATATGCGTCCTGCTGATGCCAGGGCTGAGTTTGACAAGCGTGGTTGGGCCACTGTTGCTGCCCTGCAGCTCAGGAATCCCATGCACCGCTCTCATGAGCACCTGGTCAAGATCGCCATTGAGGTGTGCGACGGTGGTTTTATCCACTCTCTGATCGGTAATCTCAAGCCCGGTGATATTCCTGCTGAAGTCCGCATTAAATGCATCAACACTCTGATCGACGGCTACTTTGTGAAAGACAACGTGGTCCAGGGCGGTTATCCTCTGGATATGCGCTATGCCGGACCCAGGGAAGCCCTGCTTCATGCAACTTTCAGGCAGAACTACGGTGTGTCTCACATGATCATCGGTCGTGACCACGCTGGTGTTGGTGACTTCTACACCCTGTTTGAAGCCCAGGAGATCTTTGACCGTATTCCCCAGCCTACAGAGCCTGGCAAGGCCCTGCTGTGCAAGCCTCTCAAGATTGACTGGACCTTCTACTGCTTCAAGTGCGACGGCATGGCCTCCATGAGGACCTGCCCTCATACCAAAGAAGACCGGGTGATTCTCTCCGGAACCAAGCTGCGCAAGGCCCTGTCCGAGAGCCAGCCTGTGCCTGACCACTTTGGCCGGGATGAGGTTCTGGAAATTCTGCGCGACTACTACGAGAACCTGACCGAGAAGGTTGAGATCAAGATGCAGAAGGCTGCTTCTGGTTCGGAAATGAAGTAGTCCTGACTAACAGGAAACAGGCCGGGCGCAGGCCCGTGGCTTATGCCCGGCTTTTTGTTTTCCCTTGACAAAGAAATTTGATCGCAGTTATATGGATCGTCAAATCCAAGACAGGCTTTCATCTTTGTTGGGGATGGCGGCCGGAAATGTATCCGTCCGTCTGGATAGGCCCAGTTTAATGGGCATGGTAGAGGTATACAAAAACCTACAATTAGGAGGAACATTATGCCAACCTTTGTAAATCCGGAAAAGTGCGACGGCTGTAAGGGCGGAGAAAAGACAGCTTGCATGTACATCTGCCCGAACGACCTCATGATCCTCGATCCTGAGGCCATGCTAGCATACAACCAGGAGCCTGAAGCTTGCTGGGAATGCTATTCCTGCGTAAAGATCTGCCCTCAGGGCGCCATTGAAGCCCGCCCCTACGGAGACTTTGCTCCCATGGGCGGTACCTCCATTCCAATGCGCAGCGGCTCCGACATTATGTGGACCGTTCAGTTCCGCAATGGAAACATCAAGCGCTTCAAGTTCCCCATCAGGACCACTGAAGAAGGCTCGATCAAGCCTTACGAAGGAAAGCCTGAACCAGGTAATCTTGAAGATGAATTGCTTTTCACTGAAAAAGAGCTGGCAAAGCCCAAAGAGGTTCTTGGCAAGAAGTTTGAAATTGATCAGCCCGAGTTTACTCAGTGCTGGTTTGAGCCTACTTGCGAAGCACCCAAAGATTAGTTCCCAACCAAAAGAAATTCATTAAACTTTTTTAGGAGGAAATGTTATGCCAGTTATTCCATCAAAAAGTCAAAACATAGGCATACCTCTTGCCGAGCCGGAAATAGTAGAACTTGAGAAAGACATTCTCATGGTCGGCGGTGGTATGGGTAACTGCGGAGCAGCCATTGAAATCAAGAAATGGGCTGATCCCCAGGGCCTGAGCTATCTTATGGTTGACAAGGCCGCTCTGGAACGCGGTGGTGCTGTTGCTCAGGGTCTGTCCGCCATCAATACCTATATTGGCGAAAATGATCCTGATGATTATGTCCGCATGGTCCGCACCGACCTGATGGGCATTGTCCGCGAAGATTTGATCTTCGACCTGGGCCGTCACGTTGATGATTCTGTTCATCTGTTCGAAGAATGGGGCCTTCCCATCTGGGTAAAGGATGAAAACGACAAGAACCTGGACGGTGGACAGGCCAAGAAAAAAGGGCTGGCCATCCGTGAAGGTGCCAAGCCTGTTCGTTCCGGTCGCTGGCAGATCATGATCAATGGTGAGTCCTACAAGGTCATCGTGGCTGAAGCAGCCAAGAATGCCATTGGTCAGGACAACTACATTGAGCGTCTGTTCATTGTTAAGCTGCTCCTGGATGCCAATAAGCCCAACACCATTGCTGGTGCAGTCGGCTTTTCCGTCCGCGAGAACAAAGTATACGTCATCAAGGCCAAGGGCATGCTCGTAGCCTGCGGTGGCGCTGTAAACGTATATCGTCCAAGGTCAACTGGTGAAGGTATGGGTCGTGCCTGGTATCCTGTATGGAATGCCGGTTCCACCTACACCATGTGCGCCCAGGTTGGTGCAGAAATGACCATGATGGAAAACAGGTTCGTCCCTGCCCGTTTTAAGGACGGTTACGGTCCTGTTGGCGCATGGTTCCTGCTTTTCAAAGCCAAGGCAACCAACGCCAAGGGTGAAGACTATTGCGTAACCAACCGTGATATGCTCAAGAAGTACGAAGAGCAGGGTTATGCCAAGGGTCATATTATTCCCACCTGTCTGCGTAACCACATGATGATGAAGGAAATGAAAGAAGGTCGCGGCCCCATCTATATGGACACCGCCACTGCCCTGCAGACTACTTTCAAGGAACTGTCCAAGAAAGAGCAGAAGCACCTTGAGTCAGAAGCCTGGGAAGACTTCCTGGATATGTGCGTTGGCCAGGCCAACCTGTGGGCCTGCATGAACATCGAGCCTGAAAAAGTCGGCTCAGAGATCATGCCCACCGAGCCTTATCTGCTGGGTTCCCACTCCGGTTGCTGCGGTATCTGGGTTTCCGGTCCAGACGAAGACTGGGTGCCTGAAGACTACAAGGTAAGAGCTGAGAATGGTAAGGTCTACAACCGTATGACTACAGTTAACGGACTGTTTACCTGCGCTGACGGCGTTGGCGCCTCCGGTCATAAGTTCTCCTCCGGCTCACACGCTGAGGGACGCATTGCTGGTAAGGCTCTTGTTCGCTATGTTGTGGATCACAAGGATTTCACTCCGACTCTGAAGCAGAGTGCTGCAGATCTGGCCAAGGAAATCTATCAGCCCTGGTACACCTATCAGGAAGCTCAGAACGTTTCCACAGCTCCAGACATCAACCCCAAGTACATCACTCCCAAGAACTTCATGATGCGTCTCATCAAGTACACTGATGAGTACGGTGGTGGCTGCGCAACCTACTATACAACTTCCGAGACCCTGCTTGAAGTCTGCGAAAAGCATCTTGACATGCTGGAAGAAGACTCCAAGAAGCTGTGCGCCCGTGACATGCATGAACTGCTCCGCGCTTGGGAAAACTACCATCGTCTGTGGACAGTCCGTCTGCACGTTCTGCACATTAAGTTCCGCAAAGAATCCAGATACCCCGGCTTCTACTATCGCGCCGATTTTCTGGATCTCAATGATAAGGAATGGAAGTGCTTCACCAACTCCAAGTATGATCCGGAAGCCAAAAAGACTGACTTCTTCAAGAAGCCTTACTACCAGATCATTCCGGACTAAACAGCACCTTAAGGCTGCGGGCGGCTTAGCCCGCAGCCTTTTTTATGGTCTAAGTCCGAGCTGAACGTACTACGTGTTTTAGTTTGGCCTTAGGCCATTTTCGTAAGATAAGGCAAATCATTAGGGAGGATTTAGAATGTCCAATAGCAGTATTCTGGTTATCGGCGGCGGATTCAGCGGTATCACAGCCGCTCTGGAAGCCGCGGAAGTGGGCCACGAGGTGTTCATTGTGGAGGAAATGCCATATCTTGGAGGACGTGTGGCGCAGCTTAAGCATTATTTTCCTAAACTCTGTCCTCCCTCCTGCGGCCTGGAGATAAATTTTCAGCGAATCAAAAATAACCCCAAAGTAAAGTATTTCACCCTGGCCGAGGTTGTCTCCGTAAGCGGGGGACCCGGCAACTATGAAGTCAAGATTAAGATCAAGCCCAGATACGTCAACAACAACTGTACAGCCTGCGACAAATGCGTTGAGGTCTGTCCGGTTGAGCGCAGCAGCGACTACGACTTTGACATGGGCAAGACCAAGGCCATTTACAGACCTCACCTGATGTCCTTTCCCATGCGCTACGTCATCGATGATCAGGTCTGCGAAGGAACAGCATGCGCCAAATGTGTCGAGGCATGTGAATACCAGGCCATTGATCTGGACGAAAAGGAGCGAGAGATCACCCTTAATGTGGGCTCAGTAGTTGTGGCTACAGGCTGGAAACCTTATGATGTTGCCAAGCTGACCAACCTGGGCGGAGGTCAGATCCCCAACGTCATCACCAACATGCAGTTTGAAAGGCTGGCTGCACCAGCCGGACCCACCAGCGGAAAAATTCAGAGACCTTCAGACGGTGAGGAGCCCAAGCGGATCGCCTTTGTCCAGTGTGCCGGATCCAGAGATCAGAATCACCTGGACTACTGCTCTTATATCTGCTGCATGGCTTCATTGAAGCACTGTACATACATCAGGGAGCAATACCCTGATGCTGAAGTTGTGATTTACTACATTGATCTCAGGGCACCGGGCAGATATGAGAAGTTCCTGAACAAGATCCAGCAGGATGAAAAGGTACTCATGGTCAAAGGTAAGGTGGCCAAGATTGAAGAAGACGCCTCATCAGGAAATGTTACGGTAACGGCCGAAGATATTATGGGCGGGATGAAAAAAGAGGAACAATTTGACTTAGTGGTGCTGGCCACGGGCATGCAGCCCTCCATTGCCGATGGCAAACTGGCCATTGAGGTTCCCAAGGATGAGGAAGGTTTCATTACCGGCGGTGAGGAAAAAGGAATTTTCGCCGTTGGATGCGCAAAGATGCCGCTGGATGTCATGACATCGGCCGAAACAGCCACCGGCGCGGCCCTGAAAGCTATTCAAACGGTTAGGAGGTAAGTCACAATGGCTGACAAGAAAGTTGGAGTATATATCTGCACCGGTTGTGAAATCGGAGAAAACGTCAACATGGAAAAGGTAACGGAGTACATTGACGAAGAATGTTCTCCTGCTGTTTTGAAGCAGGTACCCTTTCTGTGTGGAAAGGAAGGTCTGGCCCAGATCCAGGGCGATGTAGAAAATGAAGGCGTAAACCGGGTCTGTGTTGCAGCCTGTTCTCCCAGAGTAATGTGGGACGTGTTCAACTTCGGCCCTGATGTCGTGGTGGACAGGGCCAACATCCGGGAGCTTGCGGTCTGGTCCTTTCATGATCCAGAGCTTCCTGAACCTGAAGAGGATGAGATGTCTGATCCTCTGACTATGATGGTCAGGGACTATATCAAGATGAGCGTGGCCAAGCTGGAGCGGGTGGCCAAGCCTGAAGCTGAGCCCATGGAGCTGAACAAGACCATCATGGTCCTGGGTGGCGGATTTACCGGTCTTACAGCGGCCTTAAGCGCTGCAGAAACCGGATACGATGTTGTCCTGGTGGAAAAGGAAGACGCACTGGGTGGTTTTGCCGCAAAGATGTACAAGCAGACTCCCACCAAGACTCCCTATGACCAGGCAGAAGCTCCCAGCATCAATGATCTGATCTCCAAGGTTGAGGGCAGCGATAAAATCAAGGTGCTTACCAAGACCAGTCTGGAATTGATTAAAGGAGCACCTGGAAAGTTCAAGGTAACTGTCAAACAGGGCGATGATGAGCAGGAGCTGAGTATCGGCTCAGTGGTACTGGCCACCGGATGGAAGCCTTATGATGCATCCAAGCTGGACAATCTGGGTTACGGCAAGATCAAGAACGTGGTAACCAATGCTGAACTGGAAGCCATGGCCAAGGATGGGAAGCTCAAACGTCCATCTGATGGACAGCCGGTTTTAAGCACTGCATTTATCCAGTGCGCTGGTCAGAGGGACCCTGAACACCTGCCTTACTGTTCATCTGTGTGCTGTATGGCCTCCCTGAAACAGGCCGGCTATGTCCGGGAGCAGGACCCAGAAGCCAAGGCCTTCATATTTTATAAAGATATGCGCACACCAGGCGTTTACGAAAACTATTACCGGGCAGCCCAGGATGATCCGGGAATATTTCTGACCAAATCTGAAATACAGGAAGTCAGTGAAGGTGAAAACGGAAAGGTCGTAGTCAAGGTGACCGATACCCTGCTGGGCGAAGATTTTGAAGTGGAGGTGGATCTCCTTGTCCTGGCCACAGGTATGGTTCCGACCATTTCAGATGAGCCGATTCTCAAGCTCGGCTACCGCCAGGGCGAACAGATCCCGGATCTGGACCTGTTCGACGGATTCGCAGATTCAAACTACATCTGCTTCCCATACGAGACCCGCCGGACAGGCATTTATGCTGCAGGATGCGTCCGTCAGCCCATGTCCATGAGCACTGCCAAGGACGATGCTGCTGGTGCAGCACTCAAGTCCATCCAGTGCCTGGAATCCATCAACAGAGGCGTGGCAGTCCACCCCAGGTCAGGGGACCCGACCTATCCCAAATTCAATATGGTCCGCTGCACTCAGTGTAAGCGCTGCACAGAGGAATGTCCCTTTGGAGCCCTGGATGATGATGAAAAGGGCACTCCAGAGCCAAACACTACCAGGTGCCGCCGCTGCGGAACCTGCATGGGTGCATGCCCAGAACGGGTTATCTCCTTTGATACCTACAGCGTGTCCATGCTCAACGAGATGATCGCCTCCATCCAGGTCCCGGAAGATGAGGAAGAAGGCGGCTACAGAATGCTGGTCCTGGTTTGCGAGAATGATGCCTACCCGGCCCTGGATATGGCTGCCATGCGCAAGAAAAAGTGGTCGTCATATGTACGCTTCATCCCCATCAGATGCCTGGGTTCTGTCAACACCCAGTGGGTTGCTGAAGCCATGAGTAAGGGAATGGACGGAGTACTCCTCCTTGGCTGCAAATACGGTGACGACTATCAGTGTCACTTCATCAAAGGCAGCGAGCTCTGCAACAAGAGAATGGACAATATCGGCGAGACTCTGGAAAGGCTCCAGGTTGAAGCTGAAAGGGTTCAGCAGAAGCAGATCTCCATTGATGAGTACGACAAGATACCGCAAATTATTGATGACTTCATTGAAGAGATTGAAGGCTACGGTCCAAATCCATACAAGGGCTTCTAGGAGGTTTATAGATGGCAACTAGAATCGAACCAAATGTTCAATTTATCCGGGAAATGCAGGCAGCCGGAGGTGAATCACTTAAAAAGTGTTACCAGTGTGCGACCTGCAGCGTGATCTGTCCGCTCTCTCCGGAGGAGGCGCCCTTTCCAAGAAAGGAGATGGTCTGGGCCCAATGGGGTCTGAAGGACAAACTGGTCAATGATATTGATATATGGCTGTGCCATAACTGTGGAGAGTGTTCGGACAATTGTCCCCGCGGGGCCAAACCCGGGGATCTGCTGGCTGCCCTGAGAAATATGGCTTACAAGTCTCTGGCCAAGCCCGCTGTTATCGGCGAGTGGATGAGTTCAGCCAAGTACCTGCCAATCCTTTTTGGTATCCCGGCAGCTCTGTTCCTGATAGTCTGGGCCATAACTACCGGCCTGACCATCCCAGACGGTGAGATCATATTCGCCAAGGTCTATCCGACCTTGCAGACCATTGATCCTATTTTTATCCTGACTGTCCTGTTTGTTGTGTTTACCTTTGCCACGTCCATCGGGAGGATGTTTTCATCCTTCAAAGCGGCCGGGCTTACGCCCAAGGAAGACGCACCTGGTTTCCTGGCCTCTCTGATTGCGGTGATCAAGGATGAGATCATCAACCATCGCAAATTCAAGGACTGTGAATCCAATAAAGATCGCTACCCCGGCCATCTGCTCGTATTCTACGGATTTGTGGCTCTGGCAGCGGTTACCGGAATAATCGCATTCTTCTACTGGACCAACAAGCTGATGGGGTTTGGCATGACCACTCCTCTGGCCATGTGGAATCCGGTCAAGATACTGGCCAATGTCGGTGGTATAGCCCTGATCATCGGTCTGGTACTTATCACCAGGAACAGGCTCAATGCTGATCCTAAGAAGACAACCAATTCCTATTATGACTGGTACCTCATCGGTGTGATCTGGTTTGTCGTGGTCACCGGCTTTCTGTCCCAGATCTTCAGACTGGCCGATGCTGCTGCACCAGCATATATGGTCTACTACCTGCATCTGGTAAGTGTCTTCATGCTTTTTGCCTACCTTCCCTGGTCCAAACTGGCTCATCTGGTTTATCGGACCGTGGCCCTGGCCTATGCCAGGCAGATCGGGCGAAAAGGTTTGAATGAATAGAGACTGTAAGATCAGTTCAGCTTTAAAAGGCCCCGTTAGTGCGGGGCCTTTTTTTGTGAATTTTTTCCCTCTGGTCAGCTTCCAATAATCTTTCTGCAAAAGCCGCTTGCTGATATTTGATTGCGCTTCTGGTAAGGATAAAATAATTTCTAGGCAATAAACTAATCCTGCACTAAGCCAGACTTATGAACTTTACTTTTCTATGCAATACTCCCCCAGCCAAGAATAATCGGAAGGTGGCTGTCATCGGGGCAGGCCCTTCCGGCCTGGCTGCCACAGGTTACCTGGCCTGCATGGGTTATCAGGTTGAAGTCTACGACAAGCTTCCCAGGGCAGGCGGGCTAATGGTCTTTGGTATTCCAGCCCACCGGATTTCAAGGGAAAAAATCGAGCAGGCTGTGGATGATCTGAAAAAAAGGTCCAAAGTCAAGTTTCACCTGCGAACCAAGATCTGCGGGTCAGAACCCATGCATAATGAAGCTGGGGATGATTTTGTTCTGAATTACAAAAGCCTTGGCGGCCGGATGGAAGATAATGATGCTGTTTTGATCTGTACTGGAACCTGGAAGTCCAGGAGGCTGAATATTCCGGGAAGCAACTTGCAGGGAGTGTATTCCGGACTGGAGTTTCTCTTTCCTGTTAGGGCGGCCAGGTATGATATGGCCAGAATGAAGGTCCCGACCATAAAGGGCAGAAAGGTGGCTGTCATTGGGGCTGGCTTTACTGCTGTGGATGTGGTGCATGCTGCTCTGGCAGAAGGCGCTGATGAGGTCAGTCTGATCTATCGCAGGACCAGAAACGAGGCTCCCTGTGGACTGCATGAAATGAATATCCTGGAAAAGACCGGGGCCAGATGTCTGGAACTGGTGTCCCCCCTCAGGATTCTGGGAAAAGACCGGGTGGAGGAAATCCAGCTGGCCCGGTGCAGACTGGCTGAACCTGATGAATCAGGCAGATGCCGGTCACTGGTCTGCGACGGTGAAACTCTGAAATTGAAGGTCGACCTGGTGGTGGCGGCCATAGGGGAAACAGCCATGCCGCCCTTTGCTCATGATCTGGGCCTGGAAAATGTCCGTAAAGGTCAGGTTCGCTGGCTGCAGATGACAGCCATGGAATCGGTTTTTGTTGCCGGGGATGTATTGACCGGACCAAGCAGAATAGGAAGTGCAGTATACAGCGGGCTTAAAGCTGCAAAGTCCCTTGATCAATGGATCAGTCTCAAGGAGCAGGGCCGTCTTCAGGAGTACAGGGAAGAATTCATCAGGCAGGAAGATCTCAGGCTATGAAAATTCTTTATCTTGATTACAGCAAGTGCATAGGCTGCGGTACATGCGAGGCAGTATGCAGGTTTGTCCACCATTCGCCCAGGATCATCATGACCAGGACAGGATATGGACAGCACGTTCCCTTGTACTGCCAGCACTGTGAAAACCCGAAATGCATGCGGGTCTGCAGGGAAAAAGCCATATACAAGGATAAATCAGGCATGGTTGGATTGATGGAAGAACGGTGCAGGTCCTGTAAAACCAAGAACTGCCTGATGGCCTGTCCTTATGTGGCCATGATGTGCACAGGCAGGGCCAACCCGGTTACCAAGTGCGACCTGTGCTCTGCACGGGGTGATTTGGGGCCGGCCTGCGTTGCCATGTGTCCATGCGATGCCCTGATCTTCATTAACAGAGACAAGTTGAAAACCATAGAAAGTCCTGCGGCCAGAGAAGCCTTTCAGCGAGTCCGGCAGTACATAATCTGTCCGGACTGCGTCCACCCCTCAGTTTCCTGAGATCAACCTGACAATCAAGTCAGGTCTGGTCCATAATTTGCTTTCTTGAATCAAGGGAATTTTTTTCACTTTGATCTCAAGAGGCAGTAAAAATGAATAATATTCAGGATCAGGCTCCCTTTGCCATTTCCAGCAGCCCGGTAAAAAATGATGTGCCGACCCATGGTTCATGGTCAGTGCCCTGGTCGGACCTGATGATGGTCATGTTTATCCTTTTTCTGGTTTTGTTCATATTTCACGCCAGGGAATCCCGGACCATGGTGCCAAAGGTTTTTCTGGCTCCCTGGGAAGGCACCATGCGTCAGGGCCAAATGGACCTGAACCTGGACCCTGTCTACTCCCTGGCCCATGAAAGGCTGGGCTCGGACAAGGGCAGTATCGGCCTCGAGCATTCCAGGGATGGAGATTTGATCATATCTTTATTCGGGGAAACATTTTTCAATCCTGGAAGAACAGAGATCAATCCTCAAGCCAGGATTTACATGGAAAAAATTTCTGAAATTCTGAGTCTGGCCCAGGGCGGGATCGTTATAGCCGGTTTTGCCGATGCCGGCGGATTAGAGAACAGTTCGTGGGCAATATCTTCCATGAGGGCTGCCAGGATTGGTCAGGTCCTGCAGGATATGGGTACAATCAGGCCGGAGAGAATGGTTATTCAGGCCCATGGAAGCAATAAACCACTGGTCCCGGGAGACTCGTATGTTGCAGCAGAACGCAACAGACGGGTGGAAATCAGGATTCTTAACAATTGAGCAGAGAACAGGGGACAACAATATGATCAATAAAACCATTACAGCAGGCTTGATCTGCTTTATGCTTTTTGTTTCGGCTTTTTTCCTGTCTGGTCAGTCAGGGATCTATTTCAATGCCACAGCATTTCTTGTGGTGGTGTCCGGGACCTTGGGAGCCGCCCTGATGAGTTATGGGCCATTGGCTATGAAAAGAGCGGTTTTGTTTGCATCCAGTTCGTACAGAGAAGAGCCGGGCCGGCAGAAAAGGCTGGTGGATACATTGATGAGCCTTGGGCACCTCCACCGCCGGCACGGAGTGGTCAGTCCGGCCAGTGTGCAGGAGATTTTCCCGGCAGCATCCAGGGGCCTGGAGATGATCAAGGACGGCTACAATGAAAAGGAAATCAGAGAGATCATGGCATCTGAAGCCAGGGCCAATTTTCAGGCCAGGCAGGATCTGGAAAGGGTATTCAGGAGCATGGCTGTGTACTCGCCGTCCTTTGGAGTGGCCGGCAGCGTTATTGGACTGGTCGGGCTGCTGATGGGCATGGACGAGACCAGCCTGATTCTCAAGAGTATTCCCATTACTCTGGTGTCCACACTTTACGGAATTGTTCTGGCTAATTTCCTTTTTTTGCCGGTGGCTGAGAAGATCAGGCAGGAAGCAGAGAAAGAGACCAGGGAAAGAGAGATGATCCTCTGCGCCATGGTGGGGATGACCAGAGGGGCCGATTTTCTCAGGCTGCAGAGAATGCTTAATGCCATGGTCAGTGACCCTGATTCCAGGGTCGAGGATCTGGGAGCGTTCAGAAGGATAAGCTCAATACTCAAAGGACAGGCTGCCTGACCAGGGAGAAATTTTCCCTTGACCGAGGCTGGGTGGTCAATTATGTAATTTTGTTCCAGTGTAATTGTGATCCATTATTAAACCTGTGCGCCTGTAGCTCAGATGGATAGAGCAGGAGCCTTCTAAGCTCTTGGCCGGGGGTTCGAATCCTCCCAGGCGCGCCACCACTTCAGACTCACTCCAGCAGCACACCAAATTACCCGCATGACTTATCATCTACTCATTGAGGCCGCTGACCGCATGGGCCTTGTTCATGCCATAAGCGGAGTTCTGTATGATTTTGGGCTCAATATCGAGCAGAATAACGAGTATGTGGACAAAGAGCATAAGCGTTTTTTCATGCGAACAGAATTTTCCGGGTCCATTGACCAGGATCTGGTTGTCAGAACGCTGAAGGACCGCCTGCCGGACATCAAAGTAAGCCTTTTCCCCAAGAGCCGGAAAAAAGTCGTACTCATGGTGACCAAAGAGGCTCACTGCCTCGGAGATCTTCTGATCCGGGCCAGATACCATGAACTGGATATGGATATTCAGGCAGTGGTCAGCAACAGGGACTGCCTGGGGGACCTTGTGGAAAGCTTTGGGATTTCTTTTCACCATGTTCCCCACCAGGGGCTGGACCGGACAGAGCATGAACAAAGGGTTAGGGAAGCTGTCAAAGTGTATGATCCAGAGTATCTGGTCCTGGCTAAATACATGCGGATCCTCAGTCCGGCTTTTGTGAGCAGGTTTCCCAACCGGATAATCAATATCCATCATTCCTTTCTTCCGGCCTTTATTGGAGCTTCTCCATACAAACAGGCCTATGACCGGGGGGTAAAAATTATCGGAGCAACGGCCCATTTTGTTAATGATGAGCTTGATGACGGCCCCATCATCACTCAGGGAGTTATTCCGGTAAATCACACCTACAGCGCCCAGGACATGGCCGGAGCAGGCCGGGACGTGGAAAAACAAGTCCTGGCCAGGGCACTCAAGCTGGTTTTTGATGACCGGGTCTTTATTTTTGGAAAAAAAACAATAATATTTGAGTAAACTCCTTCCTGAAACCCTATTGATCATCGTTCTGGCCGGCCCTTTTTCCGATTCTGCCAATTTCAGCATGCCCTTTCATCAAGGTCGACACTCATCATGAGTTTTGATATTCTTTAGGGTGTTGTCTATTATAACATTTGCAGTTGAGTATAATTTACAGAACCATAAAGGAGTGGGTTTTGAAAATAAGTCAGCTTATCTCCGGGAGGTCACCCTTTTTCTCTCTGGAGTTTTTCCCGCCTAAAGACAAGTCGGCCTGGCCTGCCTTTTTTGATCAGGTTGAAAAATTGAAAGAGGTGGACCCTGCTTTTGTTTCCGTTACTTATGGTGCAGGGGGGAGCACCCAGGCCAACACCCTGGAGATAGTGGATAAAATGAAGAATGAGCTGGGCCTTGAACCCATGGCTCACTTGACCTGTGTAGGGGCTTCCAGGGACAGGATCACCAATTTTATGAGCCAAATCAGACAGGCCGGGGTACAGAATGTCCTGGCCCTGCGGGGTGATCCGCCCAAAGGGGAAGACAGTTTTGTCCCGGACAGTGAAGAGTTTCAGCATGCCTCAGACCTGGTCAGCTTTATCAGCAGAGAGTTTCCTGATGTGTGCATGGGAGTGGCAGCCTATCCTGAAGGTCATGTGGAGGCGGTAAGCCTTGATGAAGATGTCTTTTTTCTTAAGAAAAAACTGGATCAGGGTGGTGAGTTCGCAGTTACCCAGCTTTTTTTTGATAACAAGGTCTATTTTGACTTCATAAAAAGAGTGAGGTCAGCAGGTGTTGACAAGCCTATTATACCGGGCATTCTACCTGTGACAGCCATTGGCATTATCAAAAAAAGCATCAGCCTCAGCGGAGCGTCACTTCCTGACGGGTTCATGGAGTCCCTGGAAAAGGCTGAAAAAAGAGGAGGCCCGGAAGAGGTAAAAAGGGTTGGAACCGAGCATGCAATCAACCAGGTCAGGGGGCTGATCAAGGGCGGAGCTCCGGGAGTTCATCTTTACACCCTGAACAAGGCTGAAACATGTCTTGAAATAATAAAAAGCCTTGGATAGATACACCCTGAAAACAAAAAGACACAGGAGATGGTAATATGTCGGACAATCCCGTAGTTGCGGTGGTGGGAGCCACAGGAGCAGTGGGCAGGGAAATGCTTAAGACCCTGGAACAGAGGAACTTTCCGGCCCGGCAGGTTATTGCCCTGGCTTCAGCCAGGTCTGCAGGGTCCAAAGTCCTGTTCAAGGATCAAGAGATAACCGTGGATGAGCTTGGCAAAGATTCATTTAAAGGAGTTGACCTGGCCATATTTTCAGCCGGAGGAGCTACTTCTGAAAAGTTTGCACCCATTGCAGTGGAGTCGGGTTGTGTGGTGGTGGATAATTCCAATGCCTGGCGTATGGATAAAAATGTTCCTCTGGTGGTTCCTGAGGTCAATCCTGAAGCCCTGGATGGTCACAGGGGAATAATTGCCAATCCCAATTGTTCCACCATCCAGATGGTGGTGGTGCTCAAGCCCCTGCATGATGCAGGTACAATCAAGAGGGTCATTGTATCCACCTATCAGGCTGTTTCCGGCTCCGGACAAAAGGCAGTGGATGAACTTGAGACCCAGGTCCGAAACCTGTTTTCCATGAAAGAAATCGAACCCAAGGTGTATCCTTACCAGATAGCCTTTAACTGTCTGCCCCACATCGATGTCTTCCTGGAGAATGATTATACCATGGAAGAAATGAAAATGGTCAATGAAACCAAGAAGATCATGGGGAGTGACCAAGTCAGGGTCACCGCCACCACCGTCCGGGTCCCGGTCTTTTACGGTCACTGCGAATCGGTTAATATCGAGACCGAGAAAAAAATAACCCCTCAGGAGGCCAGGGCGATTTTGAGCCAGGCTCCGGGGATAACTGTCCTGGATAATCCAGCGGAAAAGATTTACCCAATGCCCCTGTTTGCAGCTGGAGAGGATGACACATTTGTGGGGCGGATCCGGGAGGATGAGACCATTGCCAATGGGCTGAACCTCTGGATAGTGGCTGATAACATCCGTAAGGGAGCAGCCCTTAATACCGTGCAGATATCCGAGCTGCTGGTCCAGAAAAACCTGCTCAGGGTTTGAGGGCTGACTGGCCTTTTTTTACCAAGCCTAAGCAAGGCGTCCCACATGAAGGATGTCTTGCAGATAACTGCTGCCAGAAAGAAGTATCTGGGTAAGGAGAAATAATAAAATGACTGCTATTGCCTCTGGTCAGGAGTACCTGGACCGGCTTATGAGCCTGCCCAGACCGGGTGAAGACAAGATATTCGCCTTTTACGAGCACCGGATTGGAATGATCTGCAAAGATCCAAAGCTGCTGCTTATTCCCATGGATGATCATATGGTTCACCGCGGGGATGGAATCTTTGAAACAGTCAAGTTCATCAACCGCAGGATTTATCAGCTTGATGCGCACCTGGAGCGGATGGAAAAAAACTGTCGCACAGTAGCTATCGAGCCTCCGGTTCCTTTTTCCAGGATCAGGGAGCTGGTGCTGGATGTAGCAAGGGCTGCGGACAGAGATGAAGGGTATCTGAGTTTTTTTATCGGAAGAGGACCTGGAGGTTTTTCCATTGATTTCAGGGAGTCTCCCGAGGCCAGTCTGTATCTAGTTGCCAGAAGGTACAGTCCTCCTTCTGCTGAATTTGTGGAAAAAGGGGTCACTGCCCATAAATCGGACAGGCCGGCTAAACAGGGATATATGGCCAAGATAAAGTCGGTCAATTACCTGCCTAACGTACTCATGAAAAAAGAGGCCGTAGAAAAAGGCTACAACTACGCAATCTGTTTTGATGAAAACGGATGTCTGGCTGAAGGGTGTGTCGAGAATGTGGTCATAGTCAATCAGGAAGGAAAGATTCTTATTCCTGATCTGACCAACGCCCTGACCGGTACGACCCTGATGAGGGCCCTTGATCTGATTAAAAATGAGGTAAGTTTCATATTCCGAGCCATCCATGAAGAGGAGATATACCAGGCCAGAGAGGTCATTCTGCTCAGTACCACTCTGGATGCCCTGTCCATTGTCAGGTATAATGACAAACCCATCCATGATGTCCGGCCGGGCCCGGTGAGCAGAAGACTTAGGGAACTGCTGATAAAAGATATGCAAGAGAACGGGGTCAAGATCTAGGCAGGCTCAGTTTTATTGCGGGTCTGTCCGGCCTGTATGGGTCATCTGCAGGGATGCTGGAACTGAATCTGTTGATTATTCTTTGAGCATCCCCTGGTAAAGCCGGATATAGTCGGTGGCCATTTTTTCCAGGCTGTGCTCGGCCAGAACATATCCTTGTGCCCGGTTGACGAACATTCTGGCCGAATCCGGATCGTCCAGGAGGCGGTTAATGTTTTGGGCCAGGCACTCGTGGTCTCCTGGAGGGCAGGACAGTCCCCTGCCGGACACCAGATGCCCCAGTCCACCGGCTGTGGTGGATACCACCGGGACCTCGTACCTGAAGGCCTCCAGTACGCTGCTGCCCAATCCTTCTTCCTGAGAACTCATGACAAACGCATCCATGACAGGGAAAAAGCTTTCCACTTCAGGGCTAAAGCCCATGAGCAGATAGTCTTTTTCCAGTCCAAATTCCTTAATCCATGATCTGACCTCTTTTTCCATCTCACCCTGGCCAAAGTGCAGGAATACGAATCTGTCCGGTGCCAGTTCCCGCAGCCTGGACACGGCTTTGAGCATGGTCAGGGGGTCCTTGTGGGGGACCATGGCTGCGATGGTGGCCACTATTTTTTTCCCGGGGTGCCTGGTCCTTATCTGTTGTGCCCGGTCCGAGGCAGGCATGGTATCCCTTGATGTGTCAATGCAGCTGGGGATGACCGGGACTTCCCTGCCCGGCAGAAAGTTCTGGAGGATATCTTTAATGGCCGGAGAAATGGCTGCCAGCTGGTTGGTATGCTTGTACTTTAACCAGGAAACAATGCCCCTTGGTATGAAGTCCACCCTCCTGGTGTAGACGATCTTGCGGCGATGAAAAGGACTGGTAATGACTGCCAGGCTTTGGGCCCTGCCGGTTTGAGCGTGGATCAGGTCGTATTCTGACCCGCGTCGGGCCAGGGTTTTCAGGGCCTGAATCTGGCTGGAAACTCCGATTACCGGCAGATTCTTCTGACTTGCCTTTTGGAATAAAGGATAGCCATCAAGACATAACAGATGAGGGTCCAGGCCAGCCAGTTTCAGGCCCTTTATAGTCAGCAGGGTCTGTCTCTCACCACCTCGCCAGGTTTTTTCGGTGTTGACCTGAAGGATTTTCATCAAGCATCTGCCTCCTGATCCAATGAAAAATAAAAAGGCCGTTGACCCGGGAAGAGCCAACGGCCTGAAGCAGCAACTGTGGCGGAGAGGGAGGGATTTGAACCCTCGATAGAGGTTTTAGCCCCTATACTCGCTTAGCAGGCGAGCGCCTTCAGCCAACTCGGCCACCTCTCCGGAATGGATGCGGGTCAAAATAGGAAGGCATCCGTAAAGGATTAAAATTATCCAAAATAAAAATACCCGTCAACCTAATTATTTGACATTTGACCTTTAGAATCATTAATGTGGCGGGCAGGCAATATAGTTTGCAGTTTCAGATGATAAGTTCATGAAAAAGAGCCTTTATTGCCTTGAACAGATGCAAACAGGCGGACATTCTGGACGATCCTAGGTCTGGGATGTGAAAATAATTAGCTAACAACATTTTACAGGAGCTGATCCATGGCTGACTTTGCCCGAATAAACAGGCTGCCTCCCTATGTTTTCGCCATTGTAAATGAGCTCAAAATGCAGATGCGCCGCCAGGGAGAGGATATAATCGACCTGGGCATGGGTAATCCTGACCTGGCTACCCCCAGACATATTGTGGACAAGCTGACCGAGGCCGCTCAAAAAGCAGTTAACCACAGGTATTCAGCATCAAGGGGAATTCCTAATCTGCGCCGGGCCATCTGCGACTGGTACAAGAGACGCTACAACGTGGTCCTTGATCCTGAGACTGAAGCCATCGCCACCATGGGGGCCAAGGAAGGCCTGTCCCACCTGGCCCTGGCCATGCTCAGTCCGGGAGACGTGGTGTTTGCCCAGGATCCGACATATCCCATTCATCCCTATTCAGCCATTATTGCCGGAGCTGATGTGCGCAGGATACCCATCGGTCTGGACCGCGATTTTTTTGAGGATCTCCTGGCGGCCACCAAGCAAACCTGGCCCCAGCCCAAAGTTCTGATAATCTGTTATCCCCACAACCCCACAACCGCGACAGTTGAGCTGGATTTTTTTCAGAAAATCGTGGATTTTGCCAAGGAGCACAACATCTTTGTAGTTCACGACCTGGCTTATGCTGATCTTTGTTTTGACGGATATGTGGCCCCCAGCTTTCTCCAGATCCCTGGAGCCCGGGATGTCGGCGTTGAATTCTTTTCCCTTTCCAAGAGCTATTCCATGGCAGGCTGGCGCATGGGCTTCTGCTGTGGAAACAAGGACATGGTGCACGCCCTGACCAGGATCAAGAGCTACCTGGATTACGGTATTTTTCAGCCCATTCAGATAGCTTCCATTATTGCCCTTAATGGTCCCCAGGAATGCGTCCAGGAAATCGTTGATGTTTATGAAGATCGCAGGAATGCTCTGGTGGATGGATTGAACAGGGTGGGCTGGGACATTGAAAGGCCCAAGGCCACCATGTTTGTCTGGGCCAGGATACCTGAAGAGTTCAGAAAGATGGGATCAGTGGAGTTTTCCAAGCTTCTTCTTAAGGAGGGCAAGGTTGCTGTGTCTCCAGGGCTTGGCTTTGGACATTATGGAGACGACCACGTCCGTTTTGCCCTGGTTGAAAACAGACATCGCATCAATCAGGCCTTGAGGGGCATCAAAAAGGTCCTGGGGGGGTAATGGAAAAGAAAGTGATCAACCTGGCTCTGGCCGGATTCGGTACGGTTGGAACCGGGCTGGCCAGGATAATCCGGGAAAACCGGGACTGGATTGAGAGAAGAACAGGCAAGGACCTGGTGATAACCAGGGTTCTGGTCAGGGATCTGACCAAGGTCAGATCTTTCATCCCCGGACCCGAGACCAGGTTCACCGATGATCCCCGGGACATTCTGGCTGATCCGGAAATTGATATAGTTGTCGAACTTATGGGAGGGCTGGATACGGCCCAGGAGCTGATCAAAAAGAGCCTGGAAAGCGGAAAGCATGTGGTTACTGCCAACAAGGCTCTTTTGGCGGAAAAGGGAAGTGAACTCTTTGCCCTGGCCCATGACCTGAACCTTGGCCTCTATTATGAAGCCAGTGTGGCCGGAGGCATCCCCATAATCCAGACCCTCAAGGACAGCCTTGCCGGCAACAGAATTCCGTCCATTACCGGGATTCTCAATGGTACAGCCAACTTTATCTTGAGCGAAATGACGGCCAAGGACCAGGACTTTGGCACAGCCCTGAAGGCTGCTCAGGACAAGGGCTATGCTGAGGCTGATCCGACCCTGGATATTGAAGGTCTGGATGCGGCCCATAAACTGGCTATTCTCATCAGGCTGGCCCATGGAGTGGATTATCCCCTGCAGAAGCTGCCAGTGCAGGGAATATCCAGGGTCAAGGCGTTGGACATAGCCCTGGCCAGGGAGTTCGGATACGTCATCAAACTCATTGCCCAGGTCAAGGAGAAATCCGGTTATCTCCAGGCCGGGGTTTTTCCGGCCCTTCTACCCGATGATCATATCCTGGCCAAGGTGGACGGACCTTTTAATTCCGTTCTGCTCAAAGGCAATGCAGTAGGCCCCATCATGCTTTACGGACAGGGGGCCGGAGACCTGCCCACAGGAAGTGCGGTCCTGTCCGATATCATGGCCCTGGCCAAGGGCAATTCAGTTGTGGACAATACCGGGTTCAGAGAAAGGCTTCTTCCTGGAGCAGACCTGGTAGAGCCGGACCTGGCCGTATCCAGACATTATTTCCGCATGACTGCCCAGGATAAGCCTGGAGTGCTTTCAGCTGTTTCCGGTGTCATGGGCGAGCACAATATCAGCATTGCCCAGGCTGTGCAAAAGCCCGGCCCTCAGGGGGGAGACGTACCCATTGTGTTCGTGACCCACAGGGCTCAGCTCAAGGCAGTCTATTCAGCCTTGAAGGTTATTGACGAGTTTGACTTTATTACCGCTCCAACGGTTCATTACAGGATATTGTAAATGACCAAGGTATTGATGCTTGTGGCCGACGGCATGGGGGACTGGCCCTTGAAAGAGCTGGGCGGAAAGACCCCGCTGCAGGAGGCCTGGACCCCTAATATGGACCTGCTGGCCTCCAGATCCAGGGTAGGAGTGTGTCAAACCATCCCGGACAATATGCCGCCGGGATCGGATATCGCCAATATGGCCTTAATGGGTTACGATCCCAAAAAACATCATACTGGCAGGGGCCCGATTGAAGCTGTGGCCAAAGGCATTGAGACCGGACCGGAAGACCTGGTCTGGAGGTGTAACCTGGTGTCCCTGACCGGCCTGGAATCAGGGGCGAAAATGGTTGACTATTCAGCCGGACATATCCCCACTGACAAGGCCGGGCCCCTGATTTCAGGGCTGCAAAAAGAACTTGGAAGCAGTGAGTTCACTTTCCATACCGGTGTTCAGTACCGGCATCTCATTGTCCAGAAGCAGGGCAGCCGGACCAGAGGGTCCAGGGTGTTTATCCGGCCTCCCCACGATATTCTTGACCAGGTGATTGACCCTGATCTTGAGATGTTCCGGACATATCCGCCTCTATGGGAGCTGGTCAGGGCCTCGGCAGATATATTGAAAAGAGACGGCCGTGACGTCCGGGCCGATTCAATCTGGCCCTGGGGCCAGGGAAAGACTCTAAGTCTGCCGGTATTCAGATCCAGGTTCGGAATCAGCGGGGCGGTTATTTCAGCTGTAGACCTGATCAAAGGTCTGGGCAGGGCCGCAGGCCTGGCAGCTCCGGATGTGCCCGGAGCAACAGGCCTTGTTGATACCAACTATCAGGCCAAGGTGCAGGCAGCCAGGGATGTTCTGGAAAAAGAGGACTTTGTCTTTGTTCATCTGGAGGGTCCGGACGAGTGCGGACATATGGGCCATATTGCCGACAAGGTAGAGGCGATTGCCAGGTTTGACCGGCTGATTGTCGGCCCATTGCTTGAGTTCCTGAGGGGCCGGGATTACATCATGGTCATCTGCTGCGATCACCTGACTCCGATAAAGATCAGGACTCATGCCAGGGATCCGGTGCCTTTCCTTGTTTATGACAGCAAAAAAGAGCTTGAAGGACCGGAAGTGTTCAGCGAAGTCCAGGCAGCCCGGACCGGGCTGACCATAGAAAAGGGGCATGACCTGCTGGCTTTTGCCCTGGAGTAATCCGGCTTGGTGCATTTTTTCCGGGCAAGCCTTTCTCAACCTTTAACGGAAAATCCCCACAGGTATGAATCAACCAGCTACTGATTTCCCCGTTCCAGAAACCTGGCATCTGCACAGAGTATCTTATGGCGAGACTGATGCCATGGGTGTGGTGTATTACGCCAACTATCTTCACTGGTTTGAAATGGCCAGGAGTACCTATATTCGCGAACGGGGCATCAGTTACCTTGCCATCGAGGAGAAAGGAGTCTTTCTGCCGGTCACTAAGGCTGAATGTAAATATTCCAGGCCGGCCAGATTCGATGATTTACTGTACATCAGAGCAGCCATCAGCAGGTGGGGCAGAGCTTCATTTGATTTTACATATGAGGTTGTCAATCATGATAAGTCCGTGGTCCTGGCGATGGGCAATACAGGACATGCCTGTGTCAATGGACAGGGCAGACCCATCCGGGTCCCTGACTGGCTCAGAAGAATGTGCACATAGCAGGCACTGGATAGTTTTTGTTCAGCTCTCCTGGCCTGGTATACTTTGAGGTGAAAATATCACCAGGAGTGATTTTGAAGAAATTTCAGCTTCAGTGTCTTTTTTTTTCTTAATTGTTGAAATGCGTTCCCGGGGCAATCCCAGGTCCTGCATAAGAAATATCTCTCTTTGATCAGACAGTTTTTCAACAATCGGGCTCATCCAGGTCAATTCCCTGCCCAGAAGGATCACGCACGGATTATGGTTGAAAATCTGATCCAGAACTTCTTGCTCATCCCTTCCATGAACGCTCAAGACCTTTGCCCTGGTCCATTCCAGACCCACCCTGGCCAGAGCCAGCTGAACCGAGCTTATGCCCGGAACAACCCGGCACCTCTTTATTCCAAACCGCTGGATTATCAGCTTTGCCAGGCTGAAACAGCCTGGATCACCACTGACCAGGACTGCAACGTTTTTTTGGCGGACCAGGCTTTGTATCAGGTCCAGACTTTTAGAGATTTCTTTGTCAGTGGGCATGGATCTGGAGGCAACACCCTGGAAAAGATTCAGCAGCTGCTGGGGACCGATGACTATTTCAGCCTCATCCACGGCCACCTGGGCCTGGGCTGTGAGGTATTCCCTTGATCCAGGGCCGCAGCCCACTATATGAATTTTTTGGTCAGACAAATCGCGGCTCCTGTTCTTGACGCGGGACTGGATGTCCGGCAGGGGCTGGAGGTTAGTGGGTTTACAGTTTGTTGCCAATGCCCGGATCAAAGTATAACCTGTACCAAAGGCTTGACCAGGTTGCAATTAAGGATGCCTGGCGGGCAACGGTCCTTAGCCAGGACTTGGTCTGTGGTTAGGATATCCTTTCCCGGTTGTGGGTGCCGGAGATTTAAAGGTAAAATTTTAAGGAGGAAAAGGATTATGGCAAAAGAGAAAGATTACTATCATTCCCTTTATGAAGTGGCCAAGGTTATCAACTCCAGCCTTGATCCGGCCAATGTGCTTCAGGTCATCGCCCGTCAGGTGACCGAGGCCATGAACCTCAAGGCAGCTTCAATCAGATTGCTGGACAAGGAGGACAAAAGGCTGCTGCTGGGTTCATCCCATGGGCTGAGTAAGGGTTACCTGCGCAAAGGGGCGGTAGAAGTTGCCAAAAGCGGCTTGGACCAGGAGGCCCTGTCCGGTAAAAATGTGACCATCAACGATGTCTGCTCTGATTCCAGATTCCAGTATCCAGAAAAGGCCAGGGAAGAGGGCATTGCTTCAGTTGTGGTCGTGCCCCTGAAGGTTGAGGAAAAAGTCATCGGAGTTCTCAGGGGGTACTCAGATACCTGCCGGGAATTTTCCAGGGATGAGATTGAGTTTATGACCATTATCGCCAATCTAAGCGCCATTGCCATTGAAAATGCCAGGCTGCATCAAAAGCTTAAGCTTGATTGCGAGCTGCAGGAGGCATTTGAATACAGGCTGTTTGAAGATTAAACAAGGAGTTCAAACCGGAGGTTAGCATGAATAAAGCAAGGATAGGAATCAACGGTTTTGGCCGGGTCGGGCGCCAGGTGCTCAAGGCCATCCTTGAAACCCACAGTGAGCAGCTGGAAGTTGTGGCCATCAACGATCTTTTCGACACTGCCACCAATGCCCATCTGCTCAAATATGACACCAATTACAGACGGTTTCCCCATCAGGTTGAGGTAAAAAGTGACAAGATCATAGTGGAAGACTGGGAGATAGCCAGCTTTGCCGAACGTGATCCGTCTCAGATTCCGTGGCGGGATCTGGGGGTGGATATTGTTCTGGAGTCCACAGGAATTTTCCGGACCGGACCCAAGGCAGGGTTGCACATTCAGGCCGGAGCCAAGAAAGTGATCATTTCTGCGCCGGCTAAGCAGGAGGACATTACAGTTGTCCTTGGGGTCAATGAACAGGACTATGACCCATCCAGCCATCACATCATCTCCAATGCATCCTGCACCACAAACTGCCTGGCTCCGGCAGTCAAAGTGGTTCAGGATCATTTCGGGATAGATCACGGGACAATGACCACGGTCCATGCCTATACCAATGACCAGCGCATTCTGGATCTGCCTCACAAGGATCTGCGCCGGGCCAGGGCGGCGGCATGCAATATTATTCCCACCACCACTGGAGCGGCCAAAGCTGTGGCTCTGGTAATTCCGGAACTCAAAGGCAAAATAGATGGATTTTCCCTGAGGGTGCCCACGCCCACTGTATCAGTGGTTGACTGCACCCTTATCCTGGAAAAAAGTACTTCTACTCAGGACTACAGAAAGGCATTTGAAGAGGCCTCCCAAACCAATCTTAAAGGTATTCTGGCCTATACCCGGGAGCCAATGGTTTCCTCGGATTTCATTGCTGAGTCCAATTCCTGCGTAATTGACGAGGAGTTCACCATGATCATGGGTGGCTCGGGCAAAACAGCCAAAATGATGGCCTGGTATGACAATGAATGGGGTTATGCCTGCCGTCTGGCTGACATGGCCGCTTATGTGGCTAAAAAGGGTTTGTGAGAGTTAAGCCCGGCCCTGGGAGATTTCCGCAATAATCAGCCGAGATTTTTGTCATTAAAAAATGATGATGTAATCTCAGTCAGTTGCCAGTAAGTCGCTGCCAACCTTTCAGATACTGGCAAGGTCTTTTTTCTGCGTCAAGGAGTTGCTGCTAAGCCAGGCAATTTAAGTGAAAAACAAAAAGGGGTTACACTTTAAAGTGTAACCCCTTGATTTTTATGGTGCCCCCGCCAAGATTCGAACTTGGGCTAACCAGGATTAGGAATCCTGTGCTCTATCCGACTGAGCTACGGGGGCGGAAAGAGAAAGATTATTATTCCTTCCTGAGTCTGGTGTCAACTGGATTCTGGGCTCAGGTTCTGCTGGGTAATTTTGAGCAGAGCCAGGTTAAAATAGTCTAAGGCCTGTCGTGGCAATGATCAGATTGTTATTTATTGACAGGAGGTTAGGAAAAGCTTGCCCCAGGTGCTTGATTTGTTGCAATGCTAAAGGGATTGTACTAGATTTCCAGTTGACCACATTAGCCCTTTTTGGACCAGCATGGCGGTTTAGGATGTAGTGGAAGTATTTCCCTGTCATTGATGATGACGGACTTGGTTGACACCTGAGCAAGTTAGTAAAGTGGAAGATGGAACTGACCCCAGGCCTGGTCCTTGCGGGATATTTTTTACTTTGTTTTAGTTGCGGGAGTATATTTGGCCAGAGAGAATGAGCTGTCTTCAACCGAAAACCTTCTGAATCTTATCAGGAAAAAGAATCAGGATAACCAGTCAGGAAATCAAGCTCGGTTAAAAAAACAAGGGAGGAAGAGATTTTTATCCAGCCTCGACCTGTTCAGGAACCGCAATCTTTTTCCTGTAAAAAACAAGGACATACTGGGCGTTGATATTTCCGGGCATTTGATGAATCTGGCCAGAGTGCGCAGGACTTCAAGTGGCTGGAAACTGGTCAAGGCCAGGGTTTTTTCCATTCCATCGGGCTTAACCTTTGATAATCCGGACTTCCCCTCCTTTCTCAAGCGCTGTTTTTCCGAATTTGTGGGCCAAGATTCCCAAGTATCAATATGGACTATGACTTCTCCTGCCAAGGCTGAGATCTGGTCTGTCAAGGTTCCCTGGGTTAAAAAAGGGTTGGATAATGCTGTATTCTGGACTGCTGTAAAAGAGAAGGGATTCAATAAAGACGAATACCTTTTTGACTACCAGATAATGGCCGATGTTGCTGAAGGACATGTCAAGAAAAAACTGGCCTGTGCCTATATCGTGTCGCGTTCGGAACTCTTCAGGGTTAAAGAGGTCTTTTCCAAAAGTGGCTACCAACTGGACGGAATTACTACTTCTTCATTTGCATTTCGGAATATGTTTGCCGGAAAGTTGCTGGGTACTGCCCAAGAGCCGTTTGCCGTGATGCATATAGGTCATGATTCCACAAGGATTGACCTTTTTGAACAGGACCGGTTGCTTTTAAGCCGTCTGGTCAAGACCGGAATTGAAAGCCTGACCGAGTCATTAGACCTCGAAAAAGGACAAGATCAAAGCTGGCCGGGCCCGGAAGCTTCACTGGAAGTGGACCATTTAAAACAGCCTGGGAAGCAGGATACATCCACAAAGAAAGCGTATGAGTACCTGGCTTCAATGATTAAAGATCCGGGGACAGACGCCCTTGATAAGCGTTCTTTGATTGCTCCGGTGCTTAGAAGACTGGTCAGACAGGTGGAAAGGACCTTGAATCATTTTGTCAATGTTCAGGGACATAAGCCGGTCAAAAAAATACTAATTGCCGGACTGCCAGCTGGCCTGCCAGGTGTGACAGATTTTTTTTCCCAACAATTAGCTATAGATACTGAGCAAATTGATCCTTTTCGTTTTGTTTCGCCACTTTTTTCTTCAACGGCATCTCTGGACAGATTTGAACGCTCAAGCCTTTCACTTGCAACAGCTTTAGCCATTTCTGACAACAATATAACCCCTAACTTCCTTTTTACAGCGGACAACAGAAGGGACCAGGTTTTATCCGGCAGGATAAATATGCTGGCCGCTGTTCTGGGGATGGCTGCTGTGCTGGCTGCTGGAGCCTATCTTTGGGTCGGAACTCAACAGCTCAGTGCCAAGAAGGCTGAACTGTCGGTCTTGAGCAGCCAGGTGGAGGAACTTGACTTTCTGGTTAACAGGGATCTGGTGCAAAGTCTGTCAAGTGAATTGCAGGTTCAGAAAACTGAACTGAACGATCTGATCAATAACTACAAGGGCATTGCAGTGATGAGCGAACTTGTGTCCCTTATACCTGACAATATAAAACTCTTAAGCTTTCGTCTTGACCTGGACAAGGCTTTGGAGAATCAAACCCGTAAACTGGAAGGGATGGTCACGCTGAACGGATTGGTACAAGGTGAACCAGCCATGCTGGATGCCAGTCTTTCAGGTTTCTTATTTAAACTTAAAAGATCGCCTCTATTTGATGAGGTCAGAATCCATGCCAGCAATAATGAGTACTTATCCGGACACGGACAGGTTTTGAGGTTTGTGATCAATATCGGGGTTGGAGAGACATGATATGGCTTTTATCAGTGACTTAAAGCTTTTACGCCCTTCATTTTACTACTTAATTTTAGCCGGGTTTGTTTTGGCGGTTATTTATCTGACCGGCATTCAGCCCAAGGCCAAGGAAAAGGACATATTAAGGGCAGAGATTTTGAATATTAAAGCTATTCTAGAGGAGCACGGCGCTCTTTATCCTGTTTATCAACAGCTTCAAATGGAGCTGGAGGCCAGCCAGGACTATCTGCCAGTCTCCTTTGGCCCTTTGGAGGCATGGCATGTTGAAGATATTGATGGTGCTATTGCAGCGATAAAACAAGTGATTCATGACAGCGGGCTGGAGGAGGTCAGGCTTACTCCCATCCCCAAGTCTTTGGAAAGGGGAGGGGGGAAATTTGCCGCTCAAGTGGAGCTGTCAGGTCAGTTGGATGATCTCAGGAAGTTCATTCTTGAGTTGGTGGAGGTCCCTTTTTTTGGAGGTTATGAAACTCTGGAGATTCAAAAGCGGGCTGAAGGCATGCGTTATGTGATGAAACTCTGGATTACCATGTCATGACCTGCTGGCTCTGTTTTTAACCTTTAGCACTAGAATTATGTTATCACGGCAAAGCCTATTAGTCACTCTGATGATAATCGCCATCGGCTATGGCCTGTATGAGCTCTCGACCATGTATCTCTTTTCCGGTGATACCAAGAGAAGAATAGAGGCAGAGGTGGCTGAAGCCAGCCATTTTGCTCAGGGGGCGAACAATACAGTCGACCAGTTGAAAATCAGTGCCAAGGAGAAGTATATTCTGGAGGCAGCGCGTGTTGAATGGGAGAACAACCCATTTCAGAGGTGGACAGATCTTGAAGAACCGTTAATTCCGGAATCTCATCATCCAGGCCCCCTGGAGTTCAACGGTTATATTGAAGTCGGAGATCGGCGTATAGCTGTGATTAATGGAGTTGAATATCAAGTCGGAGACGAACTGGCTCAAGGAGGCTTTTGGGTCAGGTCAATTTCATCTAACCAGGTGACGATAAAGTCCCGCAACAGTAATCAGGCAGTAACAATTTTTTATGACCAAACCAATGCCGTTGAATGATAGAGTGTCCAGTCTTTTTTGGGGACGTCTTTTCAGAAGGGGTTACCTGTTTTGGGCTCTTCCTGTTTTTTTTATTTTGGGCTGCGCAGCTCCTCAAAAATCAGCAGAGGATTCTTTTTTTGATCAATGGAGGGAACTGGCCCAGGAATCAAGGGGTTTTTCTCCTCCGCCCAAAGAGACAAAAGTTGATGTAACAGATATTTTTACAACCCTGGATGATGTTTCTGAGGAAAGGGAACCGGCTCGGCCTCTGCCTGGAAATAATGTCACCATGAGAATGAGGGACGTGGACGTTCGGATAGTCTTGCGAGCCCTGGCAACAGCAGCAGACAAGAACATTATTATGAGTGACAGTGTCCAGGGAAATATGAGTCTGAATATTAATAACTCTCCATGGGATCAGACCTTCCTTGGGGTTTTGCGCACCCAGAGCCTCACTTATAACTGGGAAGGGAATATGCTCCGGGTGATGAGCATTGATGACATGCGAAGGGATATTGAAGTAGAGCATGTCAAAAATGAGCGGGCAGCAGCTTATGCCGAGGCAAGGCGCTTTGAGCGGCTGCAGACTTCAGTGGTTAGAGTGCGCTACTCCAATGCCGAGATGCTCAAGGCCAATCTGGAGAGATTTCTGACCACTGATCGTGATGGCAATATCCGGGGGTCGGTTGAGGTAGATGAACATAACAATGCTCTTATCATCCAGGCAGTAGCAGATGATACCAGAAGGATGATCAGGCTTCTGGAGAATCTTGATCAGCCAAGGCCTCAGGTGCTGTTGAAGGCGCATATCGTGGAAACGACCCAGGATACGGCCAGAGAGCTCGGGGTTCAATGGGGAGGAAGATACAGGTCAGGGGTAATAGCCAGAGGCAATGAACGGTTTTTTATTGGAGAGGACTCCAGCATCAGCTTTCCTGCTGAGTTCAATGATGGACCAGGGGCAACCCTGGATCTTTTGTATGGAGTTATGGGCGGAAATATTCTTGAGTTTCAGCTTTCTGCCCTGCAGTCTCAAGGGAAGCTGAACATTCTGTCTTCCCCTTCCATTACTACCCTGGACAACCAGATGGCTTTTACTGAAAATGGAGAAAGGATTCCTTTTGTTTCCAGGGACGGAGACGGAGATCCTGAGGTCAAATTTGAAGACGCTGTGCTCCGCCTTGAAATTACTCCGAACATCATTGATGAAGAGTACTTAAAGCTGGGAGTCCGGGTGAAAAAGGACGAAGTGGACACCAGTCGTGATGTCCTGGGTAATCCGTTCATAATCAAGAAGCAGACCGAAACTAACCTGGTTGTGGCAGACGGAGAGACTATTGTTATCTCGGGCCTGACAAGGGAGCGGAGTTCCATAGGCAATGAAGGCGTGCCCGGACTCAAGGATATTCCTGGACTTGGAGCATTGTTCAGGCGGGACTATCGCGGCCAGTTCATGGAAGAGGTTCTGATCTTTATTACGCCTCATATCCTGCCTTACAGGACTGTTGATGACAGGTAAGGTTGCCTTCCCCTGGCTGAAGATGGACCGGCAGCAAAAAACTTCTACCGGTGACCAAGTATTACATAAGCTTAATCAGCAACTTGAATTTTGATCCCCTGGTTGTAGATGGAATATTACCGACTTCTGGACTTTCAAACAGATCCCTTTTCCAATTCGCCGGATCCGAACTTTTTTTTCGAATCTGCCATTCACCTGGACTGTCTGCAGAAACTTGAGATCTCCATTCGTCTCAAACGTGGTCTTTGCGTGGTGCTGGGGGAAGTTGGTACCGGCAAGACCACCATATGCCGCATGCTTATCCGCAACCTTCAGGACGACCCGGATATTGAAACCCATCTGATTCTTGATCCTTCCTTTGCAAGCGAAGTTGAAATGCTTGGGCGCCTTAACTCCATGTTCAGATCATCCAGTTCTGGAGATCGTCTTCCTGCATGGGCTTCAGGGTATAAAGAATTGATCAAGAATTATCTTTTTCTCAAAACTGTTGAGCAGAAAAAGAATATTGTACTTATTGTGGACGAAGGTCAGAAGATTTCATCCGCCTGTATGGAAGTACTGAGGGAATTGCTCAACTATGAAACCAATGAGCATAAAATGCTGCAGATCATTATTTTTGCTCAGAATGAATTTCAAGCTGCTTTGAAGGAACATCCCAATTTTGCCGACAGAATAAGCACGACTTGTTTCCTTGGGCCACTAAGCCGTCAGGATGCAGCTGCGATGATCAGCTATCGTCTGGAAAAGGCTTTGGACTATCGTTCAATAGATCGTCCATCTCTGAATTTTACCCGTTCAGCCACAAAGACCATTTATTCCCTGACCAAAGGCTACCCCAGAAGAATTATCAACTTGTGTCATCGGTTGATGCTTTTGATGATCATTACCAACAAAAAAAGGGTGACCCCAGCTCTGGTCAAAAGGGCCTGGAGTAATCAGCCTGAGCCAGCCGGTTTTTTTCCCTGGACACGGGCCTTTCTGGTCCTGGCTGTTTTATTAGCCGGAGCCGGCTTTGTATTTTATTTTGGGCACATCCAAAAAGATGGCGGGTCCATAACCACCACCCGGACAGATGGGCATCCTTCTGATATCAATGCAGGTCAGACCGTCAGGGATCGACTTGGGGCTTTTCTCTCTGCGGACGAGGCAGGGTCAATTGCCGGTGGAATTCCCTGGACTCAGCCAGACCGGTCTGGAAGCAGTCCTGTCAGGATGACAGATTCCATTCCGGACCAGCTTGGATTTGTTACCGTAGGCAAGGATGAGAACTTGTGGAACATGCTTCAAAGGATATACGGACGCTCAAGCCAGGGCATGGTGCTCCAGGTTGGGGAGCTCAATCCGCATATTTCAGATATGAGCAGGATCTTTCAAGGCCAGAAAGTATATCTCCCGACTTTTGAGCCCAGGCCTCCAGCTGAGCACGAGCAAAACTGGATCGTTTTGGGCAGGTTTAATGAACTGGATAGAGCATATGAAGTGCTGATGAGGTTAAACCACAGGACCCTTCGTATCCTGTCGGTCTGGAGTAACCAGGACGGCCTGACCTACTATGTGGCCTGGGGCAGGAGTTTTTCTGACCCGGCAGATGCATCCCCCTTGATGGAGAGTATGGCTAAAGATAAAGACGCTGTAAGTGTCCAATTACTCAGTCTGGGAGACCAGGATCTGCTGTTATGATCCTTGTGAGCCAATGAGAACCGGACGCGGACTAATGAAAAAAATATCAGCCAGTCAAGATGAACAAACGGAAAACAACTGATGCGAAAAAGATATCGTCTTGGTGAAATGCTTGTCCAGGAAGGTATTCTTACTGAATCCCAGCTGCAGTCAGCGCTAAAGGACAGTAAGGGTTCTGGTGTCAAGCTGGGTCAATTCCTGGTGCAGCATGACTATTGCCGGGAAGAGGACATTGTTGATCTTCTGAGCAGACAGCTTCGGATACCAAGGTACTCTCCTGAAAAACATATCCTGGAAATGGCCATGGCTGATGTGATCCCCCCGGACATTGCCAGACAGCATGGAACGGTTCCGCTTTACCTGAAAGGGCGGGTCCTGGTTGTGGCCATGTCCGACCCCCTGGATATCGATGCCCTGGATAGCCTTGAGATTTACGCTGACCTTGAAGTTGAGCCGATAGTCTGCACCCAGTCCGAACTGTATCAACTTTTTACTACAATGTATGGAATGTATTCCGGAATTGATGATGTTCTTGAGAGCGTCGGTGAGATTACGCCAGTTGATGATGTTGATGTATTGACTTCAGATTCCAGAGAAATGGACGTAGATGCGCTGGAAGTTCAAGCCGATCAGGCCCCGGTCATCAGGCTGGTGAACTCCATAATTGCCCAGGCTGTTAATGATAAAGCCAGCGATATCCATATCAGTCCGGATAAGGACAAAGTTCAGATTCGATTCAGGGTTGACGGCAGGCTGAGGGAGGTCCCGGCACCCTCGAAAAAACTTTTTCCAGCCATGATTTCCAGAATCAAGATTCTGGCCCACATGGATATCTCCATGACCAGGGTGCCCCAGGATGGCCGTTTTACAGTTACTATGGACCAGCGGGAGATCAACATGCGCGTCTCATCTCTGCCCACCATTTACGGTGAAAATCTGGTCATGCGCCTGCTGGACATGAGTGCCGGCATGTACACCCTGGAACAGTTGGGAATGGGGAAATCCGACCTGGAAAAAGTTAAATCAATAATCACAAAGCCATACGGCATGATCCTGTCTACCGGGCCGACCGGGAGTGGCAAAAGCACCAGTCTGTATGCAATACTCAAGCAGATAAACCAGCCTGATGTAAATATAATCACCCTGGAAGACCCGGTTGAATACAGGGTTAAGGGAATCAGGCAGGTTCAGCTTAATCACAGAGCCGGGATGACCTTTGCATCGGGCTTGCGTTCAATTTTGCGTCAAGACCCGGATGTCCTTATGGTGGGGGAGATCAGGGACAGAGAGACCGCAAATATAGCTGTCCAGGCGGCCATGACCGGACATAAGGTCTTGTCTACAGTCCATACTAACGGTGCGGCCGGGGCAATAGTAAGACTTCTGGACATGGGGATTGAGCCTTTTCTCATATCTTCAGTTCTTCTGGTTTCCTTTGCCCAGCGTCTTGTCCGTAAGGTTTGTCCAAATTGTGCCGAGCCCTATGAACCAGCTGAAGCCGGACTTGCCAGTCTGGGCCTGGAATCCTCCCCTGGCTGTAAATTCCTGCACGGAAAGGGTTGTCACAATTGTGGGGGGTCAGGCTTCAAGGGCAGGACAGCGGTTTTTGAAATACTCATTATTGATGATGAGGTCCAGAATATGATCATGGGCCGGGCTTCGGCAGGGGAGATCACCAGACAGTGTGTGGAGGCTGGCAAACTTTCGACTTTGCGCGATGATGCAGCCCGCAAGGTTTGTCAGGGGATCACCACTGTGGAGGAAGCTCTGACGGTGGTAATGGCTTAGAGGCGGAGAAGACAGGGCAGCAGGCATGGATTATTCTTATCAGGCCATAAATCAGGCGGGCAAAAAGGTTGCCGGGGTCATACAGGCCCGGTCATCTGATGAGGCAATGGAGCGCGTGGCCAGGCAGAACCTGATCCCTGTCAAGGTCCGGCCTGCATCCAGGGCGGGCCTTGCAGCTTTGACCAAAGGACTGGGACAGACCCTGGTAAGAGTGAATATTGCTGAGCTGATTCTTTTTACCAAACAGTTCAGGACGCTTTTCAAGGCCGGACTGCCCATGAGCAGCTTGTGGGGCGTAATGGGGGAACAGACCGAGAATGTCAAACTTCGTCGCGCTGCTGAGCAGATTGCCACAGATATCGACTCAGGCCTGACCCTCTATGAGTCTTTCCGGAAGCATCCAAATGTCTTTTCTCCACTTTACTGCAGCATGGTTCATGCCGGAGAAACCAGCGGAAGGCTGCCAGAGGTCTTTGATCGCCTGGTGTATCTGTTGCAGCACGAGCATAAGGTCAGGTCGGATATCAAGTCTGCCCTTAGATATCCCTTGATAGTGGTCATGGCTTTGACAGGGGCGTTTTTTTTCCTGCTTGGTTTTGTCATGCCTCAGTTTGTTCAGGCCTTTGTGTCGGCCGGGATTGAACTCCCCCTGCCCACCAGGATTACCATCAGCCTGCATGAATGGCTGATTGTCTACTGGCCGGTTTCTTTATCTGCTTTTTTATTCTCTGCCCTTTGTCTGATCCTGTATGTCAGAACCCCAACCGGTCGGCTCCACAAGGACCGGCTTTTGCTGAAGCTGCCAGTACTGGGGCCAGTACTTATCAAAGGGGCAATGGCCAGGTTTGCCAGTATTTTTTCAATACTTCAGGCCAGTGGAATTTCCGTGATCAATACTTTGTCCATTTTATCCAGAACCATTGGCAATGAAGCCATTTCCCGGGAGTTTGACAGGCTTCAGGTCCAACTCAGGGAAGGCCGGGGCATAGCCGGTCCATTGAAATCCGCCAGATATTTCACGCCAATGGTGATTAACATGGTGGCCGTTGGAGAGGAAGGAGGCAACCTTGATGAAATGCTGCATGATATTTCAGTCCACTATGATGATGAAGTTGCCTATATGGTCAATCGCATGTCTGAGATTCTGGGCCCGGTGCTCATGGTGGCTTTGGCAGGGGTAGTTGGCTTTTTTGCCCTGGCCATTTTCATGCCCATGTGGGATCTGGTTCAAATGGTCTAATGGAGGTGCTTAAGCGTAATTTTTTACTATGGCATTACGCTTGCTGTTAATGCAGGGAGATGACTAGAATTGTCAGAAAATTGTTTTAGCGTATTCAGGCTGGGTTGGATTTTTTTGATAACAACGTGCCTGCAAAGGCCAAAAGGAGAATTCATGAAGATGACAAATGTTAAAGGCGGACAGGGTGGTTTTACTTTGATTGAACTGGTTGCAGTGATAGTTATTCTGGGTATTCTGGCTGCAGTGGCTGTACCCAGATTTATTAATCTGCAGGAAGATGCCAGAGATGCGGCAGGTCTGGGAGCATGTGGTGCAATAAGAGCTAATGTTTACCTGACTTTTGCTGAAGAGCTGGTAAGTGGAGAAGATTCATCTGCTGCTGCAGCTACAGCATGTGCAGAAGGTAGTGCAACAAATATTGCAGGCGGATGGCAATTTGATAACTATACTGCCTGTACAGATGCTTCAGACGGGACTGTAGATATCAGACACGAAGACTGGCCATCTGGGGCTGATGATTATGTATGTACA